>VBOY01000086.1:25194-31567 GCA_005893295.1 Candidatus Eiseniibacteriota bacterium | reverse complement strand
GAGCGCTGGCCGCGCTCCGGTCGCAGGCTCCCGACACCCCGCGAGCCGCGCACCCTAAGCCGCGACGCGCTATGCTCGTTGGCGACCGTGTCGTGGCACGTTCAGCGCACCACCCCGGAGAGGAACCGGATGCAGATCGAGCTCACCCCCAACGCCAAAGTCGTCGTCGAGCACCGCTACCTGCTCAAGGACGAGACCGGCCGCCTGCTCGAGACCTCGGAACAGATGTTCCGCCGCGTGGCGCGCGTGATCGCCGACGTCGATCGCGCCTACGAGGGCGCCGCCGAAGCCGCCGCCATGGAGGAGCGGTACTTCGAGGCCATGGCGAATCTCTTGTTCCTGCCCAACTCGCCCACCTTGATGAACGCGGGCACCTCGCTCGGGCAGCTCGCGGCCTGCTTCGTGCTGCCGATCGCCGACAGCTTGGATTCGATCTTCACCTCGGTGCGGGACGCCGCGGTGATCCATCAAACGGGTGGTGGCACCGGGTTCTCGTTCTCGGGCTTGCGCCCCAAGGGAGACCGGGTGCGCGAATCGGGGGGCGTGGCCTCGGGGCCGGTGTCGTTCATCCGCGTGTTCGACACCGCGACCGAAGTCATCAAGCAGGGCGGTCGCCGGCGCGGAGCGAACATGGCCGTGCTCTCGATCTCGCATCCCGACATCCTGGAGTTCGTGACGGTGAAGGACGATCCGGCGCGGCTCACCAACTTCAACTTGTCGGTGGGCGTGCCCGATGCCTTCATGGTCGCGCTCGAACACGACGCATCGTGGCCGCTGGTCAACCCGCGCAGCGGCGCGCCGGTGCGCACGATACGGGCGCGCGAGCTGTGGCAGGCGATCGCCGACGGCGCGTGGCGCACCGGCGATCCAGGCGTGCTGTTCGCCGACGCGATCGAGCGCGGGAATCCCACCCCGGCGCTCGGACGGCTGGAGGCGACCAACCCCTGCGGCGAGCAGCCGCTGCTTCCGTACGAGGCCTGCAACCTGGGCTCGATCAACCTCGCCCGGCTGGTGGATGGCGAGGCGCTCGACGGTGAACGCTTGGACGAGCTGGTGCGCCTCGGGGTGCGCTTCCTCGACAACGTGGTCGACGCGAGCCGCTATCCACTCCCTGCGATCGAGCACATCGTGCGCGCCAACCGCAAGATCGGCCTCGGAGTGATGGGGCTCGCGGAGGCGCTCATCCGGCTCGGGATCCCCTACGCCTCGGATCAGGCGCTCGCCTGGCTCGATCAGGTGATGGGGCGTATCGCGCGGGTCGCCCGGGCAGCCTCGGCCGACCTGGCTCAGCGTCGCGGCGCGTTCGCGAACTGTGACCGCAGCACTTGGCCCGAGCGCGGCGAGCCGAGAATGCGCAACGCGACGCTGATCACCGTGGCGCCCACCGGCACGCTCGCGATCGTGGCCGGGACATCGAGCGGCATCGAGCCGCTGTTCGGGCTCGCCTACCTGCGGAAGGCACTCGACGGGGCGGAGCTCACCGAAGTGAATCCGCTGTTCTTGGCCGAGCTGGAGCGCCGCCGGCTTCCGGCGGCCTCGATCGTCGAACGCGTGCTCAAGAGCGGCACGCTACGCGAAGTGGCCGATGCCCCAGCGGATCTCAGGAGTCTGTTCGCGACCGCGTACGACGTGGCGCCGGAATGGCACGTGCGCATGCAGGCCACCGCACAGCGCCATGCCGACAACGGTGTTTCGAAGACCGTGAACCTGCCGCGCGGCGCCACGCCGGAAGGGGTGCGGAAGATCTACGAGCTGGCGTTCCGGCTCGGCTGCAAGGGAGTGACGGTGTTTCGCGACGGCTGCCGCGGCGATCAAGTGTTGCAGCTCGGCCAGGTTCCAGCCTTCGTGATCGAGGACTCGGTGGCACGAGCGACCGCCGAGTACACCGGCGAATGCCGGGTGTGCGACGTGTGAGGGGCCACCGAAGAGCGCTCGCTTAAAGGGCGATCGATCTGCTACGTCGTGTAGGTGAGGGTGCGGTGCTCGCGCCGGTAGCCGCCCGCTTCGTCCGGGAAGAACGCGTGGCACCAGGTCATCTCCCCGCCGTAGACGTGGATCGTGACCGCGGCGGTGGTGTCCGGGTTCTCGATCTTGTGGTACTCGAACGGCGGGATCAGGTGTCCCGCCTCACCCACCCCGGCGAGGATCACGGACTCGGGCGTGAAGCGGACCGGGCCGACTTCCGGATCTCCCTCGAGGTCGAACGAGGTGACGCGGATGCGGCCGCGGTACACACACTCGACGCACCACATGCCCGCATGATCGTGGAGCGGCGTGCCCTGTCCCTGGTCCCACACCATGATGACCACGGTGTAGCGGCCGCGGGGGTCGTGGTGGAGCAGGCGGCGGGCGTAGCGATCGGGCGCCGGCTCTAGGAACGAGGCGTCGAGAAACGGCTCGGAGCCGTTCACCACGTCGCTCAGCACGTGCTTGACCTGCTGACAGATCGCGTGGGGATCGGCCGAGTCGACGGCGCGGTCGAGCCGCCGGATGAGGCCCTTCACGTGGGAGGGACGGGCGGAAACGGCCATGACGGTTCCTCCTCTTGGACGATCGTAGCAGAGGCGGAGGAGCCCGGCGACACGGAACCACCGCGGGCGGGAACGACGCGGCCCGACCGGCGGTCCTTTGAAGGCGGCTACGGCAGGAAGTAGAACGCCAAGGCGAGCAGCAGATAGACCGCGAGCAGCAGTGCTCCTTCGAGCCAGTTGGTTTCGCCGTCCTGGGCCACCAGGTTCAGCACCGCGACCGCGATGAGAACCGCCAGCACCTCGAAGGTGCTGAAGCGCAGATCCATCGGCCCGTGGCCGATCCGGTACGAGAACAACACCAACACGGGCGCCACGAACAGCGCGATCTGAAGGCTCGAGCCGATGGCGATGTTGAGCGCCAGATCCATCTTGTTCTTGATCGCCATGAGCACCGCGGTCGAGTGCTCGGCGGCGTTGCCGATCACCGCGACCACGATCACCCCCACGAACACCTCGGTGAAGCCGAGGCGGGCCGCGGCTTCCTCCACCGTGCCCACCAGCAGTTCGCTCATCCAGGCCACGAAGGCGGTGCCGACGAGCAGCGTGACGACTGCGCGCCCGGGCGAGGCGATGGTCTCCGTTTCGGGGGCCGACGAGGTCTCCTGGCCGACGTAGAGATGTCGGTGCGTGCGCAGACTGAAGATCAGGCTCAGGACGTACATCACCAACAGCACGATCGAGATCTGCCACGACAAGCTCCGCTCGATCACGATCTCACGCGCTCGCGTGAGCGTGGTGCCATGCACGGCGTCCTCGGCCACCAGGTGGAACATCGCCGGCACCAGCAGGCCGATCGCCGCGAGGCTGAGCAACGTGGCGCCGGCCGCCGCTGCCGACCGGTCGAAGGTCTGGCGCTCGCGGCGCAAGCCGCCGGCCAAGATGGAAAGACCCAGCACCAGCAGGACGTTGCCGATGATCGAACCGGTGAGGCTCGCCTTGACGACCTCGAACAGGCCCCGCCGCAGGGCGACCACCGCAATGATGAGCTCGGCGGCGTTGCCGAAGGTGGCATTCAGGAGACCGCCGATGCCGGCGCCGAGGCGTGCGGCGAGATGCTCGGTGGCCTCGCCCATCAGGCCCGCGAGCGGCACGATGGCGAGGCAGGCGAAGAGGAACGTCGTGACCGGGCCCAAGCGGAGCCACTCGCCCGCGGCGGCGAGCGGCACGAACACCAGCAAGAGCAGGAGCCAGCGCATCGCGCGGCCGGATCGCATGAGCGCAGTGTGCCGAAGTGGACCGCACTCCGGCAAGCGGCGGAGCGGTCGGCCTTCAGCTCCGCGGCCCGCGCAGCGGGAGCCGCACCGTGGCCACGCAGCCGCGCACATCGCGGCGGTTCCCAAGCGCGACGTTCCACCGTGGGCCTCGGCGATCTGCCGGCACGGCGTGAGGCCGATCCCGGTTCCCCCGGGTTTGGTGGTGTAGAACGGCACGAACAGGTTGCTGGTGTCGGCTGCGTTGCGCACCAGGTTGGCGATTGGGCGTTGGCGCGGCGCTCCAAGCGGCACACCGGCGGATGCTCGAGTTGTCCTTCCCGGGCCAGGCCGGGCGCTGGGGGCTGCGTCGCGGGAGCTACCGTTGGGAGGGCCGCCCGCACCAGCATCGGATCGGGCTAGGGTTCGAAGGCACGGGAGCGTGCTACCCTGCGGCCGGCCAGGGAGGCCCGCCTCGCCACCGGGAGGGAACCCGATTGATCAAGTACTTAGGCTCGAAACGGCTGCTGGTTCCGCTCATCCTCGAGCGGGTCGAAGCCTTGGGCGGCGCGCGCACCGTGCTGGACCTGTTCTCCGGCACTGCACGCGTGGCGCACGCGCTCAAAGAGCGCGGGTACGTGGTGCACGCCAACGACCACAACGCCTACGCCGCGGCACTCGGCACCTGCTACGTGGGGGCGGAGCGGCGCCGCTGGCAGGCCCGGGCCGAGCGCCTGATCGCCGAGCTCGACGCGCTGCCCGGCCGCCCCGGATGGTTCACGGATACCTTTTGCAAGCGCGCGCGCTACCTCATGCCGCGCAACGGGGCGCGGGTCGACGCGATCCGCACCCGCATCGCGCGGTTCTCGTTGGAGCCCGAGCTGGAGGCGATCGCGCTGGTGAGCCTGATGGAGGCGGCGGATCGGGTCGACTCGACCACCGGCGTTCAGATGGCCTATCTCAAGCGTTGGGCGCAGCGCGCGGGCAACCGGCTCACGCTGCGGATGCCGCGCCTGCTCGATGGCTCGGGCTCGGCGTCGTGTCTGGAGGCTCGGGCGGCCGCCGAACGCTTCGAGGCCGATGTCGCCTACCTGGATCCGCCCTACAACCAGCACTCCTACCTCGGCAACTACCACGTCTGGGAATCGCTGGTCCGCTGGGACAAGCCGCCGGTATACGGGGTGGCGATGAAGCGCGCCGACGTGCGCGAGCGGCCGAGCCCCTTCAACCGGCGCCGCCAGATCGAAGTGGCGCTCGAGGAGGTGGTGGGGGCGCTGCGGGTCGAGTTCCTGCTGGTCTCGTACAGCGACGAGGGGTTCCTCGACCGTGAGCGTCTGGTCGCGATCCTCGCGCGCCGCGGCCCGGTCGAGGTGATCGAGATCCCGTACCGGCGCTACGTGGGAGCGCGGATCGGGATCTACAACCCCCGGGGGGAAAAGGTCGGCGTCCCGGGACGGCTCACGAACCGGGAATACCTGTTCGTGGTGCGATGTGCCGCCGGGCGAATCAGAAGCGCGAGGCGACCAGCTTGACGTCGGCCTTGGCCCAGGCCTCTCGGAAGCGTCGCTCGACGTCCGCGGCTTCCACGGGTTTCTTTTGGGCTCGCAGGCTCTTGGCGAGGCCGAACAGCGACCATCCGTTCTCCGGATTGCGCGTCAGATCTTCGCGGTAGGCGGCCTCGGCATCGCCCGCGTGGCCGACCGAAAGCAACGCCGCCCCGAGCGATTGGCGTACCGGAAGGAACCACGCCGGCGGCTCGTCGTAGTGGAGCGAGTCCTCGAGCGCGATCCCCTGGCGGAAATGGCGCACCGCTTCGTCCGTCTTCTTTTGGCGAGCGGCCATCTCGCCCCCGAGCTGGTGCGACGCGATCGTCAGCAAGGTGCGCGCGGAGTTGAACGAGACCAGGGCATCGGGCGGGATCGAAGCCGCGATCGCATCGATGCTGTCGCGCTCGGTTTGGGCCTTGGCGAGCTGTTTGCCCGCGGAGAACGCCAGGCCGCGCGCAAAGCGCCACATGCCCGTGGTGAAGCGCAGCGTGTGCGCCGGGGCCGGCTCGGCCAGGATCTCCTTCCAGCGCCCGAAGCGGATCTGCGCATAGTAGAGCGTCGGGCACCAGAACTCCATCGGCGGAGCCATCGCCACCAAGTCCGCCGGCACCAGCGAGACCAGGCGGCGCGCGTAGCGAATCGCCTCCGCGCTGCGGCCCTCCATCGAGGCCGCTGCCCAGACGAAATGAATGTTGTGCGGGTAATACATCATCGGATAGAGGCCCTCGGGCTTCGAGCGAGCGATGTAGACGCTGTCGATGTCCGAGGCCTCCACGTTGTCCAGGTAGGATTCGGCGTAGCGTCCGACGCGCTGGAAGATGTGCGAAGGCATGTGGACCAGGTGGCCGGCGTCGAGCTTCATCTTGCTCATCCGCTCGGCATAGGGCAGGGAGCGCGCGCCGTGGTCTGGCCCGGCCTCGGTGGCGTGGATGTAGTAGTGGATCGCTCCGATGTGGTCGGGGTTGCGTTTCAACACGCCTTCCAAGACGTCGATCGTCTCGAGCGTGCCAGGAAGCGGCTTGCCGTCCAGGGTCCACTGGTTCCAGGGCCTGAGGTCGAGCATCGACTCGGCGTAGAGCACCGAGGCGTCGAGGTCGTCGGGGTA
>VBOY01000086.1:24692-25182 GCA_005893295.1 Candidatus Eiseniibacteriota bacterium | reverse complement strand
TATCCAGTGCGGCTCGGTTCTTCCCCGGCACCGGCGCGTAGCGACGCGCCAATGCCTCGATGTATGCTTGATCGGCGCGCGATGCCTTGGGAGCCAGCGCCCGCGCCTTCTCGAGCGCCTCCAGGGCCTTGGTCTCCTGGGTCGAGTCCATCGGCCAGTTGATGTTGGGTCCGTTGGCGTAGGAAACACCCCACCAGGCCATGGCGCAGTCGGGGTCGAGACGTGCCGCCTCCTCGAAGGCGCGGATCCCCTCGGCGTGGTTGAAGCCGTAGACCAGGAACAAGCCTTGGTCGAACCAGCGCTGCGCCTCGGGGGATTTCGTGGTCACGGCGTGATGAACGCCGCCCATGTTCTCGAGCTTCGCCGGGCCGCCGGTGGCCCCGCCTGATGGCATGTGCTCATGCTGCGAGAACGCCGGCGTGGCGGTGAGCGCGGCGGCGAGGAACAGCAACGCAAGACGCCGGGACATGGCCTGCCTCCTGGGGATCGT
>VBOY01000086.1:2319-24509 GCA_005893295.1 Candidatus Eiseniibacteriota bacterium | reverse complement strand
CGTGATGTGCCCGCACTGGTCGCACAGCGGCGCGTCGCCAGGAAACTTGCCCAGCATGGTGTCCGGTCCACCGTCGCCTGCCAGGGCTCCGGAGCGCGCGCGCGGCGACGCGGCGGTCGCGTCTGTCGCAGCGACTGGAGCGATTGCAGCGGTTGCGCCCGTTGCCGCGCTCCCGACCGCCGTGGAGGGACCGTTGTCGCCGTTGGCGATCCGGTGCTCCTTGCCCACGGGATGCGAGCCGTGGCCAGGCGGCACCGGGGCGCCCTTGAGGTCGTCCGTCACGATGTGCGCCAGGTCGGTGCGCCCCAGGTACTCGATGCCGAGCACCCGGAACACATAGTCCACCACCGAGGTGCACGCGCGCAGGTTCTCGTGTCCCTCGACGCGTCCCTGGGGCTCGAAGCGGGTGAACACGAACTGGTCCACCAAGTCCTCGAGCGGCACGCCGTACTGCAGGCCCATCGAGACCGAGATCGCGAAGCAGTTCATCATGCTGCGGAAGGCCGCGCCCTCCTTGTGCATGTCGATGAAGATCTCGCCCAGCGTCCCGTCCTCGTACTCGCCCGAGCGCACGAAAACCTTGTGGCCGGCGATGCGCGCCTCCTGCGTGAAGCCGTGACGCCGCTTGGGCAGCCGGCGCCGCTGTAGCTTGGGCGGCGGCGCGGTCTCCGGCTCCTCCACCTTCTTGCCGGTGGCGAGCGGCTGGCTGAGCTTGCTGCCGTCGCGGTAGAGCGCCACCGCCTTGAGACCCTGCTTCCACGATTCGAAGTAGATCTGCTCGACATCCTGGACGGCGGCGTCCTCGGGGAGGTTGACGGTCTTGCTGATCGCCCCGGAGATGAACGGCTGGACCGCGCCCATCATGCGCACGTGGCCCATGGGCTGAATGAACCGGGTGCCGTGTGGACCGCAGCGGTTCGCACAGTCGAACACCGGCAGATGCTCGCTCTTCAAGCCCGGAGCGCCCTCCACGGTGAGGCGGCCACAGATGTGGGCATTGGCCTCGTCGATCTGTGCCGGGGTGAAGCCGAGCTGCGACAGGGCGTTGAAGCCCAGGCGCTCGCGCGCCTCGGCGCTCACGCCGAGGCGCGTCAGGGTCTCGTCGCTCACCAGCCCCCTCGCGAACGCGAACCGAACGTCGAGCATGCTGGGGAGCGCCTTCTCGATCCGGTCGATCTCAGCTGCCTGGAGGCCGTGCTGCAGCAACGCGGTGCGGTGGACGTGCGGCGCGCCCTGCAAGCTGCCCGTTCCCACCGCATAGCGCACGATCCGCTCGATCGTCCCCGCGTCGTAGCCGAGTCGCTTGAGAGCCGCCGGCACCGACTGGTTCACGATCTTGAAGTACCCGCCGCCCGCCAGCTTCTTGAACTTGACCAGCGCGAAGTCGGGCTCGACCCCGGTGGTGTCGCAATCCATCAGCAGCCCGATGGTGCCTGTGGGGGCGAGCACCGAGGCTTGGGCGTTCCGATAGCCATGGGTCGTGCCGCCCGCCACCGCGCGATCCCAGCACTCGATTGCCGCGGCCCGCAGCTCGCGCGGGGCCAACGAAGCGTCGATCGTGCGGGCGGCGTCGCGGTGCATCCGCATCACGTCGAGCATCGACTCGCGGTTGATCGCGAAGCCCTCGAAGGGACCAAGGCTCTGCGCTATCTCGGCCGACAGCGCATAGGCTTCGCCAGTCATGATCGCCGTGATGCTCGCCGCGTAGGCGCGGGCCGCGTCGCTGTCGTAGGGGAGGCCCTGCATCATGAGCAAGGTGCCCAGGTTGGCGTAGCCGAGACCGAGCGGCCGGTACTCGTGGGAACGCTGGGCGATCTTCTCGGTGGGGTAGGAGGCGAAGCTGACCAGGATCTCCTGGGCCAGGAAGAACACGCGATTGGCGTGCCGATAACCCTCGACGTCGAAGGAGCCATCCTCCTTGAGGAACTTCATCAGGTTGATCGAGGCCAGGTTGCACGCCGTGTCGTCGAGGAAAACGAACTCGGAGCACGGGTTGGTGGCGTGGATCCGGTCGGTGTCCTTGCAGGTGTGCCAGCGCTGGATCGTGTCGTCGAACTGCAGGCCGGGATCGGCGCACTGCCAGGCCGACTCGGCGATCTCGCGCCACATCTGGCGGGCGCGATGCGTCTCGTACACTTCGCCGGTGGTGCGCAGCGTGGTCTGCCAGGCCCCGTCGTTCATCACCGCTTCCATGAAGCGGTCTGGAACGCGCACCGAGTTGTTTGAGTTCTGCCCCGACACCGTGCCATAGGCGTCGCCGTTGAAGTCCGACGAGTAGCCGGCCGCGACCAGAGCTCCGACCTTTTTCTCTTCGCGCACCTTCCAGCGGATGAAATCCACGATCTCGGGGTGGTCCATGTCGAGCACCACCATCTTGGCGGCGCGGCGGGTGGTGCCGCCGGACTTGGTCGCCCCGGCGCCCCGGTCCAGCACCTCGAGGAACGACATCAGCCCCGACGAGGTGCCGCCGCCCGAAAGCTTCTCCATGCGACCGCGCAGGCGCGAAAAGTTGGTGCCGGTCCCCGAGCCGTACTTGAACACCCGCGCTTCGTTTCGGGCCAGCTCGAAGATCGACATCAGGTCGTCGCCGACCGACTGGATGAAGCACGCCGAGACCTGGGGACGCGAGTACGAATCCGCGGTGACGCGGGGCGTGTCCGACGCAGGGTCCCAGAAGTAGTTCCCGCCCGAGCCGCCGATGCCGTACTCGTGGTAGAGGCCGCAGTTGAACCACACCGGCGAGTTGAACGCCCCGATCTGGCGCACCAGCATGTAGGCCAGCTCGGCCTCGAACGCGTCGGCGTCGTCGTGGCTCGCGAAGTAGCCGCCGTGGGTCTCTCCGTAGCCGCGAATCGTATGGGCCAGGCGATGCACCACCTGCCGCACGCTGGTCTCGTGCCCGGGCGTTCCTTGGAGTCCCGCCTTGCGGAAGTACTTGCTGACGACGATGTCCGTGGCGAGCTGCGACCAGCCCGCCGGAACCTCGACCCCGTCCATCTGGAAGACCACCGATCCGTCCGGATTGGAGATCACGGTGCGCCGCCGCTCCCACTGCACCTCGTCGAGCGGTGGTACGCCAGGTCGCGTGTAGTGGCGCGGCACGCGCAAACCGGCGCGGCTCGCGGAGGGTTGGTCGGCGTGGGAAGGGTGGGCGGAACCGGTGAGTGCCTGCGTCATGAGGAACCTCCCTGGTCCTCGCGAAGGTTGCATCCTTCCAAGAGTCCGCCAAGCCGAGCCGGCCTTCGATGATCGCGGCCGTCAAGCCAGCCGAGGTTGGCGTGCTGCAACGATGCAGCCCTACGACACAGTTTCGTTGGCGTGGGGAAGGCGCTTGCTCGTTCCGTTCGCACGCGAGGAGTCAGTTCACCACGAACGGTGCCGTGCTTTATACCATCTCGACGTGTCGCGACTACAAGCGTGAAAATTTGGCGGCAGAATGCGGCCACGCGCATCGCCCTACCGTTCCATCCAGCAAACGCCGTGGCCCGACGAGCGCGTGTGTCGCGCGCGATCGAGACCTCGCGCGAGTCGTCGCGCGCTGGTCCGTCGCCTTGGTCCCGCGACGCGGTGGCGCACCACGCTCGCTTCGCGTTCGCTCGTTCCCAAGCCGCCGCGCTTCTCATCGGAGCCTCCGCAAAGCGTCCGCTCTTCCGCTCGCCCCTTGCGTTCAAGCTCAGTCTAGGCCAAGAGAGCCGAGGGCACAAGTGTGCAGTTTAGATGAGCTAAACTTTTGTAACACAATCGATTGGCAGCTCAAGCGTCAGCGGCCGGAGATCGCGGGGTAGTTCTCGGCGTAATACGGATCGTTGCAGCCCGGAATCGGCACCAGCTGGTGGTCGCGGATGTCGTACAGGCGCAGGTCGCCGCCACCCGTGGCGTCGGTCACGTATACCAGGTAGCGGCCGTCTGGCGAGATCACGGGGCTGTACTCCGCCCACTCCGTGTTGGCCCCCGGCAGCGGGAGCATCGATCCCGTCACGCGGTCGTAGACGTACACGTCGATGATCCCCACGCCGCCCGGGCGGCTCGACTGGAACGCGATCAAGCGCCCGTCGGCGGTGATCGACGGCGACAGGTCGTTGTTGCTCGAGTTGAGGCCCGGCAGGGGGATCAGGCTGTCGCCCGGGACCGAGTAGAGCCGGATGTCGAATCCGCCCATCGACCGAGCGCCGTCGTAGGCGAAGACAATCAAGCTGCCGTCACCGTTCAGGTACGGATCGAAGTTGGTGGCGTTCGGCTCGTTCAGGTTGGGCACGTGGATCAGCGTGTCCGCTTCGATTTCCGACAGTGCGATCAGCAGCGAAAACGCTCCCCCGAGCTGGTACTGGGCGGCGACGAAGCGACCGTCTCCCGACAGCGACGGGTTCTGCAGGTTGAACAGCCGATTGACGCCCTTCGGCTGCCACAGATGACCGGTGGCGATGTCGTAGAGGAACAGCGTTCCCTGGGTGCCGATGAAGAAGCGGTCACTGAAGAAGGCGAGCAGCCGGCCGTTGGCGGACAGGGAGCAGGGCCCGTCGAGATTCGGCGAATCGAGGTTCGGGGGCATGAACGACGGGGCCGGATTCTCCACGTCGTAGAGGTAGACGTCGCGACTGAAGGGCGGGCTCGGGGGTCGGTCCGAGGCGAAGGCCAGGATCAAGGGCGGGCGCGGCGACAGCGGGGCCACGGGCAGGCGCTCGGACGAGCAAGCCGGGAGCAGGGCCATCGCGAGACCGAACAGGGCGATGCCGCAGCGGGCGGTCGAGAATCGCACCGCTTGAGCTTACAACCTGGGCTCCGGCGGGCCTACGAAATCGCCTTGGCCCTGGGCGTTACGCGTCGCGAGCCAGCCTGCGCCCGCCGGCGCTGGGCTGGTGAAGTTCGGGGCGTCGAGCTATGCTTCATGTGGCGGCCGCGCCCATCCCCGAGGAGATCGTTCGATGCGTTTCCCGCGCCCCGCCCCATGGGCGGCGCTCCCGCTGGCCTGGCTCGCGGTCGCCCCTTCCGCTCTCGCCCAGATCCCAATGCGGAACATGACGCTCAAATCCCATTTCGACGACTACCCGTCGCCCAGCGGGGGCACCAACTACTCGGCGTGCTGGTCCTATATCCATAGTGACGGGCGCGAGTACGCCGTGATCGGCGCGGGCGGCGGCACGGCGATCTACAACGTGACCAATCCGGGGAACGCCTACCGCGTCGGCTTCATCCCGGGCCCCAACTCGCCGTGGCGCGAGATGAAGTCGTATCGCAACTGGATCTACGTCGTGTCCGAGGGCGGCGGAACCGGCGAGGGCCTGCAGATCATCCGCATGACTGATCCCGAGCACCCGGTGCTGGCCGCCACCTACACGGCCACCTTCCACCTCGCGCACACGGTCTCGGTGGACACCGCCCGGGCGCTCCTGGTGTGCAACGGGACGCGGCTCAACTTGGGCGGCGGCAACGGCTACTCCCAATCCGGCATGCGCATCTTGTCGATCGCCAACCCCGAGGCCCCGGTCGAGCGCTCATACTGGCCCGCGATCGCGTTGCCGATTCCCGACAGTCTGTACGTCCACGACTGCGTCATGGTCGGCAATCGCCTCTACGCCTCCTCGGTGTACTCGGGAATCCTGCGGGTGCTCGACGTCACGGACACCGCGGCGCCCACGCAAATCACGTCGTGGACCTACCCCGGCGCCTTCACCCACAACTCGTGGCCGGACGCGAGCGGGAACTGGCTCTACGTGACCGACGAGGTGAACGGCCAGCTCCTGAAAATCTTCAACATCTCGAACCTCGCCTCCCCGGTGCTCTTCAACGGCTTCACGCCCAACCCGGCGGCGATCGTGCACAACGCCCACGTCAAGGGAAGCGAGCTCTACCTGTCGAGCTACACCGAAGGAGTCCGCATCCTCGATGCGAGCGATCCCGGCCATCCGGCCGAGTTCGCATGGGCGGACTCGTGGCCGGGGCCCTCGGGTTGGTACAACGGCGTGTGGGAGGTGTGCCCGTACTTCCCGTCGGGCACCGTGATCGCGAGCGACCGCACCACCGGCCTCTACGTCTACCGTCCGATCCGCCACTACGGGGTGCTGCGCGCCCAGGTGATCGACGGCGGCACGAATCAGCCGATCGCCAAGACCCGAGTGTTCCTCGACGGCAGCGCGGATTCGCTGGCCACGGCGCTCGACGGGATCGGGGCCTTTGCTCCCAACCCCGGCTCGCACACCCTCACCGCGCACCGCTTCGGATACGAGAACGCCATGGCGACCGCCTCGGTTGGCGTGGGAAGCAACCAGACGCTGAACCTGGTCCTCAAGCCCAAGCCGACCGGAAGCCTGAGCGGCGTGGTGCGCGATGCGGGGACTCTGAGCCCGCTCTCGGACGCCGAAGTGACGCTGGACTACACGCCGCTCCACGCGCACACGGACGCCGCGGGACAGTACGCCTTCCCTTCGGTTCCCGCCGACGCCTATCGGGTCGAGGTCCATCGCGCGGGTTACGTGCCGCTCACCTTCAACCGCGACATTGCGCCGACGGCGAACACGCTCGACGTCCTCCTGGTCCCGGTGTCGAGCTACGACGCGCTCGAGACCCCGACTCCGTGGGTCGTGGGAGCCACCGGAGACCAGGCAACCAGCGGCATCTGGGTGCGGGTCGATCCGTTGGGAACGGGCACGGCCGCTGCCGCGCCGGCGCTTGGGCTGGCGCGCGCGAGCCGGAACGGAGCGCCGCTCGCCCACGAGGAGAAGGGCTTCACGACCGGCCCGGTCCAGCCCGAGGACGACAACACCCCGGCGCCCGGCACCATGTGTTTCGTGACCGGCCAGGGCACGAGCTCCGCCCTGGTCGACGAGAACGACGTCGATGGCGGCCGCACCTCGCTCACCACGCCGCCGCTCGATGGCACCGGGATGTCGATCCCCACCATCGGCTACTGGCGGTGGTTCTACTCGAACGGCGACGGCGAGCGGCACTGGCTCGCGGTGCTGATCAGCGGCGACGGGACGACCTGGGTCCCGGTCGACACGACGCGCGGGGTGTGGAACGAGTGGCAGGAGAAGACGATCCGAATCGCCGACTACGTCGCCCCGTCCGACCAGGTGCGGCTGCGCTTCCAGGCCGCCGACTTCGGCGGCTACATCGTGGAAGCGGGGATCGACGACCTCACGCTGTTCGACGCCGGTGGCCCCACCGGCTTCCCGCTTCCGCCACCGCCCACGCGTCTGGCGTTCGCGGCTCCGCGCCCCAACCCGGCCCGCGGCGCGGTCGAGCTCACGCTCGAGACCGGCGGCGGCGCGCTCACGGTGGAGATCCTGGATCTCGCCGGCCGGCGCGTTCGCACCCTGTTCCAGGGCCCGGCACCCCCGGGAACGCTCAGGCTGCCCTGGCGTGGCACCGACGACCACGGTCGCAGGCTCGGCGCCGGGCTCTATTTCGCGCGCGCCCGTACCGGCGGCGAGGAGAGCGTGACGCGGTTCGCCTTCGTTCCGTGATGGAGGACGACGCGGTCTCCCGATTCCATCTCGAACGAGGGGCCATGCGGCGCCCTCCCGCGCTCACCTGGATCGCCTTGGCGGTTCTTCTCGGTTGTGCGGCCGAGCCCATCGCCGCCGCATCCGCGACCGCACCTGACAGCGGCGGCGCGCGCCCGCCATCGCTCGTTTCCGCGCGCGACCTGTGGCTCGGCCTGGCGGCGGGAGCGGGGATCGTGGCCACCTTCAACGCCGACCCTGCGATCCGCGACGAGGCGCTGGAGTCGCGCTCGGCGATGCGAGGCCTGTCGAGCGTGGCCGAGCACTTGGGCAATCCGCTCTACCTGGGCTCGGCCCTCGCCCTCACGCACCTCGCGGCGGCCCGCGTGGGACGACCCGACGTCGAGATCGCCGCCGACCGAGTGGCGGGCGCGGTGCTAGTGGCCGGCCTCGCCTGCGAGGTGCTCAAGGTGTCGATCGGGCGCCCGCGTCCGGAGCAGGCGGGAGGAGAGCACGACCGGGCTCGACCCTTCTCGCGCTACGACTCGTTCCCCTCTGGGCACGCGACCGTCGCCTTTGCCGCGGCGGCGGCTCTCGACCACGAGAGCAAAGCCGCGTGGGTGCCATGGGTCGCGTACCCGCTGGCTGGGCTCGTGGGCTGGTCGCGCGTGCACGATGACCGCCACTGGGCGAGCGACGTGGTGGCGGGGGCGGCTCTTGGAACCTGGGTGGGGCTCAAGGCGGCGGCGTGGGAAGATCGCGGCCACGGGCGCCCGATCCACGTGGTCCTGGCACCTCTGGATGGCGCCCTTCTGGCCGGGCTTCGACTGCATTTCTGACCCGCGGTCGCGCTCGCAGGGGAACACGCCGAGGGCGGCCGCCCGGGATCCGTCTCGCGAATCCCGAAGCGCGCCGCCCGTTCGCGTGCGGTACCGACCGCGAGTCCTAATGTAGCTTGCGGACGTTTTCGGCCGCGAGGCCCTTGGGGCCGCGCTTGACGTCGAACTCCACCACCTCGCCGTCGGCGAGGGTCTTGAAGCCGTCACCCTGGATCGCGGAGAAGTGAACGAACACGTCTTCTCCGTTCTCCTGGGAAATGAAGCCGAAGCCTTTCTCCTCACTGAACCACTTCACGGTGCCACGAGTCACAGAATCATCCTCCACCGCCGGGAACGCGCGCGGCCGCACGCCGCCGCTGCTGCGACGCCGCATGCCCGGTCTCTCGACCGATACTTCGGGCGCGACGGCGATCCAACGAAAAACCCGCCAGGTGTACCTGGCGGGACATGAACGTGCGTTCGAGCTACCACCGGCAACCGAATCGCGACGTTGGATGAGACCGTCGGCGCAGGGATTCACGTTTTCTGGGACCCGTCAGCCCCTTCGTGCGAGTGCCTCGGCCCAACCGCCTCCTGTACACTGGCCCACGTGTTCCGCCATCGTGGCGACGGAGGAGGGATGAACAGGGCTTGGCCGGTCCGTGCGGAGCGCGCCGCGGCGCGGCTCAAGCACATCGCCTACGTGCTGCGGGCGATCCTCGCGCTCAACGTGCTGGTGGCGCTTGCGAAGCTCCTCTACGGATATCGCTCCGGGGCGATCGCGATCGCCGCCGACGGCTTTCACTCGCTGCTCGACGCGGCTTCGAACGTGATCGGCCTGGTGGGGATCGGGGCGGCGCAGCGTCCCCCCGACAGCAACCACCCCTACGGCCATCGCAAGTACGAGACCTTCGCCGCCCTGGGCATCGCGATGATGATGTTCGTGGGCTGCTACGGGATCGCGACCGCCGCGCTCGAGCGCGTGCGCTCGCCGCGGCTGCCCGACGTGACCGCGCAAGGGTTCGCGGTGCTTGCCCTGACCCTCGCGATCAACGTGGTGGTGGTGGTGATCGAGCGTCGCGAGGGCAAGCGGCTCACGAGCGAGCTATTGCTCTCCGATGCCGCCCACACCGGCAGCGACGTGCTGGCGAGCCTGCTGGTGCTCGCGAGCTTCGTGGCGATCCGCGCCGGCTGGATGTGGGCGGACGTGATCGCCGCCGCGCTGATCGTCGGGCTGATCCTCAAGGCGGGGATCGCGATCCTCCAGGGGACGCTCTCGACGCTTTCGGACGAGCGCCGCCTGCCGCCCGCGGAGGTCGAAGCCGCGGCCCTCGAGGAGCCGGGCGTGCTCGAAGTGCACAACGTCCGCTCGCGCGGCCCGGGCGACGACATCCACCTCGATCTCCACATTCTCTTGGATCCGGCGACCGCGCTCGCCGACGCCCACGCGCTCGGCCACCGCGTGGAGAGACGGCTGCGCGAGCGGTGGGCGGGCTTGACCGACGTGATCGTGCACGTCGAGCCGGCGCTGGACGCCGAGCGCGCCCACGAGCGCGTGGGGGGCGGTCTCAAGGCCGAGGGGTGAGCGCGGGCCGCGCTGGCTTGAGCCTGCGTCCCGCCGCCCACTTGGAAGAGTTGACGGCTTTGGGACACGCCCAGGGCCGGAGCGGCCGATCCTAAATGGCGATGCGCTGGAACAGGCTACCTCGCACGTTGCGCCGCACCGCGGCCGCCGCCGGCGCGTTGGTGTTCCTCTGCGGCAGCAACTACTGCGTGCTCGCCGCTCTCGGCGGCGCCGAGATGGCGTGTCTCGCTTCGCCCGCGGCTCAGACCCACGGATCGCATTGCGCTCACGCGGCGCCCAAGGCGCCGACCGCGCCGCACGCGACCTCGCCCTGCTGCGTGACGGCCGCGCCGGTCTCCACGCCCCAGGTGGAGCGCGGCGACGTCGTGACGCCGCTGTGGATGCACCTGCACGACACAGGACCTGCGTTCCTGGTCCTCGCCCCTTCGCTTCGCGTCCCTCGCGACTCCGACGAGAGCCCGCCCGCTCGTCCTGATCCTCCGGCGCGGCATCTCGGTCGCGCCCCTCCTCTCGCCTAGTCGAGCGTTTCCGGGCTCTACCCCCGGAATCGTCGCGCCTTGGGGCGCGACGAGTGCCCCCTCGAGTCGGACGGATTCCGTGCTGCCGCCCGCCCTAGGAACGTGAGATTTTGCCGCGCGACGCCGATGCGTGGCAGCGAGAGGAGTCGACGATCGATGAAGTGCGTTCAAGCGGCGCTCGCCGCCGCATTCGTGGTGGCCGGAGTCGGTTCGACGCCGCGCACGTCCCACGCACTCGACCTTGAGACGGCGCTCGGCCAGGTGGACGCCGCCAACCCGAGCCTCGCGTCGCATCGCGCCTTGGTGGATGCGGCGCGCCGTCGGGTCGCGCCGGCCGGAGCCTGGGAATCGCCGATGCTCGAGCTGGGGGTGGTGAACGTTCCCGCCACCGGGCGCTTCGACACGGACCCGATGACCATGAAGATGGTCGGGCTCTCGCAGCGCGTTCCGGTGTTCGGCGCCAACCGACTCGCGCGGCGCGCCGGCGGCGAGGCCTTCGACGCGGAGATCGCGGCGACCGAAGCCTTCCGCTACGAGACGCTCGGCAGCGCCTGGGAGGCTTACGCCGACGCCTATTACGGAAGCGAGCTGGTCCGCGTCGCCGAGACGCATCGCGACGGGCTCAAGCGCCTGGTGGAAGCGGCGCGCGCGCGCTACGCGGCGGGCAAAGGGCGGCTCGAAGAGGTGCTGGCGGGCGAAGCCGAGCAGGCGCGGCTGCTCGCGGACCTGGCGAGCTTCCAGGCGGAGGAGGCGAGCGGGCGCGCCCGGCTCGGCGCGATGCGCGGACTCGATGCGGCGCCCGCGGACGAAGAGCTGAAGGCGCCGCCGGCCGTGGTCGTGCCGGTCAAGGCCGACGATTGGCTCGCGGCGGTGACCCCGACGCACCCGCAGCTCAAGCAGCTCGACGCCAAGGCGAGCGGCTACCACCTCTTAGGGCGCGCCGCGCGCCGCAAGGCCTGGCCCGATCTCGAGCTCAAGGGCTCGTACGGATTCCGCGAGCGGCTGAGCCCCGCGGTCTCGGGGATCGCGGGCGGAGAGACGCAGGACAACATGTGGTCGGCGAGCGTGGAGCTGGCGCTGCCGATCTTCGCCGGGCACCGCCCAGGCCCGGAGGGCGCCGAGATGGATGCGCTGGCGCAGGCCGCCGAGGCCGAGCGGCGGGCAGCCGAGCTCGATTTGAAGCAGCAGGTCAGCGCCGCCTGGGCCCAAGCGCACGGGGCGCAGAGCGCGGCGAGCCTGCTGGACGAGGTGACGGTCGCGGCGAGGCGCCGGGCGGTCGACGCGGCATGGGTCTCGTATGCCGCGGGGGCCACGGACCTGTGGCGGGTGCTCGAGGTGAGCCACTCTCTCTATGCGGACGAGGTGGCGCTGGCGCGCGCGCGCCGCGATCTGGTGCGCACCGAAGCGCGGCTGGTGGCGCTGACCGGCCGGACCGATCTGCTGGGCGTTCCGCTCTCGGGAGCGGTGGGAGACAAGCGATGAGCGATCGCTGGAATCACGACCTCGGATCCGGCGGCGCGCCCTTGGATCGAGACATCCCATCGGCAGCGCCCGGGCCGGCGCCGCCGTCCGCGCCTCCTCCGGGGGCGCGCTTCATGAACCTCTTCCGTTGGGTCCTCTTTGCTGGTCTGCTGGTTCTGGCCGTGGGGAGCATCGCCGGGTACGTGCTGTCGCGGCGACCGGCTGGCCACGCGGCAGTGGCGCATCGGGCGCGCTACTACTGCCCGATGCATCCCAGCTACACGTCGGACAAGCCCGGCGAATGCCCGATCTGCGGCATGACGCTCGAGCCGATCCCCCCCGGCACGGCGACCGCGCCCGCGATGCCGCGGGCTGGCGACGTGGCCGGACTCTCCGAAGTGCACATCGCGCTGGACCGCGCCCAGCTCATCGGCGTCCGCACCGCGCGCGTCGAGAAGCGCCCGGTGGGCGGCCAGCTCGAGCTGGTGGGCTTCGTCGGCCCGGACGAGGCGCGTATCAGGAGGGTCCAGATCCGGGTCGCGGGCTGGGTGCAGAAGCTGTTCGCCAACCGCACCGGCCAGCGGGTGAGCGCCGGCGACCCGCTGCTCTCCCTCTATAGCCCGGAGCTCTATCAGAGCGAGCGTGAGTTCCTGATCGAGAAGGAGGCCAAGGATCCGCTCGGCCACGACGTCGCCGAGGCGGCGCGAGACCGCCTGCAGCTCCTCGAAGTGCCTGACGACGAGCTTCGCCGGCTCGAGCGCGAGTGGTCGGCGCTCGCGGTCGTCACGCTGCGCGCCCCGGTGGGCGGCACGGTGCTCGAGCGCGGCGTCACCGAGGGGCAGTACGTGGATGCCGCGACGCCGCTGTTCACGATCGCGGACCTGTCGCGCGTCTGGGTGCTCGCGGACCTCTACGAGATGGACTTCGCCCGCGTCCACCGCGGCGACCGGGCGGTCTTCACCGCCGAAGCGCTTCGGGGGCGCAGCTTCAATGGCCGGGTCGAGTTCATCTACCCCACCGTCTCGAACATCACCCGCACCTCCAAGCTGCGCCTCTCGCTCGACAACGCGAGTGGGGCCCTCATGCCCGGCATGTACGGACGCCTTACGCTGAGTGGGGCAGGCCCGGCAGGACTGGCCGTGCCCTCGGAAGCGGTGATCCACGCCGGCGATCACGACTACCTGTTCGTGGCAAAGGGCGACGGCCAATTCGAGCCGCGCGCGGTAATCACGGGGGCGGAGGCCGGCGAGTGGGTGCAGATCCTCCGCGGCGTGTCGGAAGGCGACACGGTGGTGGCGAGCGGCTCGTTCCTGATCGACTCCGAAAGCCGGTTGAAGGCGGCGATCGGCGGCCCGGCCCCCGCCGCCGGGCACGCGCGCTAGGGGAGCGGCATGGTCGGCAAGATCATCGAGTACTGCGCGACCCACCGGGCGCTGGTGTTCCTCTTCACGGCCGCGGCGGTGGTGGGTTCGCTGGTGGCGATCCGAAGCGTGCCGCTCGACGCCATCCCGGACCTCTCCGATCCCCAGGTGATCGTCTTCACCGAGTGGATGGGTCGCAGCCCCGACTTGGTGGAAGACCAGGTCACCTATCCGATCGTCTCTTCCCTGCTCGCCGCACCCCGGGTGCAGGCGGTGCGCGGCTACTCGATGTTCGGCATGAGCTTCATCTACGTCATCTTCTCCGAGGGCACCGACCTCTACTGGGCGCGCAGCCGCGTGCTCGAGTACATGAGCGGCATTCGCGGTCGGTTACCGCAGGGCGTGACCCCGGCGCTCGGCCCCGACGCCACGTCGGTGGGCTGGGTGTTCCAGTACGCGCTGGTGGACAAGAGCGGACGGCACGATCTCGCCGACCTGCGCACCTTCCAGGACTTCCAGCTCCGCTACGCGCTCGCCAGTGTTCCCGGTGTGGCAGAGGTCGCCACGGTGGGGGGCTACCAGCGCCAATACCAGGTCGAGGTGGATCCGGCCAAGCTCCACGCCTTCAGGCTCACGCTCGCCGAAGTCACCGCGGCGATTCGCCGCAGCAACGCCGACGTCGGCGGCCGCGTGATCGAGATGTCGGGACGCGAGTACTTCGTGCGCGGCCGTGGCTACGTGAAGGATCTCGACGATCTGCGCCAGATCGCGCTCGGCGCCGACCGCCGGAGCGGCACGCCGATCCGGGTCGCCGACATCGGCAACGTGTCGTTCGGCCCCGACATCCGGCGCGGCGCCGCGGACCTCGATGGCGAGGGCGAGGCGGTAGGCGGCACGGTGGTGATGCGCTACGGCGAAAACGCGCTTCAAGTGATCGAGCGCGTGAAGCGCAAGCTGGTGGAGATGAAGCCCTCGTTCCCGCCCGGCGTCGACGTACGGATCGTCTACGACCGGTCGAACCTGATCCACCGCGCGATCGAGACGCTGCGCCACACGCTGTTCGAGGAGATGCTGGTGGTGAGCCTGGTGATCTTCGTCTTCCTGCTCCACCTGCGCAGCACCCTGGTGCCGGTGCTCTCGCTTCCGGTCGCCGTGGCGCTGGCGTTCGTGCCGATGCACTTCCTCAAGATCAACTCGAACATCATGAGCCTGGGCGGGATTGCGATCGCGATCGGAGCGATGGTGGACGCCGCGATCGTGCTGGTGGAGAATGCCCACAAGCACCTCGAGGCGGCCCCGCCCGGGGCGAGCCGCCAGCGGATCCTGATCGACGCGGCGCGGGAAGTCGGGCCGCCGATCTTCTACTCGCTGCTCATCATCACCGCGGCGTTCCTGCCGATCTTCGCCCTGAACGGCCAGGCCGGTCGGCTGTTCAAGCCGCTCGCCTACACCAAGACGTTCTCGATGGCGTTCGCGGCGCTGGTGTCGATCACGCTGGCGCCCGCGCTCATGAGCCTGTTCGTGCGCGGCCGCATCCGCCACGAGCGCGAGCACCCGGTGTCGCGCGCCATGATCGCGGCGTACCGGCCGTTCGCGTGGGTGGCGCTCAAGAACCCGAGGACCACGATCGCCATCGGGCTCGCGGCGGTGCTGTCGGCGGTGCCGCTGGCGCTCGGTCTCGGCCACGAGTTCATGCCGCCCTTGAACGAAGGCGACATGCTCTACATGCCGACCACGTTCCCCAACATCTCGATCGAGGAGGCGAAGCGGGCGCTCCAGGTGCAGGACCGGATGATCCGCGCCTTCCCCGAAGTCGAGCGGGTGTTCGGCAAGGTGGGTCGCTCCGAGACCGCCACCGATCCGGCGCCGCTCTCGATGGTGGAGACGGTGGTGAAGCTCAAGCCGCGCGACGCGTGGCGCACGGTGCCGGTGCGGCGCTGGTGGAGCGGCAGGGCCCCGGCGTGGCTCGCGCCTCCGTTGCGGCTGGCGTGGCCCGACCGGCGGCGCATCAGCTGGGAAGAGCTGACGGCCGAGCTCAACCGCGCGCTTCAGATGCCGGGCTGGACCAACGCCTGGACCATGCCGATCAAGACTCGCATCGACATGCTCGCGACCGGGATCCGCACCCCGATCGGGATCAAGGTGTATGGGGCGAGCCTCGACACCATCGAGCGGATCGGCATGGAGCTCGAGCGCACGCTGTCGCGGCTGCCGGCGACGCGCAGCGTCTATTCGGACCGCAACACCGGCGGGTTCTACCTCGACATCGTTCCCGATCGCGAGAAGCTGGCGCGCTACGGCCTCACCCTGGGCGACGTGCAAGACGTGATCGAGGCCGCGGTGGGCGGGCAGCCGATCGAAGTCACGGTCGAGGGGCGGAACCGCTTCACGATCAACGTGCGCTACCCGCGCGATCTACGCCAGGACATCGAGCGACTGCGGCACGTGCTGGTGCCGTTGCGGATGGGATCCGGCCAGCAGCCTTCGGAAAGCGGCATGGAGTCAGCGGACGCGATGCCCGTGGCGCCGAGCCCGCCTGCAGGAACCGCGAGGACTCCTGAGGGAGGAGGTCAGGCAATGGCGATGGGCGGATCGGAATCCTCGGCACTCCCCCTCGCCGCTACCCCGCCGGCCCAGGCGTGGCAGGAGACCGGCGGCCCGCACGTGCCGCTCGGCCAGGTGGCCGAGATCGCGATCGTCACCGGTCCGCCGATGATCAAGGACGAGGACGGCATGCTGGCGGGCTACGTCTACGTGGACATGGACGCCGCGCAGCAGGACATCGGCGGCTACGTGGATCAGGCCAAGCACGCGGTCGCCCGCGGGATGCGCATGCCGGCGGGCTACTTCCTCAAGTGGACCGGCCAGTACGAGCTGCTGCAGCAGATGCAGGGGCGCATGAAGGTGCTGGTGCCGCTCACGCTCGGAGCCTCACCGAGGCGTTGATCGTGCTGGCCTCGGTGCCGTTCGCCCTGGTGGGGAGCGTGTGGCTGCTGAGCCTGCTCCACTACAACCTGTCGACCGCAGTGTGGGTGGGAATCATCGCATTGGTGGGGCTCGCCGCCCAGACCGGCGTAGTGATGGTGGTCTACTGTGACAGCGCGTACCACAAGCGCAAGCGCGAGGGCCGGATCCGCAGCCTCGACGACATCGTCGAGGCCACCCTCGAAGGCTCGGTGCAGCGTGTGCGCCCCAAGCTGATGACGGTGGCGACCATGATGGTCGGCCTGGTGCCGCTGCTATGGGCGCAGGGCTCGGGGGCGGACGTGATGAAGCGGGTGGCCGCCCCGATGGTGGGGGGATTGTTCACCTCGGCGTTCCTGACGCTCGAGATCATTCCGGTGATCTACACCTACTGGCGCTACGCCCAGCTCAAGCGCGAGCGACGCGCGCGACTCGAGGTCGTAGTGTGAAGGATCGTCGCGGCGTGCCACGCGGGACGGGATGGGAGAGGCATGAAGACCCAATGGTTATGGACGATGGCGGCGATCGTAATCCTTGCCGCGGTTGAAGGATGCGCGGTGGGTGGAGCAAGATCGCAAGCCAAGGACGCGATCGCGATCGCGGTCACGGAACGAGGCTTCGAGCCGGCGCGGGTCGAGGTGCCGCACGGCAAGCCGGTGACGCTCGTCGTCACGCGACGCACCGACAAGACCTGCATCAAGGAATTCGTGATGGAGGCGCACGGGATCCGCAAGGGCCTGCCGCTCGGCCTGCCGGTCGAGATCACGTTCACGCCGGCGGCCCCCGGTGAGCTGCGCTATGCGTGCGGCATGGACATGATCTCGGGCAAGGTCGTGGTGCGGTGAGGAAGGCGGCGTCCCGGGTTGCGTTCCATAGGGTGATCGGCCGCGCGGCCGCCACGTTGCTGGTCGCCATGGTTCTCGATCCCGCCTTGGCCATCGCCCAGGTGCCGGGGCCCGCCCGTCGGGATAGCCTCGCGCCACCGGCCCGCCCAGAAAATCTCGCGCCACCGGCCCGCCCCGAGAGCGCGGCCGTCCCCTACCGGATGCCGCCTCTGCGCCAGGCGCTGCTCTCGGAGCTGCACAACAAGATCATCCACTTTCCGATCGTGCTCACGCTCGGTGGGGCACTGCTCTTGATCCTGGCGCGCAAGCGGCCGGAGCTCGAGCCCGTGGCCTTCTGGACCGTGTGGGGCGCCGCTCTGTTCACGCTCGCCGCCTATTTCTCGGGCGTGTCTCAGGCCCAACGATTCGAGGGCCGCCCCAAGGAATGGGTGGTGACCATCCACCGGAACTTCGGCATCGCGGTCGGGATCACCCAAGCGGTGTGGGTCTTTCTCCTGCTGCGCACCGGTACGCGCCGCTGGGCGTGGATCTGGGGTCTCCTGGTGACGGCGCTGGTCCTGGTCGCCGCCTTCTGGGGCGGCCTGGTGGCGCACGGCCGCTCGAACCTGCCCCGCGTTGCGGGGCCCTGAGACACGCACTAGGCTCCCGGCCGTGCTGGGACCTCTCGAACTCGCCCTGCGGAGCCCGGGTTGAGCGGCTCGCGTCGCTACCGGTGGCTCGCCCTCGTGCCGCCGCTCTCGATCCTGGTGGGCGCGNNNNGGATCGTGGCGTGCGGGCTGCTCACCTCCGCCACCCTGGCCGTGATCGCCGCACTCGATCAACGCGCGGCCGCGCGATCGGCGCCCGATGAGCCCCCGGTCGAGCCGCCGGGCTCGAGCGACCATTCGCGGTGAACCCCGCCCTCCTCGTCATCGCGGTGTTCCTCGCGCTGGCGCTAGTCCTCGGACTGCTGGCGCGCCGCGGGCACACGATGAACCTGGAGCAATGGACGGTGGGCGGGCGCGGCTTCGGCTCACTCTTCGTCTTCCTCCTCATGGCGGGCGAGATCTACACCACCTTCACTTTCCTGGGCGGAAGCGGGTGGGCTTACGGGCGGGGCGCCCCGGCCTTCTACATCCTGTGCTACGGCGCGATCGCCTACGCCATCTCGTACTTTTTGCTGCCGGTCGTGTGGCGCTACGCCACGCGTCACCACCTGCACTCGCAAGCCGATTTCTTCGTCAGCAAGTACCGGAGCCGCGGCCTCGGCATCGTGGTGTCGCTGGTGAGCGTCGCCGCCATCCTTCCCTATCTGGTGCTCCAGCTGAAGGGCCTCGGGATCATCGTCTCGGAGACCTCGTACGGCAGCATCACGGTGAGGAGCGCGGTGTGGATCAGCGTCGTCGCACTGGTGGCGTACGTCGTGATCTCGGGCGTGCGCGGCTCGGCCTGGACGGCGGTGGTCAAGGACGTGCTGATCCTCGCGGTGGCGGTCGGGCTCGGCGTGTACATGCCGCTCCACTACTACGGTGGTTATCAGCCGATGTTCGAGGCGATCGAGCGGGCCAAGCCTGGATTCTTTGCCTTCCCCGCGCGCGGCATGAGCACGTCGTGGTTCGTCTCCACGGTGCTGCTCAGCGCGCTCGGCTTCTACATGTGGCCGCATGGCTTCGCGTCGTCCTACACCGCGCGATCGGAAGACGTGTTTCGCAAGAACGCGGTGGTGATGCCGCTCTACCAGCTCGTGCTGCTGTTCGTGTTCTTCACCGGATTCGCCGCCATCCTCCAGGTGCCGGGCCTGGTCGGAGCGGACGCCGACCTGTCCCTGCTGCGGCTGTCCAAGCAGACCTTCGCGCCCTGGATCGTGGGTTGGATCGGTGCGGCCGGTCTGCTCACCGCGCTGGTCCCCGGCTCGATGCTGCTCTTGACCGCCTCCACCATCCTGGCCAAGAACGTGTACGGCGCGCTGGCGCCTTCGACCGGCGAGCGCACGATCGCCCTGCTCGCGCGCGGGCTGGTGCCGGCATTCGCCCTGGTGGCGGGGCTGCTCTCGCTCCATGGCGGGCAGTCGCTGGTCCCCCTGCTGCTCATGGGCTACAACTTCGTCACCCAGCTCTTCCCGGCGCTGATGCTGAGCCTTCCTTCCACGCCCTGGGCCACGCGCGGCGGTGCGCTCGCCGGCATCCTCACGGGCGAGGCGGTCGTGATCTATCTTCAGATTTCGGGAGCCACGCTGCCCAAGCTCTTCCCGACCTGGCCCGGGGCGATCGCGGACTTGAACATCGGGATCGTGGCCTTGATCGCGAACGCGGTGGTCGTGGTCCTGGTGAGCCTCGCGACGCGGGGGCGAAGCTTTGCAACTGGCGCCGGGGCCCGCTAGGGCTCCTGCGCGTAGCAGGAGCCCTGGCCATGACGAACTGATCAACGAATCACGACGAGGCGTTTCGCCAAGCTTCGCCCGGCGTACTCCAAACGGACGATGTAGAGCCCCAAACCTCGGGAACCGGGCTCCCAGATGGTCAGGTGGTTTCCGGCAGGACGTACTTCATCAACCGGCCTCGCGATCAACCGACCCTGCACGTCGTAAACGCTGAGCCGCACGTGCCCGCTCTGGGAGAGCGAGTAGCTGATTCTCGCCCTTCCGCGAGTTGGATTGGGACTAAGCCGAGTGAAGGTTAGGTCGCCCACTCGCGGAGACGCGGGAACGTCGACCAGCTCCGACGGGAAGAAGCACGCGAGCCCGGAATGGGGAAGGCCTGCGATGGTGGTGAAGGAGCCCCCCGCATACACGTTGCTACCGCTGACGTCCAGCGACCATACCTGGAAATTGGCGTTGGGATTCCAGGACGTGGCTGTCCCGGTCGCGGCGTCCAGGGCCGCGATCCGGTTCCGCGTCTGCCCGCCGACGCTGGTGAAGGTTCCGCCCGCGTACAAGGTGCCCCCGCTCACCGCCAGCGCGCTGACTTGATCATTCGCGTTGGGATTCCAGGCCGTGGCGGTCCCGGTCACGGCTGCCCGCCGACGTTGGTGAAGGTTCCGCCCGCGTAGACGGTCCCCCCGCTCAACGTCAGCGCGGCCACGGGGCCATTGGCGTCGGGATTCCAGGCGGTGGCGCTTCCGGTCACGGCGTCCAGTGCTGCGAGCCGGTTCCGCGCCTGTCCGCCGACAGTGAAGAAGTTCCCGCCCACGTACATGGTCCCCCCGCTCACCGCCAGCGCGGCCACGGTGCCATTGGCGTCGGGATTCCAGGCGGTGGCGGTTCCGGTCGCGGCGTCCAGCGCCGCGATCCGGTTCCGCGCCTGCCCACCGATGTTGGTGAATGCGCCCGCCGCGTATACCGTCCCCCCGCTCACCGCCAGCGCGTCCAGGGCGTTATCTGCCTGGGGGTTCCAGGGAGTGGCGCTCCCGGTCACGGCGTCCAGCGCCGCGATCCGGTTCCGAAACTGTCCTCCAATGTTGGTGAAGAACCCGCCTGCGTACACCGTTCCCCCGCTCACCGCCAGCGCGGACACCTGGTTGTTGGAGTTGGGATTCCAGGCCGTGGGAATCCCGGTGCCGGCGTCCAGCGCCGCGATCCGGTTCCGCGTCTGGCCCCCCATGCTGGTGAAGTTCCCGCCCGCGTACACCGTGCCCCCGTCCACCGCAAGTGCATACGCGCCGAAATTGGGGTTGGGATTCCAGGCGGTGGCGGTTCCGGATCCCGCGTCCAACGCAGCGATCCCATTCCGCGTTTGCCCGCCGATCGTGGCGAAGGCCCCGCCCGCATACACCGTCCCGCCGCCCACCGCCAGCGCCAACACGTTGCTGCTCGCGTTGGGATTCCAAGCGGTGGCGCTCCCGGTCGCGGCGTCGAGCGCCGCGATCCGATTCCGTGTCTGCCCGCCGATCGCGGTGAACTGCCCGCCCGCGTAAACGATCCCCCCGCTCACCAACAGGGCGGACACGGTATTGGAGGCGCTGGGATTCTAGGCAGTGGCGGTACCGGTGGCGGCGTCCAGTGCTGCAATGAAGCTTCGCGGCTGACCGCCGATGAAGGTGAACTGCCCGCCCGCGTACACCGTTCCCCCGCTCACCGCTAACGCGTTCACTGCGGCACCACCAAAGGCATTGGGATTCCAGGCGGTGGCGGTGCCGGTCGCGGCGTCCAGTGCTGCGATCTGGTTCCGGGACTGTCCCCCGATCATGGAGAAGCCTCCCCCCGCGTACACCGTCCCCTCGCTCACCGCCAGCGTAGACACCATGCCATTGCAGGTGGGATTCCAGGCGGTGGCGGATCCGGTCACCGCATCCAGCGCCGCGATCCGGCTGCGGGTCTGCCCCCCGATCGTGTTGAAGGTTCCTCCCACGTACACCGTCCCGCCGCTCACCAAGAGTGCGGCGACCTGGTCATTCGCGCCGGGATTCCAAGCGGACACGGTGTGGTCCGCCTGGATGTGGGCGATGTTCGAGCGGGGGATACCTGCGACATGGGTGAAGATTCCGCCCACGTACCACCCTCCCGATCCGTCCGGGGCCACGGCGTAGGTGGTGCCGGCCACCTTGGGAAGCCCCAGGGCCGCGCCGGTCGCGGCGTCGATCGGTACGGCGGAGCCGGTCGAGGGCCCGACATAGCTGAAGTTCCCGCCGATATAGATCGTGCCCCCGGCTTGAGCTACCGCCACGACTGTGCCATCGGTCACGTAGACTTCGTCTCGAATGTCCTGGGCGAATCCGGACCTTGTTTCGCCGACAAGCGAGGCGAGCAGCGCGAGACCTAGGCGAAGCGGTGCGGCATACCTGGGGGCGGATAAGGGCTTGCGTGGAGAGAGCGAGCTCATGGTGACCTCTCTATTCCGATGGTCAAGCGGCAGGGTGCGGCGGAATCCACAAACACGCCCCAAAGCATCTGGCGCGCCGTGAGATGACGACGGTCGTTTTTTGGGTTTAGGATTTGGAACTTCACGCGGCCGCGGCGCTCGACTCAGCTCGGGGGATGCGGGCCGCGACGTGCCAAAGACTACGCCCGGAATGGCGGAGCACCAAGCGCATTCCCGGAAGCTGCTGTACGCTGTGCGCTTCAACAGGCGTTTGCGATCGATCTCGGACTCGCGCCAGAGGATTGGACCCAGGTTCCGACCCCTCGAGCCGCGAGATGCCACCAATGAAGGTGTAACTGGCCCGCACGCCTCGGCTATCCTGCTCTGCCTGCGAGGGATTGGCGCCTGAGCCCACGCCCTC
>VBOY01000086.1:0-2241 GCA_005893295.1 Candidatus Eiseniibacteriota bacterium | reverse complement strand
ACTCTACCTCCTGTTCTTCACCGAGATGTGGGAGCGCTTCTCGTACTACGGCATGCGCTCGCTGCTCGTGCTCTACATGGTGAACCACCTCTTCATCCGACCCGACGTCGGCCAGCGCGTGCTCGGATTCACTGCCATCAAGGGCGGGCTCGAGTCGGTGTTCGGTCCGCTCGCGGCGCAGCCGCTCTCGTCGCAGATCTACGGCCTCTACACCGCCTTCGTCTACTTCACCCCGTTTTTCGGCGGGCTGCTCGCCGACCGCGTGCTCGGCCAGCGCCGCACCGTGATCCTGGGTGCTTCGCTGATGGCGATCGGCCATTTCCTGATGGCGAGCGAGCGCCTGTTCTTCCCGGCGCTCATGTTCCTGATCCTCGGCAACGGCGCTTTCAAGCCCAACATCTCGACCCAGGTCGGTCTCCTCTACAAGCAGGGCGATCCACGGCGCGACGGCGCGTTCACCATTTTCTACATGGGAATCAACCTCGGGGCGTTCCTGGCGCCGCTGGTGTGCGGCACGCTCGGGCAGACGGTGGGCTGGCACTACGGCTTCGCCGCGGCCGGGGTGGGAATGGTGCTCGGCCTCTGCATCTACCTGTGGGGTCAGAAGTTCCTTGCGCCCGACCACCTGCAGCAACGCAAGCAGCTCACCTCGGTTTCCAAGGAGAAGATGACCCGCGAGGAGTGGCTGCGCGTGCTGGCGCTGATCGCGGTGTGTGCCCTCAACGTCATCTTCTGGGCGGTCTACGAGCAGCAGGGCAACACCATGCAACTCTGGGCGGACCGCAACACGAACTGGCGGTTCCTCGGCTGGACCATGCCCTCCACATGGTTCCAGGCGTTCAACCCCGCGATGATCTTCCTGTTCGCTCCGCTGCTGCCGGTGTTCTGGGGCTGGCAGGCGAAGCGTAAGCAGGAACCGTCGAGCGTCACCAAGATGGCGATCGGCTGTCTGCTGCTCGGCCTCTCCTACATCGTGATGATCGTGGCCGCGCGTGGCATGGCCCCCGACGCGCAGCGCAGCTTGATGTGGCTCGTCGGCACCACGTTGATCCTGACCATCGGGGAGCTCTACCTCTCGCCGGTCGGGCTCTCGTTCGTGACCAAGGTGGCGCCGGCGCGCATGGTGTCGATGCTGATGGGCGTGTGGTTCCTCGCCAATTTCTTCGGCAACTACCTGTCCGGCTACCTCGGCACCTTCTGGGAGAAGATTCCGCGCGAGCAGTTCTTCACGCTGATGACCGGCCTCGGTGTGGGAGCGGGCGTGCTCATGTTCGTGATCACGAAGCCGCTCGATCGGGTCGTGGCCAAGCACGACCGCGGGGAGGCGTAGTCTCGTGCTCGGAATGCTATCGGTCCGACGGGCGGGCGAGACGCTCGTGGATGCGCTCGGAGTTGGCGCGGACCAGCGAATTCGCCGGATTCATCCGCGCCACCTGTTGGAGCAGATCCAACGCCGCCCGGTAGGCGGAATCAGCCTGCGCGCGGCGATGCGCCGCGCGGTGCGCGTCCCCCAGCTCGACCAGCCGTGCGGCTCTCACTTGCAGCTGGTTCTCGCGCGCCGCCGCATTCCGAGGATCGGCGAGGAGCACCTCTGCGTACAGCGAATCCGCCGCCGCCAGCCGGCCCATGTGCGCGAGTGCGCTCGCCAGGTTGGCGAGCGCCGGTAGCATCCCTGGCTGGTGTCGCAGCGCCTCGCGGTAGGACGCCGCGGCCTGAGCAAAGCGTTGCTGCTCGAGCTGGAGGTTGCCACGTGCCAGATACAGCGCGGCGCGAGGGGCAGCCTTCATCGGACGGTCGAGCTCATCCTCGATGCGCGCCAGGCCTTCGTCGATACGCCCGAGGCCCCGCAGAGCCTCGGCGAGGTTGACGGTATCGTAGATCGTGTTGTCGTCCTCGACGCCAGCGAGCGACCGTAGCCGCAAGGACTCCTGCAGCGCGCGCAACCCGTCCTCGGGCCGGCCCGCGAGGACGAGGCTCTTGCCGAGTTGGCCCCAAGCGCGGGTCTTGTTGGGCGCCCGCCGCACGTTGTCCTGCCAGAAGGCGATGGGATCGCGCCACTGCTCGTTCCGGCGCCAGGTTGCACAGCCCAGAAGCAGCGGCACGAGCGCGGCCAGGGGCACCACGTGTCGCGCGCCGATCGGTCTTGGGAAGCCCGTCCGCAGGAGGTCGCCGCAGGCGAGGCAGAGCCCCAGGTTGGGCAGGTAGCTCCGATGTTCGAAGGCCAGCTCGGGGATCGGAATG
>VBOY01000140.1 GCA_005893295.1 Candidatus Eiseniibacteriota bacterium | reverse complement strand
GTGCCTGGATCCGGGGCAGCGTGCGACGTGCAGGTGATCGTCATCAGACAGGCGAGCGCGAGACCAGCAATTCCGATTTTCATGAGCACCTCCCGCGGGGCCAGGGGGAGCGGCCGCTCCGCGCCCGTGGATCGAGTTTCGCAGAGATCGGTCGGCTCGGAAAGCGTGAATCGAGGCGGATTGCCGTCGATCCCCGTCCCGCCGACGGCCGACCTTCAAGACGTCGGCGGATGCTTCTTGGCTGGCGGCCGCGCCCGGCTCGCGCGGGCCACCGCTCCGATCGTGCCATGCGGCATCGCCACGTCGTGCTCGTCCTCGATCTCGCCCACGATCTCCTCGATCACGTCTTCGAGCGTGATGATGCCGAGGAACTTATTGCCCGGATCGCGCACGACCGCCATCGGGCGGCGCTCGCGCCGGAAGATGCGCAGCAGGCTCGCCACCGACTGATCCGGGCTCACGAACAGCGGCGGGTACATGGCGTCCATCAGGATCACCAGGGCCTTGAGGCTGAAGAGATGGAACAGGGCCTTGGTGTTCACGATTCCGACGATGTTGTCGGTGTCCTCCTCCCACACCGGCATACGCGTATGCGCGGTCTCACGGGCAGTCTCGAGGATCTCGTCCTCGGAGGCTGCGAGCGAAAGCGTCACCACCTTGTCGCGCGGTACCATCACGTCGCGCACTCGTTTGTCCGACAGCTCGAAGACGTTGCGCACCAGGCTCGCCTGGTCCGACGGGATGACCCCGGCCTCTTCGGTCTCCTCGACCAGCATGCTCAGCTCGTCCACCGAGTGGACCAGCTGCTCCTTGGGTTGGGCGGGCAGGCGTAGCATCCGCACCACCAGGTTGCTCGAGCCGCCGATCGCCCGGATGAAGGGCCGGAACACGCGGCCGAACGCCAGCAGCGGCACGGTGACGAGCAGCGCCACGTCTTCGGCGCGCTGTAGCGCGAGCGCCTTGGGCGCCTGCTCGCCCAGCACGACGTGCAGATAGGTGAGCAGCAGATAGGCGAGCAGCACCGCCATGCCGTGGCTCAGGCTCAGCCCCCACGCGGGCGGAAGGCCTGCGAACAGAGGCTCGATCATGTGGGCGAGGGCCGGCTCGCCGACCCAGCCCAGTCCGAGGCTCGCGAAGGTGATTCCCACTTGGGTCGCGGCGATCGCGTCGTCCAGCTTCTCGACCGCGGCGCGCACCGCGACCGCGCCGAACTTACCCTCGTCCACCAGCTGCTCGACGCGCGTCCAGCGCACGGTGACGAGCGCGAACTCGGCGGCTACGAAGTAGGCGTTCGCACCGATCAGCACCAGCAGCCCGGCGATGCGGATCAGGTCGGAGAGCAAATGATCCATGGAAGCGCGCGGCCTCGAGCGGACGGCTACTCGACCTCGCGCCGCCCTTCGAGCGCGCGCGCCAACGTCACCATGTCCGAGTACTCGAGGTCCGATCCCATCGGCACGCCGCGCGCGATCCGGGTGACGCGCACGCCCAGCGGGCGCAGCAGCTTGGTGAGGTAGAGCGCGGTGGCTTCGCCCGCCACGTTGGGGTTGGTGGCGAGGATGATCTCGCGAACTTCATCGGCCGGCCCCTGGTGCTCGGCGACGGCGGAGGCTCGTTCCGCCGGCATGCGCCCCGCTCTGGGGGCCAGCCGCTCGAGCAGCGGCTGGATGCGCAGGTCCTCGGGGTTGGTGCCGTCGAGCGGCGAGAGCGCCCCACCCAGGACGTGGTAGCGCCCCTTGAAATGGCCGGTGCGCTCGAGGGCGAGCACGTCACCCGGCTGCTCGACCACGCAGATCACGCCCGCGTCGCGCTCGGGGTCGCGGCAGATCAGACATGGGTCCTGTTCGCCGAAGTTGCCGCAGATCGAGCAGAAGCCCACGCGCTCCTTGACCGCGCGGATCGCCTCGGCGAGCCGCAGCGCTTCTTCCTTGGGGAGCTTGAGCAGATACAGCGCCAGGCGCTGGGCGCTCTTCTGGCCGATGCTCGGCAGCTTGGTGAGCTCCTCGATCAGGAGCTCCAGGACCTTGGAGCTGTACATGGGGGCGCCGCGTTCAGAAGGGGAGCTGGAAGCCGCCGGTGAGCTTGCCGAGCGTCTCGTCCATGTGCGCGGCGGAGGCGCGTTGCGCCTCGCCGATCGCCGTGAGCACCAAGTCCTCGATCAAGGTCACGTCGTCCTGCTCGAGTGCCTCCTTGCGGATCTTGATCTCCTTCAGCATCTGCTTGCCGTCCACGATCGCCGTCACCATGCCGCCGCCCGCGCTCGACTCGAAGCGCTCGTCGGCGAGGCGCTGCTGGGTCTCGGCCATCTGGCGCTGAATCTTCTGCGCCTGCTTGACCATGTCGCCAAAGCTCTTCATGGGTTGATCTCCGGATTCTGACTGGACCGCTCGACCGGCTCGCCTTCGAACCATGCGATGGTCCGGTCGATGAGGGGATCGAGATCCCGCGCCTTGGGCCGCGGAGGCGTGCCGAGAGGCGCATATTGGATGGCGAGCCGCCGGCCGAATACCCGCGCGGCTTCGTGGGCCACCATGGCTCGGTTGTCGCGCTCGTCCACCACCGACCGATGCAGATCGTCCATGCCGAGCAGGATGGCGTGGGGACCGAGCCCCAGGAACTGGCACTCCTGAAGGAACGCTCCCAGCATGCGCTTCTTCTCGTTGATGGCGGCGATCACCTGCGACCAGCCCGTCAGCAGTTCCGGATCGATCGCATCGAGGGTGGCCGTCGCTGCGGCCGATGCGGTGCCGCCCGCCGGAGCCGGCGAGCGCTCGGCCGCGACCTCGCTCGCGTGGAGGCGCATCGGTGTCGGCCTCGAAGTCGCGACGTCGGCCGAGGCGCGTGCCGGGGCGGCGCGCATCTCCTCGGCCGGGGCGCGCGGTCCGCTCGCGCTCGCAGACGGAGGTGAAGCGCCCGCGCCGCCTGCGCCCGCCGAGCGCGTCGCCGCGGAGGGCGCGGGCGAGGCCACGCGCGTGGATGGCGGGCCCGCGGCCGGGCCGCTCGTGGAGCCTTCGAGCCGCTGCTCGAGTGCCTCGAGCCGCTCGAGCAGCTCGGCCAAGGTCTCCCCCGGCTCCAAGCTCGCCATCTGGAGCACGGCGGCCTCGAGGAGGATGAGCGGTTGCGGGCTGTCGCGCATCGGCCACACCGATTCGCTGATCAGGCGCAGCAGGCGCAGCAGGTCGGCCTCGGGCCACCCGTGAGCCTGCTCACGCATGCGCGCGATCTCCTCTGCGGTGGCCGGAACCAGCTCGGCCGCACCGGGATCGACGCGCAGGATCAGCAGGTGCCGGATGTGCTCGCTCAACCCCTCGGCCAAGTCGGTGGCGTCGAGCCCCTTCTCGAACGCCTCGTGGAGCTTGGCGAGCGTGGCCTTGGGATCGCGCGCCAGGATCGCCGCGGCGACCCCGAAGAACGCCTCGCGATCGGCGATCCCGAGCACGCGGCGCACCAGCTCTTCGCTCACCTCGGCCTCGCCCGCCGAGACCACCTGGTCCAGGGCGCTCACCGCGTCGCGCACCGATCCCTCGGCCTTTTGGGCGATCAGCAGTGCCGCCCCCTCGCTGAGCGTGAACGTGACACCTGCCGGGTCCTCGGCCTCGCGGCGCGCGATCTCGGTGACGCGTGCCGCCAGCTTGCGCAGCGGCACGCGCGCGAAGTCGAAGCGCTGGGTCCGCGAGCGGATCGTGTCGGGCAGCTTTTGCGGATCGGTCGTGGCGAACACGAACACCAGGTGTGGTGGCGGTTCCTCGAGCGTTTTCAGCAGCGCCGCGAAGGCGTCGTTCGAGAGCTGGTGCACCTCGTCGATGATCACCACGCGGTAGCGGCCGCCGGTGGGCGTGAAGCGCACCTTTTCGCGCAGCGCCTGGACGTCGGCGATGCCGCGGTTGGACGCCCCGTCGATCTCGGCCACGTCGAGCGAGACACCCGACGTGATCTCCAGGCACGACGTGCACTCGTTGCAGGGCTCGGGGCCGGCCTGAGCCCCCGAACCCCGGCGCTCGCAGTTGAGCGCCTTGGCCAGGATGCGTGCCGTGGTGGTCTTGCCCACGCCGCGCGAGCCGGTAAAGAGGTAGGCGTGAGCGACGCGGTTTCTCTCCACCGCGCGCTCGAGCACGGCGGCGACCTGGTCTTGGCCCACCAGGTCGGAGAAGCGCTGGGGCCGGTACTTCAGTGCGAGGGCGCGATGATTCATGGCGAATCGGGTGCTGGCGACTCCTGTGGGCACCGCGCTTCGTGGCCCTCGGAAGATGAGGGCCAGGAGAACAGCGGCACACCCGAAGGATTGTTTACCGCTGCTACCTTCCGGTCCTGACGGGGTTCACAAGTTCGGGTTGCGCTGGGCCTGGCCCACGGATGCGGGAACCGTGCCGCCTTCCCCGGGCCCGGTCCACAGAATGGTGGAGATGAGCGGATTCGAACCGCCGACCCCCTCGTTGCGAACGAGGTGCTCTCCCAACTGAGCTACATCCCCACGACGCTCGAGGTTCGGCCCACGGCGCGGGGGCTCCG
>VBOY01000139.1 GCA_005893295.1 Candidatus Eiseniibacteriota bacterium | reverse complement strand
TCTCATTTCGGTGAAGAAATCGAACGCGGCGGTGCCGCATTCACGATCGCCTAGGCCTGAATCCTTCACGCCGCCGAACGGGACCTGCGCCTCGCCGCCGACCGTCGGGATGTTCACGTGAACCATCCCCGCCTCGGACTCCTCGGCGTAACGGAAGGCGGTCCTGAGGTCGCGGGTATAGATCGAAGAGGACAGTCCGTAGCCCACGGCGTTCGCCGCGGCGATGGCGCTCTCATAGTCGTTCGCCGGGATGATGCTCACCACGGGTCCGAAGATCTCCTCCTGCGCGACGCTCATGTTCGGGTCGACGTCGGCGAAGATCGTCGGCTCGACGAAGTAGCCCGCCTTCAGGTCCGGTTTCGTCGGCGCGCTGCCGTCACGCACCACGCGCGCGCCCTCCTTCTTCCCCGCCGCGATGCGGTCGCGCACCTTTCGCAGCTGCAAGTCGTCGACGATCGGCCCCAGCCGGACGCCATCCGCGAGGCCGTCGCCCGCGCGCCATGTATCGGCCTTCGCCGCGAGCAGCTCGGTGAAGTCGACGAGGCGCGAGCGCACGACTATCGCGCGGCTCGTCGCGGTGCAGCGCTGTCCGGTCGCGCCGAACGCGCCGCCCGCGACGCTCTCCGCAGCCTTCTCGAGGTCCGCGTCGTCCATGACGATGACCGCGTTCTTGCCACCCATCTCGAGCTGCACCTTGCAGAGCCGCTGGGCGGCCTGTGCGTAGAGGCGTCGTCCGACGGCGCTTGAGCCCGTGAAGGAGATCGCCTTCACGCGCTCGTCGTCGATGATCGCGCGTGACAGCGCGTCGCCCGGTCCGAGCACCATGTTCAGCACGCCATCAGGGACGCCGCCGTCGATGAAGCACTGCACGACCTGCGCGGCGCAGAGGGGCGTGAGCGTCGCGGGCTTGAAGACGACCGCGTTCCCGGCGACGAGCGCGGGCGCGATCTTCCAGGCCGGGATCGCGATCGGGAAGTTCCAGGGCGTGACGGCGGCGACGACGCCGAGTGGATCGCGCACGGTGTAGATGAAGGTGCCGCGCTGCGTGGATGGGATCGTCTCGCCGGTGAGGCGCGAGCCCTGCGCCGCGGCAAAGCGCACGTTCGCTACCGCGCGATCGACCTCGGCGAGCGACTCCGGAAGCGTCTTGCCTTCCTCCTGCGTCATGAGGCGCGCGAGCTCAACGCGGCGGCGCTCCATGAGGTCGGCGGCCTTGCGCACGATGTCCCCGCGCTGTGGGGCGGGCGTGCGGCGCCATTCCTGATACGCCGCGGTCGCGGCGTCGATCGCGTGCACCACATCCGCCGGAGTCGAAACGGTCGCGTCGCCGAGCGACTGGTTGCTGTACGCGGGGTTCACGTCGCGCACGCGCTCGTGCGAGGTCGACTCGACCCACGAGCCACCGATGTAGTTGAGCGCCGGCAAGGTCATCCTCAAGCTCCCGTGGTGACCGATCGTAGCGCCGACGCCTCGTCGATCGTGTAATCGAGGGTCAGGATGTGCATCCCGAGAAGCCAAGCGTCGTGGCGGGCGACAGCGACCGTTGTCGGTCCCCCGCGGGCCACGAGGTCGCGCGGGGCGCTTGCGTCGACCAAGGTCCAAACGAAGATCGTCTCGTTGATCGGGAGCCGGATCGGCACGAGCGCGGAAGCGAAGTACACGCCTTCATCGCCAGGCCGCGCGGGATCGGTATGGCTTGTGAGAACGATTCCGTCGGCACCGTGATTCTGCGGTCGAAGGATGCTCGCGAGATTCCCGCCGGGCAGTGGAAACGCGATGTTCATGTACGCGCGGCGCGAGTCGCGATGCGTCGCGTAAGCGGCCACGTAGATAGCCCGACCGGAGCCGCGGTACCAACGCACCCAGCCTCGTACCCCTGCCCGGCCATCGACGTGCGGATCAAGCGCGACGATGCGGCTCTCGATGCCTGCGCCTTCGGCAGCCGAGAGCGCGTAGTGCACCTGCTCGAGTCGGCCGCTGAAGCCGGCATAACGTCGGGCGAAGCGACGCGCCGCGCCACGCCAACGCGGGAACAACCGAAGATCAAAGGATTCGGTGTCCTCGTAGAACGCTCGGATCGGCTGTGCCACGCGCCCCGCCTCGAACTCGACGCTGTTGAATTGGGCGAGGTCATCGACCAGGCCACGCACCGCGGAGTTGGTCGCGATCAGCGCCCGTCGCTCGAAGAAATCTGCTCCGACCCTCAGCCCACTTGCGAGCGAGCTGAATGGTGGCCTCCGGTCGAGCATCGCTGCGCGCGGAGGTTCGAGCAGCCACGCAAGGGCGCCGCATAGCCCGTAGCCGAGCGCGTTGATGACGCCGTGTGTTCGCTCCATTGCCTCGACTGAGATCGTCGGTGATCCGAGTAGCCCGCCCACGGCGTACATCACCGCGAGCACCATCGCGGCGATGGCCGCGATCGCTGAAATGCCAAGCAGCGCTCTCGACACCCGGGTTCGGCGTAAGGGCACGACTCTCGCTAGGACGACCACGGCAAAGACCGCAACGCCGCATGCCAGAACGATCGCGGCAATCGCCTCGAGCACGCTAGACGACGCGATGCCGATGGCCACGAGGGCTGGCCCGACGACCACCGCGATCGCCGCCGGGCGCAGCATTCGCCAGGCGAGGTCGTCTCGCGCTCGAAACTCCCGCGCAGCGAAGCCACATAGGACGAGCGAAACGAATCCAGCGTAGTGAAAGTGGATCGCGGTGAGCAGCGCGGTGTGCGCTTCGAAACCGGCAAACGTCGCGCCGCTCCGCCATGCCACGAACCAAACCCCGCCGACTGCGAGATACGCGAGACCGGCATCGATGCACGACTCCTCGAGTCTCATCGTGCTGCGCGGCAAGGCTCGCGCCAGGGCATATCCGAAGGCGACGCCTGTGAAGATCAGCCACCCACAAGCGATCACGGCTGAAAACAGGCCCTGATCCAGAGCAAGAGCTCCGAGCGCCGACAGCGCCGCAACCGGGTAGAGCGTCAGCAGGAGACGCGCGGATCCGATGGTCAGCGGTTCGCGGATCACGCGGAACAAAGTGATCGGTGTGAGGACGAATATGGCGAGGACCAATGCCAGTTCTGCGAACGGCGTCACTGGTCGACGCTAAGGTTTCACCATGTCGTCGTACATGTCCGGCCGGCGGTCGCGGTAGAACTGCCAGGTGTTGCGGACCTCGCGCACCATATCCATGTTGAGGTCCGCCACGAGCAGCTGCTCGTCCTTCTCGGACGCCTGCGCGATGATCTTCCCGCGCGGGTCCGCGAAGTACGAGGAGCCGTAGTAGTCGTTCGGGCCGAACTCCTTCTCCTGGCCGACGCGGTTGATCGTCCCGACCCAATAGCCGTTCGCGATCGCGTGCGCGGTCTGTTCGATGAACCAGAGGTGCATCGAGAGGCCGCGAGACGTAGCGGACGGGATGAACACGAGCTCGGCGCCGTGCAGTCCGAGCATGCGCGCGCCCTCGGGGAAGTGGCGGTCGTAGCAGATGTACACGCCGACCTTGCCGACCGCCGTGTCGAACACCGGGTAGCCCATGTTCCCTGGACGGAAGTAGAACTTCTCCCAGAACCCGTTCACGTGCGGGATGTGGGTCTTCCGGTATTTGCCAAGGTATTTGCCATCGGCGTCGATGACCGCGGCGGTGTTGTAGTAGATGCCGACCTGGTCCTCTTCGTACATCGGGGCGATGAGCACGATCCCGTGCTTCTTCGCGAGCTCCTGCATGAGCTTTGTGGTCGGTCCGTCCGGGATCTTCTCCGTGTACGAGTAGTGCTTGGTGTCCTGCACCTGACAGAAATACGGCCCGTAGAAGAGCTCCTGCAGGCACATCACCTGCGCGCCCTGCTTCGCGGCCTGCTCGATGTACCTCACATGTTTGGCGACCATCGAGTCCTTGTCGCCGGTCCAGGCACATTGGACGAGCGCCGCCTTCACGGTCGTCACGTGTTCACCTCCGGGTCGCAGGGACAAGGATGGCGCGGACTTGCCGTCCGCGCCATCCCGCTGCGTTTAGGCGTGTGCCGAGGCCGGGCGTGGGGCGCCACTTACCGGCTCCCCCACCTGTTCCTCGAGGTAACGCTTTCCGAAGAGCGTCATGAGGACGTAGTAGGAGACGAAGGCGGTCCCGAAGCTCCAGAACCACGAGCCGGTCTGGAGCCAGTCCAGCCATGAGCCCTGGTAGTTGTCGATCTTGACGAACCAGCCGATGACATTGAGCCAGCCGATGAACGGCGGGACGATACCGATGAGCAGCGCGATGATCGCGTAGGGGTTCACGCCCCATGAGTTCCGGTAGCTGTAGACGCCGTCTTCGCGATACAGCTCGAGGAGATTCAGCCTCTGGCGGCGCAGCAGCCAGTAGTCCGCGATCATGATCCCGCCGATCGCGCCGAGGAAGCCGCCGTAGCCCGACAGCCACGTGATGGCGTACGACAGCGCGTTGAAGAACAGCACCCAGGGCTGCAGCAGCGTTCCGATGACCGCGGTGATCACGACACCCCAGGCCCAGTTCAGCCGCTTCGGAGCGAGGTTCTGGAAATCATTCGCGGGCGCGATGACGTTGGCGCCGATGTTCGTGGAGAGCTGTGCGAGCACCACGAAGACGAGCGCCAGCACGATGATGATCGGCCCCAGGTCGCCGTTGAGCTTTGCGAACAGATTGATCGGGTTCCACAGGTCGTTCGCGGTGCCGAGCTGGTTCGCGGTGTCCTTCGCGGTCTCGGTATACGCCGTCACGCCACCCGCGGTGACGAGCACGCCCATCCCGCTGAAGAACGCCATGGTGCCGACGAGCCCGATGGCCTGTCCGATCATCTGGCGTGTCTGCTCCTTGGCGAAACGCGTCACGTCGGAGATGTTCAGAGCCATCGTGGCCCAGAAGCCGACGTTGATGTTGAGCAGCAGGAACCAGAAGTAGAAACCGCCGCCGAGCGGCTTGTCCGGTGTGAGCTGGAAGGTGAACATCTTGTCGAAGCCGACC
>VBOY01000138.1 GCA_005893295.1 Candidatus Eiseniibacteriota bacterium | reverse complement strand
GTACTTCTACCGGATGGACGCCACGGGGCTGAAGACCGGGACGTTCCACCAGCTGCGCAGGATGGTCCTGATCAAGTAGGACCGGAAGTCGAGCAGTAACGGACGGCGGGGCGGATCAGTCGATCCGCCTCGCCGTACCATTTCCGGCGCTCCTGGACCGGTGGGCGCCTTCTTGCCCTTCGGGCTCCGCGAGGGGGATCGCTCGCGCTCGCTTCGCCACCACAACTTTCGCCGCGCTAGGTGGGGATGAGGCGGGAGATGGAGTCCACTTGGAAGGCTTAATCGTCTCGTGCGGCCATCGTCGAGATGGGGGGGAGGGCTCGGACCCCGAGCTCTACACGGTGGCCCCGCCCGGCACCGTGACTCCCGCCGCCAGTCCCGCTATGCTCCGCCCCACGGAGAGTTCGTCACGCGCCCCCTTAAGCCCTTGGCCATCATGAGCCACTATCCCTTCGCAGAAATCGAGCCGCGCTGGCAGCGCTACTGGCACGATCACGCCACGTTCCGCACCCCTCAGGTGCCCGGGCGCCCGAAGTTCTACTGCCTCGACATGTTCCCGTATCCGTCGGGCTCGGGGCTCCACGTCGGTCACCTCGAGGGCTACATCGCCACCGACATCGTGTCGCGCATGAAGCGGATGCGCGGCTTCAACGTGCTCCACCCGATGGGCTGGGATGCCTTCGGCCTGCCGGCGGAGCAGTACGCGGTCAAGACCGGGATCCACCCGCGGGTCACCACGGCCGAGAACGTGGCGAACTTCCGCCGGCAGATGAAGCGCATGGGGCTCTCGTACGACTGGGAGCGCGAGGTCGACACCACCGATCCGGACTACTACCGCTGGACCCAGTGGATCTTTCTCAAGCTCTTCGAGCGCGGGCTCGCCTACGTGGCCGACGTGCCGGTCAACTGGTGTCCGGCGCTGGGCACGGTGCTGGCGGACGAGGAGATCATCGACGGCAAGAGCGAGGTGGGGGGGTTCCCCGTGGTGCGGAGGCCGATGCGCCAATGGGTTCTCAAGATAACCGCTTACGCCGATCGCTTGCTGGACGACCTGAAGCTCGTGGACTGGCCGCACAGCACCTGGGAGATGCAGCGGAACTGGATTGGCCGCTCGATCGGGGCCGAGGTGGAGTTCGCCTTCGAGCGTCCGAAGGGAGCACTGCGCGTCTTCACCACCCGGCCCGACACGTTGTTCGGCGCCACCTACATGGTGCTGGCGCCGGAGCATCCGCTGGTGGATGCGCTGACCACGCCCGAGCACCGAGAGGCGGTCGAGGCGTATCGCGCCGCCGCGGCTCGCAAGAGCGATCTCCAGCGCCAGGAGCTGGCGAAGGAGAAGACCGGCGTCTTCACCGGCGGCTACGCGATCAACCCGGTGAACGACGAGCGGCTGCCGATCTGGATCGCCGACTACGTGCTCATGACCTACGGCACCGGGGCGATCATGGCGGTGCCGGGCCACGACCAGCGCGACTGGGAGTTCGCGCGTGCCTTCGATCTGCCGATCCGCGAAGTGGTGGCGGGAGGGAACGTCGCCGAGGCGGCCTACGTGGAGCTCGAGCGTGGCCGCGCGGTGAACTCGACCACGCCCGACGGCTCGTTCTCGATCGACGGCCTCGACGCGTCCGAGGCGATCGCCAAGATCACGGCCTGGCTCGAGGCGCAGGGGAAGGGCCGCAAGGCGGTCAACTACAAGCTGCGCGACTGGCTGTTCGCGCGCCAGCGCTACTGGGGCGAGCCGTTTCCGATCGTGTGGGTCGACGGCAAGCCGGTGGCGCTGCCCGAAGAGATGCTGCCGGTGCGCCTGCCCGAAACCGATCGCTTCAAGCCCGAGGGCACCGGCGACGACCCGCGCGCCCCGCTGGCGCTGCTCGAGGATTGGGTGCGCACCACCGATCCCACGAGCGGCAAGCCGGCGTTGCGCGAGACTAACACCATGCCGCAGTGGGCCGGCTCGTGCTGGTACTACCTGCGCTATCTCAGCCCACGCTACGAGGGCGGGCCAGTCGATGGCGAGATGGAACGCTACTGGATGCCGGTGGACCTCTACGTGGGTGGCGCGGAGCACGCGGTGTTGCACCTGCTGTACGCCCGCTTCTGGCACAAGGTGCTGTTCGACATCGGCTTGGTGAGCACGCCCGAGCCGTTCATGAAGCTGGTTCACCAGGGAACGGTGCTGGGGGAGGACGGCCAGAAGATGTCGAAGTCGCTCGGCAACGTCGTCAACCCCGACTCGATGATCGACCAGTTCGGGGCCGACGCGGTGCGCCTCTACGAGATGTTCATGGGCCCACTCGAGGCGATGAAGCCGTGGAACACGCAGGGGGTCGAAGGCGTGACGCGCTTTCTCGACCGGGTCTGGCGCCTGGTCGTGGGACCCGATGGCAATTTGAGCCGGAGCTTGACTGTCGCCGAGCCCACGCCGGAAACGCGGCGGCTGCTCCACCAGACGATTCGAAAGGTCACCGAGGACATCGATGCCCTGCGCTTCAACACCGCGATCTCCCAGCTCATGGTGTTGACGAACGAGCTGACGCCGCTCGAGCAAAGGCCGCGCTCGCTGATCGAACCTTTCGTGCTGTTGCTCTCGCCCTTTGCGCCCCATCTCGCCGAGGAGCTGTGGAGCCGGCTCGGGGCTCGCCAGAGCCTGGCATACGAGCCGTGGCCCGCGTGGGACCCGGCGTTGGTCCTGGAGGCCACGGTCACCCTTGCGGTCCAGGTCAACGGCAAATTGCGTGCGACCCTCGATCTGCCGCGCGGCACCGATCAGGCCGCCGCGGAGAAGGCGGCGCTTGCCGACGAGCGGGTTCGCAGGCACCTGAATGGCGGCCAGCTGCGCAAGGTGATCTTCGTCCCAGACCGACTGGTGAACTTGGTGGTCTCGAGCTGACCGGCGGTACCCGGGCGGTGGGAACCGCGGGCCGTAGCTCAGCCGCGTTCGGTCGGGGAGGTGCCCGGGCGGCCGCTGTCCGCGCCGACCCGATCGCTTGTCTACGGCGACCTGATCGCTTCAAGGGTCTGCCGTCGCGAACGCATAGGTTTACATAATACAGATTATGCGACATACCTTCCTCCTGGCAGCCATCGCGCTCGCCGCGCACACGGCATCGCTCTGGGCCTCGGATCTCGCGGCCGCGGCGCGCATCCGCTGGGTCACGTCAGGCAGTCCCTCCGCGCCAACCGTGGGCTACGCCGTCACGATCCTCAACGATACGTTGGTCGCCCGCGGCGAGCACGATTCGGCAGACACGGCGCTGCCGCTTCGGTCGCTGGCCTCGCTCGAGCTCTCCCGCGGCCGCCACAACCAGTCCGCGCGGTACGCCCTCGTGGGAGCCTGCGCCGGAGCGCTGACTGGCGCCGGCGCAGTCTGGATCGTGAACGCGGTGGTCGATGAGACGATTCACCAGTTCGGCGTGCGATCCGAGAACAGATCGAAGCTCTCCGATTACGCTCCCGCGATGCTCGTCGGCGCAGGTGTCGGCACCGGCGTAGGCGCAGTGCTGGGAGCCTATCGCCTTGGCCCCGAGCGCTGGGAGACAGTGCCGCTCGCCGGAGGACGATTCGGAGCGGTCATCGGGACCGGGCCGGAGCTTCGAGTGGGGCTCACCGCCCACTTCTGAGCCCAGGGGCGCCGCGCACCCCCCGATCGGCATCGAATTCCCACGACCGCAAACTGCCATCTGAGGTCGCTGTGGTAGCCTCGGCTCGTCCATCGGGGGCATCCGCGGGCCGTGTCCAATCTCGCCGACCAGCTCAGCGCAGCGCTCGCCGACCGCTACCGGCTCGAGCGCGAGCTGGGGCGGGGCGGCATGGCTACCGTGTTTCTCGCCGAGGACTTGAAGCACCACCGCCGCGTGGCCATCAAGGTCCTCCAGCCCGAGCTGACCGCGATCCTCGGCCCCGAGC
>VBOY01000137.1 GCA_005893295.1 Candidatus Eiseniibacteriota bacterium | reverse complement strand
GAACATCCTCCTCCAGGCGGGACACGCCGTGGTCGCCGACTTCGGGATCGCCCGGGCGATCCGGGCAGCGGGCGGGACGAAGCTGACGACCACCGGAACCGTGCTCGGCACGCCGACCTACATGAGCCCCGAGCAGGTGATCGGGAGCAGCGAGCTCGACGGGCGGAGCGACGTCTACAGCCTCGGCTGCGTGCTCTACGAGATGCTGGCGGGAGTGCCTCCCTTTGCGGGGGCGACTGGGGAAAGCCTGGCTCATCAGCACCTGTCCGCGGAGCCGTCGCCGGTCACCTCGAAGAGGCCAGCCGTTCCAGAGCCCACGGCTCGGGCGCTGGCGAAAGCGCTGGCCAAAGCGCCCGCCGACCGG
>VBOY01000135.1 GCA_005893295.1 Candidatus Eiseniibacteriota bacterium | reverse complement strand
TCGACCAGGTTCACGAGCGGCCTTCCCTCGAGGAAGGCTCGCAGGTTTCGAGCGAACAAGTCCGTGGCGCGCTCCCAGAGGCGCGGGCCGAGCCCCGAGACGTGGGGGGTCAGGATCACGTGGGGCATGCCCCACAGCGCGCTCTCCGGGGGCAGCGGCTCGCGCTCGAACACGTCGAGCGCCGCACCCGCGATCCGGCCCTGCTCGAGCGCCCGCACCAGCGCTCCTTCGTCCACCAGAGCGCCGCGGCCGAGGTTGATCAGCACCGCGCTCGACTTCATGCGCGCGATCACGTCGGCGCCGATCAAACCGTTGGTCTCGGCGGTGAGCGGAGCGGCGAGCACCAGCCAGTCCGCGCGCGCCGCCAGCTCGCCCAGCCGTTCGGGACCCCATTGGGCATGGGCTGGCGCCGGATCGGCAGTGGGATGCCGCCGAACCGCCACCACCTCGAGTCCGAGCGCCCTGGCTCGCACCGCGATCTCGTGCCCGATCGCCCCGAAGCCCACGAGTCCCAGCGTAGATCCCGCCAGGTCGCGAAACGACGGCGCCTCGGCCCACAGCTCGCGCGAGGTCCAACGCCGCTCGCGCTGCGCGTCGCGTGCCAGGTGGAGCTTGCGGGCGAAGGCGAGGATGACGCCCAGCGCGTGCTCCGCCATCGATACCGCGTGCAAGCCACGCCCATTCGTCACCAGCACCGGGCTCTCGATCAGCGCGGGGAATAACAGCGCGGAGACGCTCGCCGCGCTCACTTGGATCCAGCGCAGGCGGGTGGCGAGGTGAAAGTTCCTGGGTTTCACGGCCCAGCCGAACACCACGTCGGCTTCGGGCAACCGCGCATCGGCCTCGCCCTCGTCCGCCGGGCTCACGAACGAGACCTCGGGGAACGTGGCGCGCAGCTCGTCCACCAGATGCCGCGGCAGATTCCAGACCGCTTCACCGTGGCGCACGAACTCCAAGACGCAGGCTCTCGCCATGGCGACGGATGTTGCCACAGCCGGTGCAGGCGCGACCACTCGCCGGCTCGGACGCGCGCCCGAATCGCGGCGCGGCAGCCTCGACGGCGGCACATCCGTCGCACACCGCCATCGTTTCGGCGCACGGCCATGGTTTCGCTTGCGCAGGTTCCGGCACCCGGATAGTCTCACCCGGCTCGTTGCCCGGCACCGACACGGAGGATCCGATTCCCCCATGAACGTGCGCATCGCGTTGGCGTTTCTTGGAACGGCCGCACTCGCCCTCGCGACGATTTCCCTCTCGGCCCACGCGGGCCCATGGGGGCTTGCTCCAGGCGAGTACTACAGCGAGTTCCGATCCAGCTTCTTCGCCGCTCACGACTATGCCGACCAGAATGGAGACCGCCGGGCGCTGGCCGGCGGCGGCTTGGTCCAGGGGCGCTCGCTCGTCTCCTACAACGAGGTGGGCTGGAAGAAGCGCCTGAGCTTCATCCTCGGGATCCCCGCCGAATCGATCACCCGCCGCTACGCGAGCGGCGCCGACACGAGCTATCGGCCGACCGCGACGGGTCTCGGCGACGGCCTCGTGGGCTTGCGCTACCGCCTGCTCGATGGCAAGACCGGGGTAGCGATCGAGCTTGACTGGAAGCCACCGCTCGGCTACGACCGGAACCTGTACGTCAGCAGCCACGGGGATTCGGTCCATAGCCGAGGCGCCGACGGCTCGCTCGACTTCAACCGCTTGAAACAGATCGGCAGTCCCACGCTCGGCGACGGGCAGCAGGACGTGACGCTGGCGCTGCACGCCGGGGCGGCGCTGCCGGCGCTGCGCGGCTTTTTCGAGGCATCGGGCGGGTACAAGTACCGGTTCGAGAAACCGTCCGACCAGATCGTCGGGAGCGCCGATCTCGGCGTGTGGGTGCGCCCTTCCTTCCTCGTCGCCGGGCGCTATCAGGGAGAGATCGCCACCCAGAGCACGGAGGGAGGAACCCTCGATCCGGATTGGCACCGCGTCGGGCCCACGGTGATCTATCGCGTGGACGATCGCATGGACCTCATCGCTTCCTCCCTGTTCACGATTACGGGAACCAACACGCTCCATTATCCTGAGTATTTCGTCGGAGTCGCGTTCAAGAACACGAAGCTCAACCGGCTGCAGGGATTCCTGGGAGGCACGAAAGCCCCGTAGTAGGGCCGCCGCGGCCACCGCCCTCGCAGGCTCGGGAGGTCCACCATCCGCGGCCTGACCGCACGGCTGCTCCCCTACCTCGCCCGCCACCGCCGAGGTCTGGCATGGGGCGTGGCGAGCGTCGTCGTCACGAACGGCATCCAGCTCGCCCAGCCTCAGGTGCTGCGGCTCACGGTCGACGACCTCTACCGTGGCGTGACGTCCGAGAAGCTGGGGCGCTACGCGTTGGCGCTGTTCGCGATCGCGGTGGCGGGCGGCGTGTTCAAGTACCTGATGCGCCGGCTGGTGATCGGCATCTCGCGCCACATCGAGTTCGACCTGCGCAACGACCTGTTCGCTCACCTGCAGAAGCTCTCGCTCGGATACTTCCAGCACCACCGCACGGGCGAGATCATGTCGCGCGCCACGAACGACCTGTCGGCGGTGCGCATGATGCTCGGGCCGGGCGTCATGTACCTGGTGAACACCGTGGCGGTGGCCGCGGTCTCGGTCGGCTGCATGATCGCCATCAGCCCGCGACTCACCCTCTATACCTTGTTGCCGCTGCCGCTCGTGACCCTTTCCGTGTGGGTCTTCGGCGATCGCATCCACCGTCGTTTCGAGGCCATCCAGGCCCACTTCGCACGGCTCGCGGCGCGGGTCCAGGAGAACCTGTCCGGGGTGCGTGTCGTGCGGGCGTTCGCGCGCGAGGAGCGCGAGCTCGAGGCGTTCCATGCACTGAACCGCGAGTACCTCGACAAGAACCTCGAGCTGATCCGCACCTGGGGCGTGTTCCACCCCGCGCTCTCGTTCCTGTCGGGAATCGCGGCCCTGCTCGCTCTCTACCTGGGAGGCCGCGAAGTCGTGGCGGGCCGCATCACGATTGGCGAGTTCGTGGCCTTTACGGTGTATCTCGGGATGTTGAACTGGCCCGTAATCGCGCTCGGCTGGGTGATCAACCTGTGGCAGCGCGGGCTGGCTTCGTTCCGTCGCATCGACGAGATCCTCGAGACCGTTCCCGGGATCCGGAGTCGGCCGGGGGCCGCGCGCCCGGCGCGATTCCGTGGCCAGGTCGAGTTTCGCGGTCTGACGTTCGCCTACCCAGGCGCGCACCGGCCGGCGCTGCGGGACTTCTCGCTCGTCATCCCGGCGGGCCATACCGTGGCCCTGGTGGGTCGTACCGGCGCGGGCAAGAGCACGCTGCTCTCGCTGCCGCCGCGACTGTTCGATCCTCCGCCGGGAACGGTGCTGCTCGATGGGGTCGACGTGCTTGCGTGCGACGTGGCGTCGCTGCGCTCGCAGATCGCGTTCGTGCCCCAGGAGACCTTCCTGTTCTCGGTCACGATCGGTGACAACATCGCCTATGGGGTCGACGGCGCGACGCGCGGCGCGGTCGAGCGCGCGGCACAGATTGCGCGGTTCGACGCCGAGGTGCGTGGCTTCCCGAACGGCTATGAGACGCTGGTGGGCGAGCGCGGCATCACCCTTTCGGGTGGGCAACGGCAGCGGGCCGCGATCGCGCGCGCGCTTCTGCGGGACGCTCCACTGCTGTTGCTCGACGACTGCCTCTCCAGCGTCGACACGCAGACCGAGGAGGGGATCTTGAAGGGCCTGCGTCAGGAGATGGAGGGACGCACGGCCTTGTTGGTTTCGCACCGCGTGAGCACGGTGCGCGACGCCGACTGCATCGTCGTGCTCGAAGACGGCCTGGCGGTCGAGCGCGGCGCCCACGACTCGCTGCTCGCGCTCGGGGGACGGTACGCGGAGCTCGACCAGCAGCAGCGGCTCGAAGAGGAGCTGGAAGCATCGTGAGCCATCCGGACGAAGAGCACGTCGGCCGCGCGTACGACCGCCGCCTCATGCGGCGGCTGTTGGGCTACCTCTCCCCCTACCGCGGCGCGGTTGCGTTCGCGGTCGTGGTCGCGCTCGCCGATACCCTGGTCCAGCTCGCCGGGCCCTACCTGACCAAGGAGGCGATCGACCACGGGATCCGCCAGCGCGACTTGGGGCACCTCGACCACGTGGCGTTCCTCTACTTGGGCGTGCTCGTGACCGGCTTCGGCCTCGGCTACTTGCAGACCCAGGTCATGCAGCGGGTCGGCCAAAACATCATGATGGATCTCAGGATGGCGCTGTTCCGTCACATCCAGCGCCTGCCGGTGTCCTACTTCGACCGCAACCCGGTCGGCCGCATCATGACGCGAGTCACGAACGACGTCGACATGCTCAACGAGCTGTTCACCGCCGGCGTGGTCTCGATCGTCGGCGACCTGTTCACGTTGGTGGGCATCGTGATCGCGATGGTCCGCCTCAACGCCGAGCTGATGGGCGTGACCTTCTCCGTGCTGCCGCTCATCGTCGTGGTCACGCTCATCTTCCGGGCCAAGGTGCGCCGGTCGTTCCGTGAGATTCGCACCGTCCTCGCGCGCATGAACGCCTTCCTGAACGAGAACCTCACCGGCATGAGCACGGTGCAGATCCTGAATCGCGAGCCGCGGAACTTCGAGGAGTTCCGGCGCGTGAACGCCGATCACCGCGACGCGAATCTCCAGGCGGTCTTCTATTACTCGGTCTTCTTCCCGGTGCTCGAGCTGGTGGGAGCGCTCGCGGTGTCGCTGATCGTCTGGTACGGCGGGCGACAGGTGATGTGGACCTCGGTCACCCTCGGCACGCTGGTGGCGTTCATCCAGTACACGCAGCGCTTCTTCCGGCCGATCTCGGACCTGAGCGAGAAGTACAACATCCTGCAGCAGGCGATGGCCTCGTCGGAGCGCGTCTTCGCCCTGCTCGACACGCCGGTGGGTGCGGATGTGCCGCGGTCGGCGGCACCGATCCAGGCGCGTTCGCCGCGTTCGACGGCCGGGCCGCGCGCCCAGGCGCAGCCGCCGCGGACGGCGCCGCGCCGCTTCGCGTCGAGGGAATCCGTGGCCGAGTGGAGTTCGACCGCGTGTGGTTCGCCTACCGCGATCAGGATTGGGTGCTCCAGGACATCTCGTTTCGCGTCGAGCCGGGCGAGCGGATCGCCCTCGTTGGCGCCACCGGCTCCGGCAAGACCACGCTCACCAGCCTGCTGCTGCGCTTCTACGAGCCGCAACGCGGGACGATCCGTGTCGACGGCCGCGACGTGCGGGACCTCGACGCGCGCGCGCTCCGGCGTCGCATGGGGCTGGTGCTGCAGGACGTCTTCCTGTTCTCGGGCACGATCGAAGGCAATTTGCGCCTCGGGAACCCGGGGCTCGATCGTGCCGCCGTCGAGCGCGCGGCCCGTGAGGTCAATGCCCACGAGTTCATCGAGCGCATGCCACACGGCTACGAAACCGCGGTCGAGGAGCGTGGCGCCACGCTCTCAGTCGGCCAGAAGCAACTGCTCGCGTTCGCCCGGGCCCTCGCCGCCGATCCCGACCTGCTGTTGCTCGACGAGGCGACCTCGAGCGTCGACACGCACACCGAAGCGCTCATCCAGAGCGCGCTGCAACGACTGATGCGCGGGCGCACGTGCCTCGTGATCGCCCACCGCCTGTCCACGATCCAGGACGTGGACCGCATCATCGTGCTTCACCACGGACGGATCCGCGAAACGGGAACGCATGCCGAGCTGCTCGAGCGACGCGGCATCTATTACCGGCTCTATCGGCTTCAGTACGCCGGCGGCGGACGCGGCGCGCCTCCCGAGCAGCCCGACGAGCCGTGGGTGGCCGGAGCCATGCCCGCGATCGAGCGCTTCACCGACCTCTCGTAGCCCGGTGCCCTTCGAGTCGACCCTCCGCGATTACCGCGAAGCCGCCGCCGCATTCTCGCGGCCGGCGCGCTTGTTCCTGCTCTGTACCACGCTCGCCTGGACCGGCTACGGCGTGAACCAGGTGCTCTTCAATCTGTACTTGGTCGAAGCGGGGTTCGACGAGGCGTTCGTGGGCCGCGCCGTGTTCTGGAACGGCCTCGGTCTGGCGCTCGCGGCACTCCCGGCCGGACAGCTCGCCGACCGCTGGGGGCGACGCCGCGGCCTGATCCTGGGCGCGATCATCGAAGGCTTGGGCCTGCTCACGCGCACCCTGGTGCCCACGCCGGCGATGGTGTACGGCGGCAGCGCGCTCGCCGGAGTGGGTCAATCGTTGATGGCGATCGGCGCGGCGCCGTTCATCACCGAGCACTCGACCGCCCGCGAGCGAACCCATCTCTTCAGCGCGTTCTTCGCCTCGGAGCTGCTCGCCAGCGTGGCCGGCAACCTCATCGGCGGCTGGCTCCCGGTGGGCTTCGGCCGCCTGCTGGCGCCCGGAGCTCTGCTTGCCTACCGCTGGACGCTGCTGCTGGGCGCCGCGATCCAGCTCGCGTCGCTGCTCCCGCTCTTCATGATGCGCGACCTCCACGAGGCGCGGCTCTCGCACGCCTCGTACGCAGAGGATCGTTCCGCGGTCCGGATGCTCTGGCCGATCGCGATCAACGCCTTCTGCATCGGCGTCGGGGCGGGCTTGGTGATCCCCTTCATGAACTTGTATTTCCGCTCGCGGTTCCAGTGCTCGAGCGCGCAGATCGGCGTGTTCTTCTCGCTCGCTCAGGTGTCCACGGCGCTGGCGGCGCTGCTGGCTCCGGCGCTCGCTCGGAAGTTCGGCAAGTTGCGCACCGCCACGGCCTCCCAGCTGCTCTCGTTGCCGTTCCTGGTCACGCTCGGCGCCGAGAAGCACCTCGCGGTGGCCGTCCCCGCGTTCTGGATGCGTGCGACCCTCATGCAGGCGTCGATCCCGCTCGTCAGCACCTTTGTCATGGAGGCGCTGCCGGCCGGCCTGCGGGCGCGCTCGACGAGCGTGACGAACCTGGTCTGGAACGCCGGCTGGGCGGTGAGCGCCACGCTGAGCGGGCTCCTCATCCGGCGCTTCGGCTACTCGATCCCCTTCTTCATCACCGCCGTGCTGTATGCCACGGCGGCGCTCTTCTTCTACTTCTCGTTCCGCCACACGGCGGAGCGGGGCGGCAGCCCGCGCTTGTCCGAGGAGGCAAAAGGCCTGCGCGGCGAGGGCCCGGCCACGGAGTAGCGGCGGCGCCGACCACCGAACGTGCGGCTCTCCATGGCGCATTCCTGGGCGGGGGATGTTCGGCCCAGGGCGGATTCGGGGGCGCGCTTGCGCGCAGCCGGCGGACGGGGCTAGGGTCGCCCACTCACCACCCGATGAATCAGGGAAGTCGGCTTCGCGGCCCCGGAGAGGGATCTCATGAGAAAGGGCCTGCTGATCGCACTGGCGGCGGCTTGCGCGTGGGTCGCGTGGAAGCAGCTGCCGCGCATGTTCGCGCGCCCACCCGCCCACGAGGTCGTGATTCAGAACCGGAGCGGCGGCTGGCTCAAGCGCGTGCGGCTGCGATTGGGTGGCAGGACGTTCGCCGCCGAGAGCCTGGCAGCCGGGCGACAGGTGGCGTTCCCCTTCCGGCTCGACCACGACGCCTCGTTCGCCCTCTCGTGGGACCAGGACTCCACCCGTAGGAATTGGAGCGGCGGGCGAGCGTTCGCCGGCCCGCTCCTGCAGCGTCACGTGATCCGCGTGGAAAAGGGCGGACGGTTGGACTACTTCGCGCGCCCCGAGTAGGCCAGGGCTAGCCTGCTAGGGCTGGTCCAGGTAGAGCTGTTGGTCTTCGGGGTTGTAGCCGAGCAGCTCCGCGTAGCGTCCCCAGTCGATCACCGTCTTCAGCAGCGCCTCGGCATCCTCGGCCGGCAGGTGGAGGCCTCGTCGGCGCGATGCTCGTCGCTGCGTTGGAGCGCGTCGACCACCGCCCGGAAAATCGGGAGCTTCCGGATCTGCTCTTTGAGCATCTGCTTGCGCTGGTTCACGCGCGCCTTGAGGAGCTTGCCGCCGATGCTCGTGAGCACCACGTCCGCGCCGGGAGTCTCGACCAAGCCCAGCATCTCGGCCGCCTTGATGACGCGCAGGATCTCGCCGAGCTCGAAGTTGACGTCGCGCGCGAGTCGGAACACGTCGTAGCGTCCGCCGCCGTCGTCGAGCACCTCGAGCAGGCTGATGATGCGGCTGATGCCGACCTGAGGAATCGGATCGATCGCCGCCATCGCGGGCCTCAGGCCACGGCCGGGCCGGCGGCTGCCGCTGGTTCGTGTGCCAGCTCGTAGCGCCGAATCTTCCCGGTCGTGGTCTTGGAGAATGGCTCGTGTCGCACGAGCAGTCGTTTCACCCTCTTGTAGGGCGCGAGACTGCGGCAGCGGACCTCGATCTCGTGCCTCAGTGTCTCTTCGACGAAGGCGTCGTCCAGCGGCTGGCCACGGGCGGCCGCGAGGGTCGCCAGCGCCCGGACGTCGGGAAACACGTGGGCGTGCACTTCTTCACGCTCCCCGCGCGGGTCCCGCCCGCCGACCACCGCGAGCTCGAGGACGAACGGGCAGCCCGCCAGGCGCTCTTCGATCTCTTCCGGGTAGATCTTCTTGCCCGCGGCGGTGGCGATCATGTTCTTCAGGCGCCCCGTGATTCTGAGCGCGCCATCGCGCGCGAGGCGGCCCAAGTCTCCGGTGTGGAACCAACCGTCGCGCAACACCGCCGCGGTCGCCGCCGGATCGTGGTGGTAGCCGAGCATCACGTTGGGCCCGCGCACCGCGATCTCGCCGTTTCCCTGCACGTCCGGCTCCACGATGCGCAGCTCGATTCCCGGCAGCGGCCATCCCACGGACCCGGGGCGCGACCGGCCGGGCCGGCCGGCCGACACGATCGGGGCGCATTCGGTCAGCCCGTAGCCCTCGAGCACCGGCCAGCCCAGATCGACCAGCCCCCAGAACACCGACGCGGGCAGCGCCGCCGCCCCCGACACCAGGAAGCGTATTCCATCGAGTCCGGCGCGCGCGCGCAACGGCCGCAGCGCCGCGCGCCCGATCCTGAGCCCCGTGGTGCGCCGCATCGATGGCTCGGCGTCGATGCCGCGCCCCACCGCCGCCACCAGCTTCTCGTAGAGCAACGGCACCCCGAGCATCACCGTGGCGCCCGAGGTGCGTAGGTCCTCTCGCAGCTCGGTCGATTTGAGACCACGGGCGTACGCCACGCTCGCCCCGACGCGGAGCGGGCACAAGAAGCCCGCCGTGCACTCGAAGGCGTGGTGGAGCGGCAGCACCGAGAGCAGGCGGTCGTTCGGGCCGAACGCGAACGTCTGGGCCACCGCCTCG
>VBOY01000085.1 GCA_005893295.1 Candidatus Eiseniibacteriota bacterium | reverse complement strand
TCGACGTTCTTCACCTCGACCGCGGTGACTTTCACGCCCCAGGGCTCGGTTTGCCGGTCGATCACCTGCTGCAGGGCCTGGTTCTGTTTCTCGCGCTCCGACAGCAGCTCGTCCAGCTCGGCTTGGCCGAGGATCGAGCGCAACGTCGTCTGGGCGATCTGCGAGGTCGCGTAGAGAAAGTTCTCGACGGTCATCACCGCCTCCTGGGAGCTCACCACCCGGAAATAGATCACCGCGTTCACCTTCACGGTGACATTGTCCTTGGTGATGATGTCCTGAGGCGGAACATCCATCGTGACGGTGCGGAGCCCCACCTTGACGGCGCGGTCGATGATCGGCCACAGCAGGACCAGGCCGGGGCCACGCTCGCCGATCAGCCGCCCGAGCCGGAACACCACCAATCGCTCGTACTCGCGCACCACCCGGATCGCGTTCGCCAGGATGACGATGAAGAGAAAGACCAGGAACACCAGCAACGAGCCGGCAAAGGTGATCATGTTCTCGCCTCCTTGGCGAAGGGGCGGACGCGCAACAGGAGCCCGTCCACGGCTGTGATCTCGACTTCACTCCCCACCTCGAGCTGCATCTGCGAGGTCGCGTTCCAGATCTCGTTTCCGATGCGGACCCGGCCGTTGGGCAAAGGCTCCAGCACGATGGCGCGGGTCCCTATCAGCCCTTGGCGGCCGGTGGTCACGCGCCGCCGCTGCGCCCTCAGGCCGGCCCCGACGACCAGCAGGAAGAACGCGCTCGTGGTCAGCGCCGCGGCCGCGATCACCGCCCACGACAGGCGGGCCACGCCGCCGCCCTCGAACAGGATCAGGGACCCGAGCAGCAGGGAGATCACGCCTCCCGCTCCGAGCAGCCCATGGCTCGCCACCTTGATCTCGGCGATGAAGAACACGATCGAAAGCAAGATGAGCGCGATGCCGGCGTAGTTGACCGGCAGGACCGAGAGCGCCAGGAAGGCGAGGATCAGGCAAATCCCTCCCACCACGCCGGGCAGGATTGCGCCGGGATTCTGCAGCTCGAACAGCAACCCGTAGAACCCCAGCATCATCAGGATGTAGGCGACGTTGGGCTCGGCGATGAGCGCCAACAGGCGCTGGCGGAAGTCCGGCTCGATCCGATCGGCTTCGAGGCCCCGGACCTCCAGACGCCGCGCGACCCCGCCGCGGCGCCAGGTGCGCCCATCGGCCTTGGCCAACAGCTCACCCAGGGTCGCCGCCACGAAATCGACCACGTGCAGCGATACCGCCTCGGTCTCGCTCGCCGCCACCGCCTCGCGCACCGCGCGCTCGGCCCAGGCGGAGCTGCGCCCGCGCTGTGCCGCGATCGTGCGCGCGAACGCCGCCGCGTCGTTCGTTGCCTTGCGCGCCAGGGTGGAGTCCATCGGGCCGCCGAGGCTGATCGGCGTCGCGGCGCCGATGTTGGTCCCCGGTGACATCGCGGCGACGTCGCCCGCCATCACCACGAAAACCCCGGCCGAGGCGGCGCGTCCGCCGCTCGGCGTCACCCAGGTGATCACGGGCACCTGAGAGGCGAGCATGTGCTTGACCATCTCGCGCATGCTGGGCTCGAGGCCGCCGGGCGTGTCGACCTCCACCACCAGCGCCCGATAGCCCTGGCTCTGGGCGCGATCGAGGGCCGCGCGCAGCGCCCCCTCGGTCACCGGGGACACCGGGCCGTCCAGGCGCACCACCAAGACGCGTCCGGCCTGCTCGCGCGGCGCCGACGCCGTGGCCCCAGGAAGCACGCATGCGCAGGCGCACAGCGCCAGCGCCCAGCGGATCGACCGCATCATCGCGCCGCGCCGCCGACGTTCGCGCGCGCGCGCCGCCACGCCTCTGCGTACGGGAGACCCGAGCCGGTATTGAACACGACGACCCTCTCTTCGGGCTGCACCTCGCCGCTCGCGCGGAGCCGCCGCAGGGCGGCCGCCACCGCTCCACCCTCGGGGCAGGCGAAGCAACCCTCCCTCTCGGCGAGATCCTTCATCCCCTCGAGCATTTCTTCCTCGCTCACCGCTATCACTCCCCCGCGGGCCTCGCGCAGCGCACGCAGGATGAGCTCGCCCGCGAACGGCGACGGGACGCGCAGCCCACTGGCGAGCGTCCAGGCATCCGCCCAAGGCTCGACGCGATCGGAACCGCTCTCGAACGCGCGCACCACCGGGGCGCAGCCGGCCGCCTGCACCGCGATCATGCGCGGCATCGGGCCCTCCGTCCAGCCGAGGGTGAACAGCTCGCCGAACGCCTTCCACATCCCGACCAGTCCCGTGCCACCGCCGGTAGGATAGAAGATCACTTCGGGCAGCCGCCACCCCGATTGCTCCGCGATCTCGTAGCCCAGAGTCTTCTTGCCTTCCAGACGAAACGGCTCGCGGAACGTCGCCACGTTCCACCATTCCGGAGCCGGAGCCCACTCGGCCAGGGCACGGGCCGCCTCGGCGATGGTGCCCGGCACCAGGCGTACCTCGGCGGCGAGCGCGCGCGCCGAGAGGACGAACGCCTCGGGCGTGTCCTGGGGCATCGTGATGCGACAGCGTACACCAGCTGCCGCCGCGTACGCGGCGGCGGCGGAGCCGGCGTTGCCGGCCGACGGCAAGGCGATTCCGCGACGACCGAACGCGAGGGCGCCGTTCACCGCCAGAGCCAGGCCGCGGGCCTTGAAGGAGTGGGTCGGATTGCCCGCTTCCTCCTTGAGCCAGAGCTCTCGAAGCCCCAGCTCCTCCGCGAGCCGCGGCAGTGGCCGCAACGGCGTCCCGCCTTCGCCGAGACGCACCAGCGCGATGCTCGAGGCGAAGGGTAACACGGCTCGATACCGCCACAGGTCGGTGCCGAAGCGCGGGAGATCCGATGGGGTGAGCCGTGCGGCGATGGCCTCGAGGTCGTAGCGCGCGAGCAACGGGCGATCGCAGCGCGGGCAGACCGAACGCGGCTCGCGCGCATCGAACCTGCCTCCGCACGGACCCGAGCAGTCGAAGCCCTGGAAACGAGGCTGGAACGAGGTTTCGGTCATGGCGTGCCCTTGAGCCGCGTCGCCTCGGCCGCGACCTCTCGTGCCAGCTCGTCGCGCAGCTTGAGGAAGGACTCGTAGCGAGCCTTGGGGATCTCGCCGGCCTCGACCGCCGCCCGAACCGCGCATCCCGGCTCCTGGACGTGGGCGCAGTCCCCGAAGCGACACGCCCCCCGATGGGGCCGAAGCTCGCGGTAGGCCTCCTCCAGATCGCGTGGACTGATCCCCCACAGGCCAAAGGCCCGCATCCCGGGCGTGTCGATCAGCTCGAATCCCGGCGCGGGTCGCACCAGGCAGGCGGCCGTGGTGGTGTGCCGACCCTTGCCGGTCTTCTGGTTCACTTGCCCGACCAGCAGATCGAGCCCCGGCACCATGGTGTTGAGCAGCGTGCTCTTGCCGACGCCGGAATGCCCGACGAACAGGCTGCGCCGGCCGTCACAGGCCCCGGCCAACTCGCTCACGCCCTCGCCCGCGCGGGCGCACACCGCGTGCGTCGCGTAGCCGACCGCCGCATAGGCCTCGAGAATCGCGCGCGCCGATCCCTCCCGATCGTCGGCGAGGTCGATCTTGTTGAGCACCAGACGGGCCGCAATCCCGGCGCGCTCGGCCTGGGCGAGCACCCGGTCGGCGAATCCGTGCCGGAAGGGCGGATCGGCGTACGAGGCCACCACGATCACCTGGTCGAGGTTGGCCGCCATCACCTGCTCGACCGGCACACGTCCCGCCGCTCGCCGCGAGAACACGTTGCGTCGCCGCTCGACGTCGACCACCACGGCTTCCTCGAAGGCGGACTCGGGCATGGCGCCGGGTCGAGTCGTGCGCTCGACCACCTGGTAGCCGACGAAATCGCCTACCACCACCGCGTTGCCGAGCGACTTGCGGGGACCCATCAGACGACCGCGCACGGTGGCGCGAAGCAGGAATCCGTCGTCGCCCCACAGCACGCAACCGCCGAAGTCCACGCGCGCCACCTCTCCACGCCGCACGTCCACTTTGGACCCCGTCGCCACGCCCCTAGCCGCCACGCGCCCGGCGTGGGCGGACCATCGCCCGGCGCGCGGTCAGCTTACGCCCAGCCACCAGGACCATCGAGAGGCAGGGTGATCGTGAAGGTGGCCCCGCGATTCGGTTGGCTCTGGGCCGTGATGCTTCCACCGTGATTCGCGATGATTCGGTACGACGTCGAGAGTCCGAACCCGTGCCCCTCGGTCCGGGTGGTGAACTTGGGATCGAACACCTTGGGCAGCACCGACGCCGGGATGCCCGGGCCAGTGTCCGAGATCTCGAGACGGATCCGTCGCGCGCGATCATCGAACTCGCTCGACACCGCGATGACGCGCCGAACCGCGCCGCCTTCGGCCATCGCGTCCGCCGCGTTCATGAACAAGTTGAGGAACACTTGCTGCAGCTGGCCGGGGTCGCCGAGCAGGTCGGGCACCCCGCCCATCAACCGCAGGCTCCATTCGATGCCGTCGAAGCGGTTCTGGCCCCGCACGAACTCGACCGCCCGCTGGACCAGCGCGTTGACGTCGGTCCGCTCGACCTTGAGCTCTGCGCTCGAGAAGTCCATCAGCCCTTTGGACATGGTCTCAACTCGCCGGGATTGCTCCAGGATGATCTGCGCGTGACGCTGCACGTGCGTGTAGATCTGCCGCTCCGCGTCCTTGAGCAGCATCTGCGCCCGACCGCTGATCGCCACCAGCTGGTTGCGCAGCTCGTGCCCGATCTCCGCCGCCATCTCGCCCTTGGCGGCCATCCGCTCGCTGTGGATGAGCAGGTTGTGCGCGTCGCGCAGCTCCGCAAACCGGCGCGACGATTCGTGGGTGATGCGAAGCGGCGCGTAGAAGAGCACGATGCCCGGATACCCGATGGCTCCGAACGAGATGACGGCGAGCGGGGCCAGCAGGAACAGGGCGAGGTCGTCGAACAACCGCTCGCGGTAGAACCAGTCCTCGCGCAGAACGCGGACGTAGCGCCGCCCCGTGGACCAGGCGACCGCGATCGCCACCAGGGCGCGATTCACCAGCATGTAAACGGCGATCAGGGCGAGGAACGGCACCACCAAGTCGAGCCATTGGGACCCGAACATCACCTGGGTGCGGCCCTCGAGCCCCCCGAGCGGCACCCCCAGGGCGACCATCACGGCCCCCGCAGCCCACATCGTCACCACGATCTGCGAAGCGTTGAACAGGGCGCGCTCCCACGGGCGGCGCTGCACGAACACGTTGGCGAGCAGCGTACTCGCCGCGACCACCCACATCGATGCGCCCTGTCCCCACAGCACGAGCGTCGCCAGGTTGGCGGTCGAAGCCGCGCTCACCGTCCCCTCGCCCGACGGAGCGGTGAGCCAGAGCATCTCGGAGAGCAGGCAAATGATCGTCCACACCACGTAGTGGGCCCAGCGGCGGTCCAGCTCGACGGGCACGAAGATGCCCAGCAGAGCGGCGGCGACCACGCCGGTCACCACTAGGTACACCCGCAGCCGCAGGCTCACCGCGAGGCCCCCCGCGTCGGGACGACTCCCACGCCGGGGCGGTCCGAGAGCGTGATCTTCCCGCGTTCGCCCGGGGCCCCATCGAACGGGTCTGCCGCGAGCAGCCAGTGGCCGTCGAGGTCGAGATGGTCGGCGAGCGGGGCGAGCTGGGCGGCCGCGGAGAGCGCGAGGCTCGACTCCACCATCGAGCCGAGCATCACCTTCATACCGTGGGCCCGCGCGGCGTGAATCGTGCGCAACATGCGCCGGATGCCTCCCGACTTCATGAGCTTGAGGTTCACGCCGTCCACGCGCCCGGCCAGGTTCGCGATGTCGCTCGGATCGTGCACGCTCTCGTCGGCGAACAGCGGGATCCCACTGTGGCGACGGACCCATGAGAGCCCGTCCAGGTCTCCGCGAGGCACCGGCTGCTCCACCAGCTCGATGTCGAGCGGCTCGATCGCGCGCAGCGCGCGAACCGCGTCGCTCGCGCTCCAGGCGGTGTTCGCGTCGACGCGGAGCCGGCCACGGTAGCGAGCCCGAATGCGGCGCAGGTTGTCGACGTCGCCCGGCAGACCCAGCTTCACCTTGAGCACCGGGAAATCCAACACCGTGTCGAGCTTGCGCTCCATCTCTTCCGGCGAAGCCATCCCCAAGGTCACGCAGGAGTGCGGCACCGTGTCGCGGTTGAGACCCAGCAATCGCCACACCGGTTGCCCGAGTCGCTTGCCGATCCAGTCGTGGAGCGCCGATTCGATCGCGGCGCGGGCGGCGCGCTGGCCGATGAGAGCTTGATCGAGCCGCTGGTCGATCGCATCGAGCGCGAACGGATCGTCGCCCAGGTGCGGAGCCCACGCCGCGATCGCTGCTTCCACCAGCGCGCGGCTCTCGCCGTAGTAGTGGGAAGGCGCGGCCTCTCCCAAGCCCTCGATTCCCTCGTGCTCGATCCGGACCAGGGTGTTCTGGTGGGCCTTGGAGCCGCCGACGGCGATGCGGAACTCGAACGCCGTCTCGAGGTCGAGCGGCTCATGGGAGAGTCGCACGGCTCCTCCGCTGCGCGTGGAGCCTCGCCAGCTCCCGCGCCAGGGTCTCTGCCCCGAAGCGCACCGGGTCGGTCGCCGGGAGCCCGGTGGCGCGCTTGGCCGCGTCGATCTCGGACCGGGCCTCCGCCTCGGAGAGGTCTCCGGTGTGGAGCGCGATGCCGGTGACGCGTCCCACCGCCACCCAGGCTGCCGCCGACTCATAGGCGCGCACCAGCTCGTGGAGCGGCGGAATGATCGGATCTTGGGCTTCGACCGGGGCGTCGGAAGGTGACGGGCCATGGGACCGGATGTGCCCACGCCGCGGATGGTGACAGAGGATCATGGCCGCGGGGCACGCCCCGTGGAGCAGGGCCAGGGTGACGCCCGAGTAGCCGGGATGGTGAAGGGCTCCTTGGCCCTCCACCATGACCACGTCGGCCAAGCGCGCCGCGTCGACCACCAGCTCTTCCACCACCCCCGCAACGAAATCCGCCGGCACCGCGTCCACCGCCACGCCTCGATCCGCGACGAAGATTCCGGTCTGCCCAGTGGCCACGAAGCTCGCGTGGAGTCCCAGCCCCTCGAGGGCGCGGCAGATCTCGAGTGCCGCGGTCATCTTGCCGACGTTGCAATCGCTGCCGACGGTGAGCACCACCAGCGCTTCTAGGTCCGCGGCGCGACGCGTGGCCACCAGGCGTGCCGCGGCCGGCCGGCGCACGTCGAGCAGGCGCGCGCCGCGCACCGCAGCCCGAGCCGCCAGCTCCGGATCGTCGGCGAGGAACACGTGAAGCCCCGACAGCACGTCCCAGCCACGATCGAGAGCCGCGCACACGATCGCCCGCCACTCCGCCGGCAGCTCGCCCCCGCGCGGCGCGACGCCGATCAGCAGGGCGTCGGCTCCGGCCTCGGCTGCGGCGGTCACATCGGCCACCACCGGGATCGACCCTCCCGCTCCGACGCACGCGGCGGCGGTCGTGCCGGCACGCGTCGAGTCGATCACCGCCGCCACCTCGTCCGCTCGGTAGCGCAGCACGCCCACCGCGGTCTTGGCTTCGAAGGTCGTGAAGCACCCTTCCGCGAGTAGCGCCAGACGTCGCCTCCTGCCCAGCATCCTCCTGGCTCCGCCTAGCGCAGCGATTCGTACACGCCGACGTAGCGGCCAACCATCTCGTCCACGCTGAAGCGCTCGCGTGCCACGCGGCGCGCGTTGCGTCCCATGGTTCGTCGGGCGCTCTCGTGGGTCAGCAGATGCAGAGCCGACGTGACCAGGCCATCGACGTCGCCGGGCTCGTTCAGGAACCCGGTCGACCCGTGCTCGATCACCTCCGGCAGGCCACCGATGTTCGACGCCACCACGGGCACCCCCGCGCTCATCGCCTCCAGCGCCACCAAGCCGAAGCTCTCCGAGGAGCTGGGCAATAGGAAAACATCGGCCAACGGCAGCAGCTCCTCCATGCAATCCTGGTTGCCCAGGAACAGCACGTCGCGCTGGAGCCCCAACTCGCGTGCCCGCTGCTCGGCCCCGGCCTTCTCCGGCCCGTCCCCGATCATCACCAGCTTGGCGTCCAGCCTCTTCCGTACTTCAGCAAACACATGAAGTACCGTCGGTATATTCTTGACCGGCCTGAAGTTGGAGGCATGCATCAAAATCTTCGCCTGGGGCGGCGCGAGCCGCAGGGTGGTGCGCCTGCGCGGCGCGAACACGCGCGAGTCCACGAAGTTGTAGATCACCTCGATCGGTCGCGTGATGCCGAAGCTCTCCTCGGCCCGCTCCTTGAGGAAGCGGCTCACTGCGGTCACACGATCGCTCGACTGGATGCTGAACTGGGTGATGCGAAAGAACGCCGGCTCCATTCCCACCACCGTGATGTCGGTGCCGTGAAGCGTCGTCACCACGCCGAGGGAGCGTGGCCGCAACAGCTGGCGAGCCAAGTAGGCGCTGGCCGCGAACGGCATCGCATAGTGGACGTGCAGGAGATCGAGCCCGTAGTGCTCGGCGACCTCCACCATCTTGGTGGTTAGGGCCAGGTTGTACGGCGCCTGATCGAACACCGGATAGGATGCCGGCGTGGCCTCGTGGAAGAAGATGTTGGACGTGAACGTGCGCAGTCGGAACGGCAGGCGATGGGCGATGAAGTGGACCTCGTAGCCGCGCTTGGCGAGCGCCAACCCGAGCTCGGTCGCGACCACGCCGCTGCCACCGAAGTGCGAGTAGCAGGTGAGACCTATGCGGCGCGGCCTCCCCCGCCGACCGCGGGGCTTCGGGCTCGCGCCGCCGCGCCTCGGTGCGCGGCCACGACCGGCTCTCTTCATCGCCGCAGCTCGGGGGCGGTGGACAGCAAGGCGCGGGCGTCCTCGATCGGCACCGGGCCCCGCATGCGATACCCCTCGCCGTAGCGCGCCCCGATCGAGGCTCCGAACACCCGGGCGCGCGACTCCACCTCGCCCAAGAATTCGGGATGGGCCAGATAGGTCGCGGGTCCTGGTCCCGGCTCGAGCTGGCTCGCGTGGGAGCGCAGCGCTTGCATGCGCCGATCCCACACCCCGCTCACGTCGACCACCAGGTGCGGACGGCGCGTGGACCGGTAGAGAGCGAACAGAAGGCGCGTGGGACGAAAGCGCTCGCCCGATGCCTCGAAGCGGACGAACCCCGCGAGGGTGCACGCGCGCGCGATCAGATGCGAGGCCGCGACGTGATCGGGATGGGCGTCGTCGGCCTCCGGCGCCACCACCAGGCGCGGGCGATGCGACCTCAGGGTCTCGACCACGGCGATCTGCTGCGCGCGGTCGCTCGCGTCTAGCCCCAAGTCGGGAAGCCCGAGGTTGCCCCGCAACGGGATTCCGAGGAGGCGCGCCGCCTGTTCGGCCTCGCGGGCGCGCTGGTCGGGCGAGCCGCGGCTCGCGGCCTCGCCGCGAGTCAGGTCGACCAGCCCGACCGCGTGGCCGTGCGACGCGAGCAGTGTCGCCAGCCCGCCCGAGGTCAACTCCACGTCGTCCGGATGGGCGCCGAAGAACAGGGCATCGAGCGACATCACAGCTCCAGGAGATAGTGCGGGTGAGCTCCGCGCTCCAGACCTTCCGCATGCGCCTCGGCCAGATCACCGAGCTCCGTCGCCACCGCCAGCCCGCGATGCGCCACCGGCTCGAGCGACGCGAGTCGCCTTTCCTGAAGCCGGTCCCCCGGGAGCAGGTAGGGGCGCAGTCGCCCCCACTCGGGGTGCTCGCGCTCGAGCCGATGGCGCGCCTTGGCGACCAGACCGTCGGCGATGCGCGACCACTGGAAGTCGATCTTGCCGCGCGCGGACTCCACGATCTGCGCCAGGCTGGGATCGAAGCGGGCGGTCAAGGAAGCGACCCGCGCCAGTGCCGCAAGCGATTCGGCGCGCATCCGCGCGACCTCGGCGCGCGTCTCTTCGGGCACGCGCCGGTCCGCCTCGCGACGCAGCACCGCGTCGGTCGCCGCCACCAGCTCCCAGGGGTCGCCGCCGGAGGCCTCGAGCAACGCCACCGCGGCGGGCGGCAGCCAGGTGGCGCCCAGACGCGGTACCGGACACGCGGCCGTGACCGAGAGCAGCGCGTACACCTCGCGCAGCTGGGCCAGGTAGGCCAGCTCGCCGGGCCCGCACGCCATCGCCACGGTCGGCAACACGGCGTCCTGGATCACGGGCCGCAACGCGACACTCGGGCTCAGGTCCGCGGAGGCCCCGAGCGAGCTCGCCTCGGCGACCGACACCTTGCGGCGGCTCCGCTCGTCCACCGCGAACACGAACGAGTCCAGGGAGGCGTCGGCGAGTGGACGCTTGCCGAGCCTCGATTCGAGCATCGCGCCGGCGCGACGGGCCGCGCTCGAGCATTCCTCGGCGCGGCCCAGGTAACGGTCGATCCAGGGGCGCGCGGCCGCACGAAACGCCGGAAGCCGCGGGTCGATCACCACCACGCCCTGGTGGGCGAACAGGGCGAGGACCAGCGCGCCGTGGAGGGCGCCCAGATCCGCGGCGAGCGCGGTACACCGCTCCCACAGCCGCGCCACCTCCGGCTGCGCCGGCAGGGAGGACCAGTGAGAGAGCGCCGCCGCGCCAAGCGGCAGCACCGGCGCGAGCGGGATCGATCCCACCAGGCCGCCCTCGGGATGGGCCGTCGGCGGCAGCATCAGCTCGTGCAGGTTGAGGGCCGCGTCGCCGAGCGTGACCGATCGAATCTCGTCGAAATCGGAATCCTCGACGTGGATCCAAAAGACCGGCACACAGGGCACTCGAGTACGCGCGGCGACGCGGCGCGCCAGGCCGACGGCGGCTGCCGTCTTGTGGAACGCGTACAACGGGCCGCCGAGCAGGGCGGGCTGCTGCCCCGCGACCGCGCACACCGCCTCGCCCCGCGCCAGCTGCTCGAGCGAGGCCAACGACTGCGGAGATGCCCCGAGGCGACGGTGGGTTTCCCGGAGGGCTTCGGCGAGCGCCGGCGGAAGCGCCGAGCGCTTGGCCTGAGCGAGCGCGACCAGGTCGTCGCGGTCGGCCCACCGGGCGCCAAAGCGCTCGCGGGCGAGCGGCCCTCCCTGCACGACCTGGTGCGTCAAGGGATCGAACAGGCGGTGAAATGGCGGCTCGGGCCGGGCCGCGATTTGGGCGCGGATCGCGGGCGCGCGCGTCACCACGTGCGCTCGTCCGTGGAGCGCGCGGTCGAGCGCGCTTCGGAAGCAGGGAAGACCGCGGCGTGATCAGGCATGAGCGGCACGCATCTTAGGAAGGCCCTCGGAGCAGGTCAACGTGGCCCGAGCGGCTTCAAGGAGGGCCAGGCGGCGCTCGCAATCTCCTTGACGGTCTTTGGCGGCTGCGGCGAGTATCCGCCGTTCGATCCGGACGCTGGAGGTGCCTGCCGTGAACTCGATCGCCGACCGCGCGCTCAACGCCGCCCAGCTCGCCGGTGCCTCCTACGCGGACGTCCGCGTGGTGGCGACGCGCTCCCAGTTCCTCGAGGTCAAGAACCATCGCGTGTCGGCGCTCCAAGAGAGCACCACCCACGGCCTCGGGGTGCGGGTGCTTGCGGGAGGCGCGTGGGGTTTCGCCGCGAGCGCCGTGGTGGACCAACGCGAGGCGGAGCGCTGCGCCGCCGAGGCGTGCCGCATCGCCCGGGCATCGGCGCCGTTTCGGCGCGCTCCGGTCGTGCTCGATCCTTTGCGCCCGCTCGAGGCCCGCTACGAGACGCCGGTCGCGATCGATCCGTTCGAGGTGCCGCTGGCCGACAAGATCGAGCTGCTGGCCCGGGCCACGAACGTGATGGAGGGGGAGCCCCGAGTGGTGGTGGCACGCGGCTCGATGAACTTCTGGGAGGATCGCAAGCTGTTCGCGTCGACGGAAGGGCGGCGGATCGAGCAGAGGATCGTCCACTCGGGAGCAGGCCTGTCGGCCGCGGCGCGCAGCGACGACGATCTGCAATGGCGTTCCTTTCCGAACTCGTTCGGAGGCCACTACGAGGCGGCCGGCTACGAGCTGATCGAACGCTTCGACCTGGCCGGGAACGCCGCGGCGACCGCGGCGACTGCCGCGGCCCTGCTCACCGCACCCCAGTGCCCGGCGGGCGTGAGCACGGTGATTCTCGACGGATCGCAGGTGAGCTTGCAGATTCACGAATCCTGCGGCCACCCGGCGGAGCTCGACCGCGTGCTGGGGCACGAGGCCAACTACGCCGGCACCTCGTTCATGACCGTCGAGCAGTGCGGCCGCCTGCAGTACGGCTCGCCGCTGGTTCATCTGGTGGCCGACGCCACGGCCCCACGCGGTCTGGGCACCTTCGGATTCGACGACGAGGGTGTGCCGGCCCAGAAAGTGGACCTGGTGCGAAACGGACGCCTGGTCGGCTACCTCACCTCGCGCGAGACCGCGCCGCTGCTCGGACAGGGCTCGAACGGCACGATGCGGGCCGAATCATGGGCCCATCTCCCGATCATCCGCATGACCAACATCAACCTCGAGCCCGGGTCGGGGACGCTGGAAGAGCTGATCGCGTCGACCGAGGACGGCATCCTGATGGTCACGAACCGCTCCTGGTCGATCGACGACCGACGCTACAACTTCCAGTTCGGCACCGAGGTCGGCTGGGAGGTCCGTCATGGCCGGCGCGGGCGCATGCTCAAGAATTGCACCTATACCGGGGTCACTCCCGAGTTCTGGAAACGCTGCGACGCGGTGTGCGGTCCATCCGAATGGGAGATCTGGGGAACCCCGACGTGCGGCAAGGGGCAGCCGGCGCAGACGATGCGCACCGCACAAGGGGCGGCGCCGGCGCGTTTCCACGACGTCCAGGTGGGCGTCGGGTACGGCTCCTGAAGGCCCCGATGACGACCCGCGCCCCCGACGCCCTCGCTCCGCTGACGGGCGACGAGGCCCAGCACGTACTGAGCGAAGCGCTCGCGATGTCCTCGGCGGCCGAGGACGCAACCGCAATCCTGGAGTCGCGCGTCCAGGCTCTGACCCGCTTCGCGAACAACGAAATCCACCAGAACGTCGCCTCGCGGCAGCAGGCACTCACCGTCCGAGTCGTGATCGGACGCCGCTGTGGCGTCGCGTCGACCAGCCGCCTCGACTCGAGCGCGTTGCGACAGGTAGCCGACCGGGCACTGGCTCTGGCTCGGCTCACTCCCGAGGACGACGAGTTGCCGCCCCCGGCTCCCGCGGCGATGGTCGCGCCGCTCGAGCGGTTCGCCGCCGCCACCGCCGCCTGCACCCCGGAAGAGCGCGCTCAGGCCGTGGGCCCGGTCATGCAGGCGGCCGCCGCGGCGGGCTTGAACGCGGCGGGTGCGCTGAGCACGGAGTCGATCTGCCTCGCGTTGGCGACACGCGGGGGACGTTTCGCCTATCACCCCGAGACCTACGCCCATTTCACGTGCACGGTGCGCTCCGACGATTCCAGCGGCTGGGGCGATCGGCACCGGCGCGATTGGCGGGAGCTCGAGGCGGCCCCGCTCGGCGCCACCGCGATCCGCAAGGCCGAGCAGTCCCGCGTCCCGGTCGCGATCGAGCCCGGCGCCTACACGGTCGTGCTCGAGCCGAGCGCGGTCGCCGAGCTGGTGGCGTTCCTCGCCTGGCTCGGTCTCGGCGCGCAGAGCGAGCAGGAAGGGCGCTCGTTCCTCTCCGGCCGGATGGGACAGAGGATCACCGGGGAATCGATCACGCTGGTCGACGACGCGACCGATCCGCGCGGCTTCGGCAGGCCCTTCGACTACGAGGGAACCCCGCGCCGGCGCGTGACCCTCATCGAGCGTGGCGTCGCCCGGGGCGTGGTGCACGATCGCCGCACCGCCGCGCGCGCCGGCGTCGAGAGCACCGGGCACGCGTGTGCGCCCCCGGCGGTCGAGGGGCCGCTCCCCTACGACCTGGTCCTCGGCACCGGCGATGCCACCATCGAGGAGATGATCGGTTCGACCGAGCGCGGGATCCTGGTGACCCGCTTCTGGTACAACCGCGTGGTCGACGCGCGGCGCACCATCGTCACCGGGATGACGCGCGACGGGACCTTCTTGATCGAGGGCGGTCGCATCACGCGGGGACTCAGGAACCTGCGTTTCAACGAGAACGTGCTCGACGTTCTCGCGCGCGCCGACGCAATCGGCCGGCACGCCGAGCCCACGGTGTTCGACTACGCGGGCAACTGCGTGATCGTCCCGGCGCTTCGGACGCGCGACTTCCGGTTCACGGGGGTCGCCCCATTCTGACCGCGCCGTGATCGGTGCACCGATCCCTCCCGGGGAGGCCGAGCGCGCTGCCACCCACGCGATCTGGACCTTTCCCTCGATTCTCACCAGCGCCTTCGTGGTCGCCTGGGGCGCCGAGGCGGCCCAGTTCTACGTCTCCCAGGGATTGGCGCTGGCTCTGCTCGCCTGGATCCAAGTGTTGCCGGAATTCGCCGTCGAGGCGGTCATCTCCTGGCATCGTGACGTTCCCCTGATGACCGCCAACTTCACCGGCGCCCTTCGGCTGCTCACCGGTCTGGGCTGGCCGATGATCTGGGTGGTTCACGCGGTTGCCCGATACCGCCGCGGCCAGCGCGAGGCGTGGCCTCCCATCCATCTCGAGGAGGAGCATGCCGCCGAGGTCGTGGGCCTGGTCCCGCCGCTCGCCTACTTCGCGTGGATCATCTTCAAGGGGACGCTCGATTGCTGGGACGCCGCGGTGTTGCTCGCCTTCTACGCCGGCTACCTGATCGTGCTGCAGCGAATCCCGCCCAAGGAGCACGAGGAAATCGAGGACGTGGCCGCGGTGTCGCGGGCGGTGATCCGGCTTCCCGGGCCCGGGCGTTGGCTCGCCATCGCGGGCCTGTTCGTGGCCGGAGGCCTGGGCATCGTCCTGACGGCCGGCCCGTTCCTCGGAAGCATGATCGGGCTCGCCACCGTGCTCGGGATCTCGCAGTTCGTGTTCATCCAGTGGGTGGCGCCGTTCCTGTCGGAGTTCCCGGAGTTCACGAGCACCGCCTATTGGGCCCGCAGCCGCGGCAAGGCGGGCATGGCGCTCATGAACATGGCATCGTCGAACGTGAATCAGTGGACCGTGCTGGCGGCGATGATCCCGATCGTCTACTCGCTCTCGCTCGGGCGCCCGGCCGCGGTGCCGCTCGCGGAACACCGGGTCGAGCTGATGCTCACCCTGCTGCAGAGCGCACTGGGAGTGGTGCTGCTCGCCAACTTCACGTTTCGCGCCTATGAAGCGCTGGGGCTGTTCGGGCTGTGGTTCGCGCAGTTCTGCGTGCCGCACTGGCGCGAGGAGATCTCGCTCCTCTACGGGCTGTGGCTGGCCATCGAGATCGCTTCTGCCACGTGGCGGCCGGGTCGGCTCAAGGCGTTCGTCGTGTTTCCCGGCCTATGGTCGTTGTCCGGACGCAAGAAGCGCTGACCCTCAGCGGCCACGCACGCGGCGCGCCCCGGCTCTCACCAGATCTTCCACGGTGGCCAGCTCGGCGACGCGCAGCGCCTTCATCGCGGCATAGCCGGTTCCCAGCGCGAGCAGCAGGCCCCCCGCCACCACCAGCAGCTCGACGACGATCCGGCCGTGCCAGGAGTCCCCGAGCAACGCCAGGCCGGCGAGCACCGGAACCACGCCGAGCGCGGCCGCGAGCAGCACGCGACCGAAGGTGTCGAGCATGCGGCGCGCCCCGAAGGGACCCACCCGCCGCCTGAGGTAGAAGGCCAATTGGAGCAAGTTGGCGATCGACGTCACCGAGGTCGCGAGCGCCAATCCGCTCGCGCCGAGCCCTAAGAAGCGGAGCGGCCCGACCAGCAGCAGGTTGAGGGTCACGTTGAGCGCGACCGCCACGAAGCTGGCCTGCACCGGGGTGCGGGTGTTCTTGAGCGCATAGAACGTGCGGGTCAGCACGCCCACCGCCGCGAACGCGGGCAGCCCCACGCAGTACATGACCAGGGCACTCGCGGTGCGCAGCGTATCGTCTGCGCCGAACCGCCCATGCTCGTACAGCAAAGCGATCGTCGGGCGCGCCAACACGGCGAGCCAGACCGCCGCCGGCACGGTGAGCAGGAACACCAGGCGCAGCGTGGCCGACAGGGTAGTCTTGAGGCTCAGCATGTCCTCGGCGACGGCCGCGCGCGCCAGCGCCGGGAGGCTCACCGTCGCCAGGGCAACGCCGAACACGCCGATCGGCAGCTGCATGAGCCGGAAGGCATACCATAGCCACGACACGCTGCCTTGCTCGAGCAGGCTGGCGATCAGGGTGCTGACGAGCAGGTTGAGCTGCGTGGCCGCGAGCCCCACCGTGGCCGGGGCCATGAGCCGCGCCACGCGCAGGACCCCGGGATGGCGGGTGGGCCACTCGAAGCGGAAGCGGAATCCCTGAGCGTGGAGCGACGGGAGCTGAACGCCGAGCTGAGCCAAGCCCCCGAGCAGCACACCGACCGCCATGGCCAGGATCCGTGGCAGCCCGAGCGATTCACACACCGGGACG
>VBOY01000134.1 GCA_005893295.1 Candidatus Eiseniibacteriota bacterium | reverse complement strand
GCCTTCGGGGGCAAGAGCGAGCCGTTCTCACTGGAGTTCTGCGCCGCCAAGCTCAGCATGGTCACCGGCCGGCCGGTGAAGATCCTCTACACGCGTGAAGAGGTGTTCTACGCGCACCGCGGGCGCCATCCGATGCGGATGCGATACCGCACCGGGGTCAAGCGCGACGGAACCCTCACCGCGGTGGACGCCACGATCTTGATCGACGGGGGCGCCTACTCGTCGTTCGGTCTCGTCACCACCTACTACTCGGGACAGCTCCTCACCGCGCCCTACCGCATGCTGGCCTACCGCTTCGACTCGACGCGGGTGTTCACGAACAAGCCGTGTTGCGGACCCAAGCGCGGCCACGGCTCGGTGCAGCCGCGCTTCGCGTTCGAGTGTCAGCTCGACAAGCTGGCCGAGGCGATCGGCATCGACCCGATCGAGCTCAGGCGTCGCAACCTGATCGGCGAGCACACGCGCACGGTGAACGAGCTGCGCGTCACCTCGAACGGCTTTCCGCAGTGTCTCGAGGCGGTCGAGCGCGCGTCCGGCTGGGGCGGCAAGTTCCGGCGGTTGCCCTACGGCCGGGGCGTGGGCGTCGCCGGGAGCACGTACATCAGCGGGACGAACTACTGCATCTACCCGAACGAGATGCCGCAGTCGGGAGTCCAGCTCAAGCTGGACCGCAGCGGGCGGGCGACCGTGTTCTGCGGCGCCTCGGACATCGGCCAGGGCTCGGATTCGGTGTTGGCGTCGATCGTGGCCGAGGAGCTGGGGCTCGACCTGCGCGACATCCGCGTGGTCGCGGCCGACACGGACCTCACGCCGGTGGACCTGGGCAGCTACTCGAGCCGCGAGACCTTCATGGTGGGGAACGCTTGCCTGGACGCGGCGCGCAAGCTCAGGCTGGAGATCGGCGCCACGCTCGCGGCCCTGTGGGGCTGTAGACCCGATCAGGTGTCGCTCGCGGGTGGAGTCGCGTGCTGGGTGGAAGATCCGGAGCGAGCGAGCATGAGCGTCAAAGAGGCGTTCCAGCGCACCGAGGCGCGCATCGGCACGCTGGGCTCGGTGGGCTGGTACCAGAGCCCCAAGCTGGGGGGCGACTACCGGGGCGGCACGATCGGCGCCTCGCCCGCCTATTCGTTCACCGCCCACGTCGCGGAGGTGGAGTGCGATCCCGAGACTGGGCGCGTGGAGGTGAAGAAGATCTGGATCGCCCACGACTGTGGGCGCGCGCTCAGCCCGGTCGCGGTCGAGGGGCAGATGGAGGGCAGCGCCTACATGGGATTCGCCGAGGCATTGCTCGAGGAGCAGGTCTTCAAGCCGGCCGGGCCGCACCACGGGCCGGGCCTCCACCACGGCCCCTCGTTGCTCGACTACCGCATCCCGACCTCGCTCGACACGCCCGAGATGGAGTCGATCATCATCGAGTCGGTGGACCCCGAAGGCCCGTACGGCGCCAAGGAAGCGGGCGAGGGCCCGCTCCACCCGAGCGTGCCGGCGATCGCCAACGCGATCTACGATGCGTTGGGTGTCCGTTGCAACCGACTGCCGTTCTCGCCGCCGCGCGTGCTCTCCCTGCTGCGCGCCGGCGGCGCGCGCGAGCGCTGGGAGCGGGCGCGTGCGCAGGTGGCGGCGGCACCGGCCGCCGCCGGCCGATGAGGCCGTGACATGCTGACCTTGCCGCCGTTCGAGTGGAGCGAGCCCACCTCGCTCGATCAGGCGCTCGGCCTGCTGTCCGAGAAGCCCGGCGAAGCGCTGGTCGTGGCAGGCGGCACCGACGCGGTGCCCAACCTCAAGCATCGTCTCCACGAGCCCCGGCGGGTGGTCCACATCGGGCGCCTGCGCGAGCTGGCCTTCATCGAGGTGCGCGACGACGGACTCCATCTCGGTCCGCTCGTCACCTTGAGCCAGCTCGAGCGCCACCCCGCGGTGCGCCGCGACGCGCCCTCGCTCGCCAAGGCGGCGGGCCTGGTGGCGGGCCCCCAGCTGCGCGCCATGGGCACCGTGGGCGGCAATCTGTGGCGCGAGGCCCGCGGCTTCTGCCTCAAGAAGGATGGTGTGCACTGCCACGTGGTGCCACAAGGCCGGCGCTGTGTGGCGGCCCACTCGTCGGATGTCGCGCCGACGCTGATCTCGCTCGCAGCCGAGGTGGAGGTCGCGAGCCGCCGTGGCCGGCGCACGGTGAAGGTCGAGGAATTCTTCGTCGCCGATGGCGTGCACAACAACGTGCTCCGGCCGGACGAGCTGGTGGTGCGCATCACCGTTCCGGCTCGCTCGCTAGGGCTCGCGGTCGGCTACCAGAAGCTGCGACCCCGCGGCGCGATCGACTTTCCGATGCTGTCGGTGGCGTTCGCCGCACGCCTCGCGGGCGGAGCGTGCGAGACGGCGATGCTGGTGGTGAGCGCGCTGGCGGCGAAGCCGAAGGTGGTGGGGGGGCTCGAGCCGCTGGTGCGCGGCAAACCGCTCGACGGCGGGGCCATCGAGGCCATCGCCCAGGCTGCGTATCGACAGTGTCGCCCGCAGATCAACGTCCCCTACGACGACGACTACCGGCACGAGATGGTTCCGGTGTTCGTGCGCCGGGCGATCCAGGAGGCGCTGGGCATGGCCCCGGGTCCGGCGGCGCGCGGGGGAGGCGGCCGGTGAGCGACCCGACGCTCTTCGACGCGATCGGGCGAAGTCAGGCGCCGGAGGTCTGGGAAGCGCTTGCCCGGTGGCGTGCGGCGGGGCTGCGCTTCGTGCTGGCCTCGGTGATCGCGTCGCGCGGCTTCACGCCCCGCAAGCCCGGCGCGCACATGTTGATCGCCGAGACCGGAGAAACCGCCGGCACGATCGGCGGGGGCGCGATCGAGCACCGGGTGCTGCTCGAGGCCCGCGAGCTGCTGGCGGCGGGCGGCACGACGATGGTGAAGAAGCACCTGACCCAGGAGCTGGGGATGTGTTGCGGCGGCGAGATGGCGGTGTTTCTCGAGGTGATCGAGCCCGCGCCGCGGCTGCTGCTCTTCGGCGCCGGCTACATCGCGCGCCCGCTGGCCGCGCTGGCGGCCGGTTGTGGTTTCGAGGTCACCGTGGTGGACGAGCGGCCCGAGTGGGCGGCCTCCGAGCGGTTCCCCGATGCCTGTGTCGTGTGCCGCGCGCCCGAAGATCACCTGCGCGAGCTGGTGACTCGCGCGGGCGACTACGCGGTGGTGGCCACCCATGACCACGCCATCGACCAGCGGCTGGTCCAGGAGCTGCTGCGCCGTCCGCTGCAGTTCCTAGGGATGATCGGAAGCGTACCCAAGCAGCGGAAGTTCGCGCTGCGGCTGCGCGCGCGTGGCTTCAGCGACGAGCAGATCGCGCGCCTGCGCACGCCGCTCGGGGTGTCGATCGGAGCCGAGACCCCCGAGGAGATCGCGGTCAGCGCGATGGCCGAGATCATCGCGGTGCGCCGTGGGATGCCCGGGCCCAGGCGGTGGACGCCACGCCAGGCGCCCACCGAGGGACGAGATGACGCGCCAGGGCAGGCCGCAGAAGCGAGCGCTCCCAGCGTCCACGAGAAGTCCGAGCCATGAGGGTCGGCGTCGTGCTCGCCGCGGGAGCGTCCCGCCGCATGGGTCGCCCCAAGCCCTTGGTGCAGATCGCCGGCCAGACGTTCCTGGTGCGCAGCGTGCGGCGCCTGTGGGGAGCGTGCGACGCCGTGGTGGTGGTGCTCGGGTCGGCCGCGCATGAGGTGCAGCGGTCGATCGAGCGCGAGTTCGAGCGCATTGTCGCTTCTAGCCGCGTCTCTCGGGACCTCAAGTCGCGCCATCGGGCGCGCAGGCTCGAGGCACGATTCCTGGTCCACGCGCGCTGGCGACGCGGCATGCTGTCGTCGGTGCAGGCGGGGCTTTCGGCCGCGCTCGAGCTGCGTGCGCACGCCATCCTCGTGATGCCGGTGGACCAGCCGTCCGTGCGGCCTGCGACCGTGGGCGCGGTCGCCGGCGCGATGGAGGCCGCACTCGCGGCCTATCGGGGCGGCGGGGCGAAGCGATCGCGCTTTGCCTATGCCTTGATCCCACGCCATCGCCGCCGGCGCGGGCACCCGATCGCGGTTTCGGCTGCCCTGGCGCGCGCGATCGCCATCGACCGAGGGGCCACGGACTTGAGCGATGCGGTGCGCCGCAACGCGCGGCTGATCGGCTACCTCGACGTGACGGACCCGGGCGTGGTCCAAAACCGCAATCGCGGATGAACCCTCGATCGTCGACCGGCGAAGCGCCGTCGGGCGGCCTGTCCCTTACGTGAGCCACGATTGGGACGCCGCGTGCTACCACGCGGTCTCCGACCCTCAGTTCGCCTGGGGGCTCACGGTGCTCGAGCGGCTGTCGCTCGAGGGGGACGAGACGGTCCTCGACGCCGGTTGCGGAACCGGCCGGCTCACGGCGTGCTTGCTCGACCGGCTACCGCGCGGGCGGGTGATCGCCGTGGACTCCTCGCCCGCGATGGTGGCTCGAGCGCGGCTCCATCTGGCCGCCCACGCCGGGCGCCTCGAGGTGATCCAGGCGGACCTCGGCACGCTCTCTCTCGCCGCGCCGGTCGACGCGATCTTCAGCACCGCTACCTTCCACTGGATTCACGATCACGCCGGCCTGTTCGCGCGGCTCCATGCCACGCTCGTGGCTGGTGGCAGGCTGGAAGCGCAATGTGGCGGGGGTCCCAACCTGGCGCGGGTTCGGGCGCGCGCGAAGCGCCGGGCCGCCGCGCCGCGGTTCGCGCCGTTCTTCCGCGACTGGCGTGACCCGTGGGAGTACGCGGACGAAGCGACCACGGCTCGCAGGCTCGCGGCGGCCGGCTTTGCGTCGGTGCGAACCTGGCTCGAGGAGGCGCCGACGCGATTCGCAGGACCGTCCGAGTACCGCGCGTTCCTCGCCGGCGTGGTGATCCGCCCGTACCTCGCATGCCTGCCGGACGACGAGAAGGCGGCGTTCGTCGACCCGCTGATCGCCCAAGCGAGCGCCGACCAACCGCCGTGGACGCTCGACTACTGGCGCCTCAACATGAGCGCCGTGCGCCCGGCGTAGCGGCGGAAAGCCCCGGGAGGCTCTGCCGCCCGGGGCTTCCGCGATCGTAAGAGCAGCGCTACCGCACCAGCGCCGCCCGGGTGGTGAGGCTCTTGCCGTCCTGCGTCAGGCGCACGATGTAGAGCCCTGCGGGGAGCGTCGCGCGCTCACCCAGGGTCACGGTGTGCCAGCCCGGGCCCAGCATGTCGACCCGACGCGAGCCGAGCTGACGCCCGGTCACGTCGAACAGAGACAACGTGGCCAGGCTCGCATTCTTGAGGCTGAAGTTGACGTGCAGTGCGGTCGTGGCCGGATTCGGGCTCACGCCGCGCAGCGCGAACAGCGCCGGCCCATGGTCGCCGACGGCGACCGGCCCGGTGATCTCGAACGACTGGCTCACGCCGAGCACGCCGTCCACCAAGTAGCCGGTCTCGTCCGCCGACTCCACGAGTACCACCGCCAGCTTGTGCTGGTTGCCAGGAGAATTTGGGACGGTCCAGTCGTAGCTACCGGTGTTGGGAAGTCCGTGCGCGACCAGCTCCCAGGTCGAGCCATCGTCGTGCGAGTGGAGGATCGCCACCGACTGGACCGAGACGCCGCTCGGAGTCTGCCAGCGCACCTGGGTCAGGGTGCCGGCGTCCAGAACCGAGCCGGCGGCCGGGGCGGTGACCACCGCGCGGGTCACCTTGATGCATTCGCTGCCGATGAAGCAGTGGCCGCACGCCGTCCCCGTCACCACCATCGGGACGCTGTTGCCATCGTTCACGGTCAGCTCGACCGCGGCGCGATCGAACTTGACCGTCAAGGTGCCGTTGGCGTCGACCGAGGTCGGCGCCGCCGGGTCCACCGGCACGCCGTTCACTCGGACCGAGCTGATGTCGATGCCCGCTCCGGTGCACGGCAACGTGGGCGTCAGGTATCCGGTCACCCACAGGCCCTGCGCATGGAGGTTGAGAGTGTTGGGGGAGAAGTCGAACGCGATCGCGGAGAACGAGGCCACGGTCTGGCACGACTTGCCGTCGTAGGGCGCCCCGACGGGCGTGGCGGTGAACGTGACCGTGGTGCTGGTGTTCGGATACGAGCAGGCTGCCGGGACCGTCACGGTCACCGCGACGTTCTCGGAGGCTCCCGGATCCAGCACCGCGGTGGTGCCGTTGGTCGGCCCGCCGCTCCAGCCCTGCGTGTCGTTGTAGCTCCAGTTGTACTGGTCGGGCACCGTGCCGGTGTTGGTGATGGTGTAGTTGCGCGACTCCGACCGGGTTGCGGCGCAGATCTCGAAATCGCCGGGGCAGGTCACGGTGTGGTCGAAGATGATCCCGGTCGTGTAGACCTCGGGTCCGAGCCCGGCGCTATAGGCGTTCGAGTTGGGCACCCGGACGTCCCCGGTCGACAGCCGCTGGTCGGTCCAGGCGGCGTGCGTGACGCCTCCAAACGAGGCGGCCATGTTGTAGTCGCCCAGGTTCGGCACCGCGAGCGTGTTGAACGAGAAGAACGACAGCTCGTCGGTCACGCAGTAGTTGGGCGTCCAGGTGCTCCCTCCGTCGCGCGAGGTGGTGCCGAATACCGAGGTGAGCGCGGCGTTGTTGCCGAGCCCCGGAAGGCGCGAGTCGTGCCAGAATGCGTGCACGTGGCCGAGGCCGTCCGCGCTGAAGAACGGACGCCGGTTCTCGAGCCCTGCCGGATCGTCGTTGATCCGCTGCTCGGTCGACCAGCTCCCACCCTGGTTGCTGGAGTACACCAGCGTGATGTCACGGGCGTCGCGCGAGGGGTTGGGAGCGCCGAACGTGAGATTGCGCACCCGCAGCCGGTACGGGAACGGCGCGGTGCCGGCGCTGCGCTGGACACGCACCAGGTACGTGCCGGTCTTGGGGCAGGTCCACACGATGCGGTCCGCGAAATTCCCCTGCGCCGAGGCCGCCAGCAGCGAGTCCGGGAAGCCGGTCGGGTTGGGGTACGGGCTTTGGGTCGCGAACAGGCGCATCCGCATGCTACGGCCGGCCCCCGTGATGCCGCAGTTGAAGGTGTTGGGATCCAGGTTGAATAGCAGGCTCTGGCCTTGGGTGGCGCTGAAGGACCAGTAGTCGAGGTCGCCGGTCGAGGAGATAGTCCCGTTGCAGTCGTCACCGATCGCGA
>VBOY01000133.1:5017-8738 GCA_005893295.1 Candidatus Eiseniibacteriota bacterium | reverse complement strand
TAGCATCCCGGCGCGCTCGCGCGCGGCCCATGCCCTTCGACCCCCGGTTGGTTTGGCTGTTCGACATCGACGGCACCCTGCTCCACACCGACGGGGCGGCCCGCCAGGCATTCTCCGCCGCGCTTCACACCCGTCTCGGGGTGGCTGACGACCTGCGCGACATCGCCTTCGCCGGGCGCACCGATCCGCTCATCCTCGCCGACATCCTCCGCAAGCACGGCCGCGCGCTCCCGCCCGACCAGGTGGCGCTGTTCTGGCAGGCCGCCTGCCGCGAGATGGAAGGGCTCCTCACGCCCGGCCGGGGCCGCGTGCTCCCCGGGGTCGAAGATCTACTGTCCCGGATTGCGGCCGAGCCGCGCTGGGTGCGGGCACTCCTCACCGGCAACACGACCGCGATGGCGCGCGTGAAGCTGGGCCACTTTGGGCTCGCCGATCGCTTCGCGTTCGGGGCGTTCGGTGAAGAGGCGCCGGACCGCAATCACCTGGCGCGGCTGGCCGTGGCGCGGGCGGGGGCGAGCGGCGTGCCGCCCGAGCGCTGCGTGGTGGTCGGCGACACCGAGCTCGATATCGAGTGCGCCCGCGCCGCCGGGGCGCGGGCGGTGGCAGTCGCGACCGGCGTGCGCCGCCGCCACGAGCTGGAGGCACACGCTCCGGATCTGCTGCTCGACGACCTGACCGGAGCCGATGCTCTGCTCGAATGGGCGCGCGTGGGCGCGCGCCGGGACTGAAGGGCGGTTTTCAAGGCCCGAGCGCAAGGCGCGTGCGAGAGAGCGACGGGCGAGTGGTATCCCTGCGATCCGTCGCGGCGAGGAGCGATCGAGCCAGCGCAGCGATCGGGCGCTTAAGACCACTCCTATCGCGTCAGGATCATCTTGCCGACCTGATGGAACTCGCCGGTCGTGAGCGAGGTGGCCCGCATGCGGTACACGTAGACCCCGGGCGGCAGCGCGCGGCCGTTGCGGTCGACCGCCTTCCACTGGATCGACCGAAGGCCGGGCCCGACTTCGCCGTCGACGAGCCGTGCCACCTCCTGGCCGAGCAAGGTGTAGACGCTCAGCCGCACGTGGCTCTTTTCCGGCACCGCGAAGCGGATCGTGGTCGTCGGGCCAAACGGGTTCGGATAGTTGGGCATCAGCTCGAAGCCATTGGGGCCAGCTCCCTCGGTCTGCTCGGCCGCCGGGTCTGGCGACGCCTGCGCGCCGGTCGCGGGCGAGCTCGAAGCCTCGATCGCCTCCCCCGAGGCATCCTTTCCCTTGGGCAGACGTCGCACGAAATCGGGCACCAGGACGGGTGTCAGGAGAGCTTTGCCCGTCGCCGCCGCCGACTTCGCCACCAGCCCGGGAGGCGCTCCGAACGGAACGAAGTCCTGCGGGAAGACCGTGCCCGGCGGCGGGAGCGTCCCATCCACCAGGTAGCGAATCGCCGCCTCCGTGGCCTGCGCGGAGAGGAACAGCGTCGTGTGGCCCCAGCCCGCGACCGTGAGCAGCCGCGAGTTGGGGAGCAGACTCGCTACCGTCTGCGCGCCCTCGTATCGGGTCGCCGGATCGTAGAGCGTGTTCATCAGGAGCACCGGGTGGGCCGTGCGGGCGGTGAAGGGGCCCACGTAGCGGTCCGTCTGGCCGCCGGGCCACGCCGCGCAGATGCTCGAGCTCCAGGTCCAGATCGGACCGAAGTAGCCGAACCGAGCTTCCTCGGCGGCGGACGCGGCCGACCATGCCGCGTAGGAGTCGGGATTGTCGCTGTCGGCGCAGATCACGCCCGGGAACCCTTCGACATCGTTCTGGTACTGCGGGAACCCGCGCTTGCTCATGAATCCGAGCGAGCGCCACAGACCATCGAGCCGCGTGCCCAACGCGGCCGGTGGGGCCGCCGCCTCGAGGGCGGCCAGGAAATCGGCGAACGGCCACCACGCGAACGAGTCGTACATCGTCCCCAGCGTGTACGCGATCAGCAGCGGGTAGGTGAACTGGATCGTCGCGCCATTCGGTAGGAGGACCGGCACCGGCGACCCCTTGAGCTTGTTGGCCAGCGCGGCAAACCGGCTCGAGGCGCCGGGGCCGAAGGAGCAGTTGGAGCCACCGGCGTCGCACAAGCGGAAGAACTCGTCGAGCGTGGCCTGGGCTCCGGCGGCGCTGTGGATCCGCGTGGTGATCGGCACATCCGGCCCGTCGCCCGGCACACCGGTGGACCAGGCGATCGGATCCAGGACGCCGTCCAGGATCATGGCCCGTACCTTGTCGGGGAACAGGTTCGCGTAGGTGACGCCGAGATAGGAGCCGTACGAGTAGCCCGCATAGGTGAGCTGGTCGTCACCGACTGCCTGGCGCAGAAGATCGAGATCCCGCGCCACCTCGGCGGTCGACATGTGATCGATGATGCGGCTCGCGCGCTGGTCGCACTGGCCGTCGAGGTAGCGGTCCGATGTCTCCCACGCTGCCTGCTCGTCCGCGGTGATCGGGAACGGGAAGGGAGTGAAGTAGGGGATCCACTGTCGAGGATTGCCGAAGCAGCGCAGCGGGTCGCTGCTCTCGATCCCGCGCGGATCGAATCCCACGATGTCGAAGCGGTTCCGTATCTCGCTCGAATAGAGGACCTGCCCCGCGTACAGAGCGAACTCGAATCCCGAACCCCCGGGACCGCCCGGGTTCAGGAACAGCGATCCGATCCGATGCGCGGGGTCGCGCGCCGGCTCGCGAAGCACGGCGATCGAGATCGTGGCACCCGTCGGATGATCGTAGTCGAGCGGCACCTGGAGCGTGCCACATTCGCAGGGGCAGACGTCACGGTAGCAGGGACTCCAGGAAATCGTTGGCTTGGAAGGCGCAGCCTGGGCGGTGGCGGCCAGCAGGGCGAGCATCGCCCACGCCAGCAGAACGGAGGGGGGCCGGTTCATGGAGCACTCCTTGGCGAGATGCGAGGGACGGCGAAGTGGCCGGCTAGGGCTTTGCCCGCCGAACAAGTGAAACACCCCGCCCGGCCCGGTCGCAAGGATCGTGTTGGTCGCGGCTGCCCGCCGGACGGGCCGATCCGCTGGCGTCAGGCCTTTGACCCGTTCTTCTCGGACTCGCGCCAGGCGGCCGTCAGGTGGACCAGGGCCTCGTCCAGGTTGTGCGCGACCGGAGCCTTTGGGAACTCCTGGCGGAGCAGCTCTACCGGCCGGTAGAGCACCGGCCAGTCGCAGCTCTTCAGGATCGAAAGGTCGTTCAAGCTGTCGCCCAGGGCGGCCACCGGGAAGCCGGCGCCGTGGAAGCCCGACACGATCCGCTCTTTCTGGCCCCGGATCCGCAGCTTGAACCCCTCGAGCATCCCCTTGGCGTCCAACTCGAAACGGTTCGCGAACAGGCTGTGGCCTCCCAGCTTCTGCACCAGTGGCTCCGAGAACTCGTGGAAGGTGTCGGAGATGATCACGACTTGGCCCAGGGACCGCAGGCGCCCGAGGAAGTCTCGGGCCCCGAGGAACGGTTCCACGGCGTGGGCCACGCCCTGTAGGTGAGCCAAGGTGAGCCCGCGCGAGCGGGTGGCCGCGACCCTGCGGCGCATCAGCTCGTCGAAGTCCCCGAGGTCTCGGGTGGTGAGAGCCAAGTCGGGCAGGACGAAATGGCTGCCGAGCGCGGGCCAAATCTCGGGGGCGAGAACGCCTTCCAGATCGATCGCGTAGACCATGATGAGCCGCGCACTGTAGCACGCGCCCGGGAGACCCGGGCGCCGAGTCGTTATCGGC
>VBOY01000133.1:0-4964 GCA_005893295.1 Candidatus Eiseniibacteriota bacterium | reverse complement strand
CTAGGTCTATACTTCCGAAAAGTATATGGACAAAAGGCTATCTTGCCGAATATAAATATAGTGCTATGGCCATTTCTCTGAACGTTTCTCACCCGATCGACGCCAAAGACCGCCAGATCCTCGACCTGGTCCAGCGTGACGCGAAACTGGCCCAAGCCGAGATCGCGCGCCGGGTTGGGCTCTCGACGGCCTCGGTCAACGAACGCCTGAGGAAGCTCGAGGCCGCGAGCCTGATCCGCCGTTACGTCGCGCTGGTGGATCCCAGAGGAGTGGGGGTCTCGGTGACCGCCTTCGTCGAGGTGTTCATCGAGCATCCGCGCTTCGAGAGTGGGTTCATCGACCAGGTACGCAAGCTCCACGAAGTCCAGGAGTGCCATCACATCACCGGAGAGTTCTCGCTGCTGCTCAAGATCCGCGTGCGGGACATGGAGTCGCTCCAGCACCTGCTCATCCACCGATTGAACGCCCTCGAGGGCGTGCGACAGACCCGCACGGTCGTCGTGCTCAGCACCTCGAAAGAGGAGTGCTACGTGCCGACCGGGGCGACCGGAGAACCGACATGAGCACGATCATGAACCGAGCGCGCCTGACCCCCGGCCAGGTGCACGCCACCCTCGCGCGCCACATGCTGGTGGACGGCTACGACCTGGTGCTCGACCTGGACAAGAGCCACGGCCGCAGGCTGTGGGACGCTCGCCATCGGCGCTGGTTCCTCGATCTGTTCTCCTGCTTCGCCACGATGCCGGTGGGACTCAACCACCCGCGCATGAAGGATCCCGACTTCCTCGCCACGCTCACGCGCGCCGCGGTCACCAATCCGACCAACGCCGACGTCTACACGGTCGAGATGGCGGAGTTCGTGGCCACGTTCGAGCGGCTCGCGATGCCGGCCTACCTGCCGCACTTGTTCCTGATCTCGGGCGGCACCCTGGGGGTCGAGAACGCCTTGAAGGCGGCGATCGATTGGAAGGTGCGGCGCAACTTCCGCGGCGGCGCGACCGAAGAGCGCGGCCACCAGGTGCTGCACTTCCGCGAGTCGTTCCATGGGCGGAGCGGCTACGCGCTGTCGCTCACGAACACCGCGGACCCGAGGAAGCACCAGTACTGGCCCAAGTTCGACTGGCCGCGCGTCTCCTCGCCCAAGCTGCGTTTCCCGGTCGACCAGGCCGAGCGGGATCGGGTGGCGCGCGCCGAGGCCGAGGCGATCGCCGAGATCAAGGCCGCGTTCGCCGAGCGCCAGGACGACATCGCTTGCATCCTGATCGAGCCGATCCAGTCCGAGGGCGGCGACAACCATTTCCGGCCCGAGTTCCTGCGTGCGCTTCGCCAGCTCGCCGACGAGAACGCGGCACTGCTCGCGTTCGACGAGGTGCAGACCGGCATGGGGATCACTGGCCGCATGTGGGCTCACCAGCACGACGACGTGCGGCCGGATCTGCTGGCCTTCGGCAAGAAGACGCAGGTGTGCGGGATGATGGCGGGGACCAAGCTTGACGAGGAGCCCGAGAACGTGTTCCGCGTCTCGAGCCGGCTCAATTCCACCTGGGGCGGCAGCCTGGTCGACATGGTGCGCTGCCAGCGCTATCTCGAGATCATGGAAGAAGAGAGGCTGGTCGAGAACGCGGCCCGCGTCGGCGAGCATCTCCTGCAGGGCCTGGAGCGCCTGCAGGCGGAGCGGCCCGAGGTGTTCTCGAACCCCCGCGGCAAAGGCCTGATGTGCGCCGTGGAGTTCCCCGATCCCCCGGTCCGCGACGCCGTGGCGCGAAAGATGTACGAGCTGGGCGCGGTGATCCTGCCGTGCGGCGTGAAGAGCCTCCGGTTCCGCCCGCCGCTCGACGTCACCGCGGCCGAGGTCGACGAGGGGCTCGACCTGCTGGGTCGCGCCGTGGCGGCGGTGGTCCCGAAGGCCGCATGAGCGCTCGCCGCGGGTGAGTCCACTCTCGAGCCCGCGCCCGTCGGCCGCCGTGGTCCTGGTGCGCGGTCACGGCGAAACGCTCGAGACGTTCTGGGTCCGGCGTAGCGACGAGGTCCCGTACATGCCCGGCTTTCGGGCCTTCGTGGGCGGTCTCGCGGATCCCCAGGACGAATCGCTCGAGATCGAAGGCCTCGCCCCGGGCCCCGATCGCACCCTCGAAGCCTGCGCGCTGCGCGAGGTGTTCGAGGAGACCGGCGTGCTGCTCGGGGCGGACGTCTCGCCGCCGGCCGAGCAGCGGGCCCGGGCGCGGGCGCGGCTGGTCGGCCGCGACGCCACCTTCCCGGCGCTCGCGCGCGAGCTCGGATGGCGCTTCCGCGCCGGCGCGCTCACCTACACCGGCCGGTGGACCACGCCGCCGTTCACCCCCAAGCGATTCGTGGCCGCCTATTTCCTGGCGCGCGCTCCCGAGGGCCAGGAGCCGTGTGTCCATGTCGGAGAGCTGGCCCACGGCGAGTGGGTCACCCCGGTCGCAGCCCTCGAGCGCTGGCAAATGGGAGGCGAGACCTTCGCTGCGCCGATTCTCTATACGTTGATCGGGCTCGCCCAGGGCGAGGAAAACCTGGCCGCGCGCTTGGCCGAGGCGCCCGAGGCGTCGGGCAAGCCGGTACGGCGGATCGAGCTCAAGTGGGGCGTGGTCCTGCAGCCGATGAAGACGCGCCCGCTGCCGCCCGCGACCCACACCAACGCCTACCTGGTGGGCGAGCCCGAGATGGCGCTGATCGATCCGGGCAGCGACGATCCCGCGGAGCTCGAGGCCCTCTTCGAGCTGATCGAGATGCTGAGGGCCGATCGCCGCACGCTGCGTCTGATCCTGCTCACGCACCACCATCCGGACCACGTGGCAGGCGTCGAGAAGGTGCGCGAGCGCTACCGGGTGCCGGTGGCGGGGCATCGTGAGACCGGGCGCCACCTGCGGCTCGACCTGATCCTCGGCGACGGCGACGTGGTGCCATTGGCTCCCGGCGTGGGCGACTGGACCTTGCGCGTGCTCCACACCCCCGGGCACACCCGCGGGCATCTGTGCTTCCTGCAGCCGCGGATCCGCGCGCTGTTCACCGGGGATCATATCCCAGGCGGGTCCGGCACCGTGATCATCGACCCGCCCGAGGGCGACATGGCGGCCTACGTGGCCTCGCTCGCGCGACTGCTCGGAGAGCCGATCGAGACGTTGTTCCCCGCCCACGGCTCGCCCCAAGCGGCAGCCAGGAAGCGGATCGAGTGGCTGATCGCCCACCGCGAGGAGCGCGAAAAAAAGGTGCTGGCGGCGCTCGATGCCGAGCCCCGCGCACTCGCCGAGCTGGTCGAGCGCGCCTACGCCGACACGCCGCGCGAGCTGTGGACGTACGCCGAGCGCTCGCTGCTCGCGCACCTGATCAAGCTGGAAAATGCTGGTGCTGCGTCGCGCGACGGCGAGCGCTGGCGGGCGGGATAGGACGAGACGCGGGCCTTCCCGCTACCTCGTCACCACCACGCGCTTCATCAGCACCTTGGTCCCGGTGTCGAGCCGCACCACGTAGACGCCCGAGCCCGCGCGGCTCGCGTCCCACGTGGCGCGGTGGCGCCCCGCGGGCAGCTCGCCGTCCACCAGAGGCGCCACGCGCCGGCCCTGGACGTCGAGCACTTCGAGCCGCACGCGGGACGTGCGTGGCAGGGCATAGGCGATCCGCATCGACCCCTTGGCCGGGCTCGGGGTCGCCGGACCCAGCGCCAGCTCGGTGACCGGGGAATCCGGGTCGACCGCGATCGTCTGGACGATCTGCCACAGTGCGTTGCTCACGTCGGACCCCGCGTTGCCGGCCGCGTCGTGCGCGGCCACGCGCAGCAGCGCCTCGTGGGTCTCCGGACCCGTCACGGTCCAGACGTAGCTGCCGTCGTTCGCCTCGGCAAGGGCGATGTCCTCGTAGGCGCCGCCCCCGTTGCGCGACAGCGCCAGGTCCACCGAGGTGACGCCCACGTCGTCGCTGGCGTTCCACCGCAGATCCAGCGGCTCTCCGATCAGATGCACCTCTTGGTCGTTGGGGGCGAGCACCGTCACCGTGGGGGGCACGCAGTCGTCGTCGTTCTGGATCGTTCCGGTCCCTTGGGCATCGCCGAGGGTGGCCCCGCTCGGCGCCGACAGCGTCACGCTCAGGGTCTCGTTGGGCTCGCAGCGCGTGTCGGCGCTCACCGTCACGCCGACCGACCCCGACGAGGCGCCGGGTGCGATCGTCAGCGTGCCCGAGCCGCCGAGGTAGTCGTTGTCCGCCACCGTGGCCGTGCCGTCGGTGGTCTGGTACTGGGCGGTCACCGTCTGGGTGGTGGGATTCGAGAGGCTCGCCTGGAACGAAAGCGTGCTCGAACCGGCGTTGCCCTCGCTCGCTGCGGCGTCGGCGATCGACAGCGTCGGCACCGGGTCGTCGTTCAGGATCGTTTCGGTAGCCGTGATCGCGCTCCCCAGCACGCCTGGGTTCACGTCCACCAGCGTGACGTGGAAGGTCTCGTCGGGCTCTCGCTTGGTGTCTCCGTTCACGTCGACCGTGATCGTCCCGCTCGTGGCCCCCGCGGGAATCACGATGGAGGTTCCAGGCGACTGGTAGTCGCCGTCCAGCAGCGTCGCCGTGCCGTTGCTCGCCACGTAGTCGACCTGTACCGGCACGCACACCGGTGCTTCGAACGAAACCGTGAAATGGAACGCGGTGGTGCCGCCCGCCCCCTCGGCCTGGCTCGGGCCCGCCGCCAGCGTCAGGGTGGGAGAGAGCTTGGCCCACCACGATCCCCAGCGGCTCGAGTTGCTGCCCCCGTTGCCGTCGTCTTGCCCGGCGCGAACCTTGGCGCACTCGTCCACGACCCACAGGCTCAGGTCGTCCGAGGGATCGACCTGGGCCTTGCCGTAGTCGCCCCAACGGTTGCGCCCCGAGCCAAAGGTCTTGTGGTAGTAGTCGCCGCCGGTCTTGAAGATCAGGGGATCGCGCAGCGTGCCCACGGCGTCGGTGTGGTAGCGAAACGAATA
>VBOY01000074.1:27091-29479 GCA_005893295.1 Candidatus Eiseniibacteriota bacterium | reverse complement strand
CGGGCCTCGAGGTGCTGGTGGAGACGGGTGCCGGCGAGCGCGCCACGTTCGGAGACGACGCCTACCAGGGCGCGGGGGCTCGCCTGGCGCCGGGTCCGCGCGAGCTGTGGGGCGGGACCGACCTGGTGCTGTCCGTGCGGGCGCCGCAGCGCGACCCATCCTTGGGTGCCCACCAGATCGAGCTGATGCGCGAGGGCGCTTCGCTGATCGGATTCCTGCGCCCGGTGCAGAATCCCGACCTCTTGGGCATGCTCGCGGCCCGCAAGATCACGGCCTTTGCCATGGAGCGCGTGCCTCGGATCTCCCGCGCCCAGAAGATGGACGCGCTGTCCTCGATGAGCACGGTGGCCGGCTACAAGGCGGCCCTGCTCGCCGCCGACTCGCTGGGCAAGTTCTTTCCACTCCTCATGACCGCGGCGGGCACCATCGCTCCGGCCAAAGTGTTCGTGCTCGGGGCCGGCGTGGCCGGCCTGCAGGCGATCGCCACGTCACGCCGCCTGGGCGGGGTGGTCGAGGCGTTCGACGTTCGGCCGGCGGTGCGCGAGGAGGTGCAGAGCCTCGGCGCCACCTTCGTGAGCGCCGAGCTCGCGGACGAAGGCGCGGTCGGCGCCGGCGGCTACGCCAGGGAGCAGTCCGAGGAGTTCCACCGGCGCGAGCGCGAGCTGCTCGCCAAGCATGTGGCCGGGGCCGATGCTGTGATCTCGACCGCGATGGTGCCCGACAGGCCCGCGCCCAGGCTCATCACCGAGGAGATGGTGCGGACGATGCGCCGCGGCTCGGTGATCGTGGACCTCGCGGCGGAGAGCGGCGGCAACTGCGTGCTCACCGAACCCGGCACCAGGGTGGTGAAGCACGGCGTGATCGTCGACGGCCCGCTCGATCTGGTGTGCGCGATGCCGGTGCACGCCAGCCAGATGTACTCACGCAACATCGTGGCGCTGCTCACCCATTTGCTCCACGACGGCGCGCCGAGCTTCGATTTCGAAGACGAGATCACGCGCGGCTCCTGCCTCACCCACCAGGGGCAACCGCTCTCGGAGCCGGTGGTCGCCGGGAAGGCAGGATGAGCGGAACCCTGCTGGCCGAGATCTACGTCTTCGCGCTCGCCGTGTTCGTGGGCTTCGAGGTGATCTCGAAAGTTCCCGTCGTGCTCCACACACCGCTGATGTCCGGCACCAACGCCATCCACGGCATCGTCATGCTGGCCGGCGTGCTGGTGCTGGCGACCGCCGACACGCCCGTGCTGGTGACGCTCGGGTTCCTGTCGGTGGTGTTCGGTGCCATGAACTTGTTCGGCGGCTTCGTCGTCACCGACCGGATGCTCGAGATGTTCAAGAAACCGAAGGCGAAACGCTGATGGAATCGGCGCCGCAGCTCCCGGTGCTGTTCCACTTCTCGTATCTGCTGTCGGCGATCCTGTTCATCGTCGGGCTCAAGTTCCTGAGCTCGCCGGCGCGCGCTCGCTACGGCAACCTGCTGGCCGCACTCGGCATGACGTTGGCGGGGCTCACCACGCTGGGGAGTCTGTGGGTGCCAAACAGTGGGTTCCACAATCACGGGCTCATCTTGCTCGCGATCGCGGTGGGCGCGGTGGCCGGCACCTGGACGGCGCGCCGCGTGCAGATGACCGCGATGCCTCAGATGGTGGCGCTGCTCAACGGGTGTGGCGGCGTGTCGGCCGCGCTCGTCTCGACCGTCGAGTTCCTGCAGATCGCGATCACCGGCCAGCGCCCGAGCGCGACCGCGGTCGCCTCGACCGTGTTCGGCACCGTGATCGGCTCGATCTCGTTCAGCGGGAGCCTGATCGCCTTCTTGAAGCTGCAGGGAATCATCTCCGAGCGCGCGCTCGCCTCGAGCTTCCAGAGGGTGTTCAACGCCCTGCTGTTCCTCGGTGGTGCTGGGCGTGATGATGGTGATCCCGATCGGCGGCGCGGACATGCCGGTCGTGATCTCGCTGCTCAACTCGTTCACCGGCCTGGCGGTGGCGGCGACGGGATTCGTGCTCAGCAACAACGCGCTCATCATCAGCGGCACGCTGGTTGGCGCTTCGGGAACGCTGCTCACCATGCTGATGTGCAAGGCGATGAACCGCCCGATCACCAACGTGCTGTTCGCCGGCGTGGGCGGTGGCCCGCCGCCTGGCCAGGCGGCGGGGGCGGCGGCCGCCAAGCCGGTACGCGACATCGGCGTCGAGGACGCTGCGGTGCTGCTCTCGAACGTCCAGTCGGTGGTGATCGTGCCGGGCTACGGCATGGCGGTCGCCCAGGCTCAGCACGCCGCGCGCGAGCTGGCCGACATGCTGGCGCAGCGCGGGGTCGACGTGAAGTACGCGATCCACCCGGTGGCGGGCCGCATGCCCGGGCACATGAACGTGCTCTTGGCCGAAGC
>VBOY01000074.1:0-27056 GCA_005893295.1 Candidatus Eiseniibacteriota bacterium | reverse complement strand
ACACCGACGTGGCGCTGGTGGTGGGTGCCAACGACGTGGTGAACCCGGCCGCGCGGCACGACCAGCAGAGCCCGATTTACGGCATGCCGATCCTCGACGTGGACAAGGCGCGCCACGTGATCATCGTCAAGCGAAGCTTGAAGCCCGGATTCGCCGGCATCGACAACGAGCTCTACTACGATCCCAAGACGATGATGCTGTTCGGCGATGCCAAGGGCGTGCTGTCGAAGCTGGTCGTGGAGATGAAACAGGCGGCGTAGCGCGCGAGGCCTACGAGCGAGAACGGCGGGGCCTTGCGCCTCGCCGTCGGCATTTCGCGGCGGGCAAGAAAAAACGGGGGGCGCAGCGCGGTGTGCGTGATTACCGCTTCGCTAGCAACGCTCACGCGGCATCTCCGCGAAACGCTCCCCGATACGGGAAGAATAATCGCACGGCGCGGAGAATCAATGCAGAATTATTGACGTCGACGCTAGCGGCCGGCGCCGGCGAGCAGTCTTTCGGTGGCGCTCGGTGAGGAGCCGATCCCCAGCCTAGAGGAAGCCTGGAAAGAAGCCTGGAAAATGAACGAGAGCCCCTCGCCGGAATCGGCGAAAATGAGAAGCTAAACAGGACCACATCTACTTGGTCTTCAAATGATAACGGAGTTCCGCCAAAAATGGCGTCTCGCGTATCGGCGCGTGCCGTCGAGTCATCCGCGCGGCGCCGCCGCGGCCGCGCCTGTCGCAGCGGCTGCAGCGACTGCGCCCATCGCCGCACTCGCGACCGCCTTGGAGGGACTGTCGTCCCCTCCGCTACCGTTCCCGCCCGGTTCTCCGCGACAGGTGGCACTGGAGCGACAGGTCCTCCTCCACGTTCGACTGCAGTCCCGGCACCTGGCCCCCCAGGCCTCGCTTGGCCCAGGCGATCCGAGCCAGCGCGGCGCATGGCTTGCCGTCGCGAGCCCTGAGGTCGAGCCCTTCCATGAACGCGGCCAGAGCGGCATAGCGGTGTCGCGGCTCGGGTGCCCGAACCGCCAGAACGAACAAGCTGTCGTCCCAGTCGGCGGCGAGCGAAAGCCGACCATGGGCCTCCAGCCGATCCGCAGCACGCGTGAACGTCTCGATTCCGAGCGCGATCAGCTCGGTATCGGGGCTCGTGCCGAGACTGCGCGCGCGGGCGCGAGCCAGCCTAAGGGCGCGCGCGGCGCGGTCGAGATGGCCTTCCATCAGCTCGCGCCGGATCCGCCCGCGATAAAGCCCGGCGATCCGCCCCTCGAGCCCCAGGTCCAGCACCAGCATGGGTTTCATCTCTTCGAACCATGCGATCTCGTCGTCGTAGCGGCCCTGGCCGTGAAGCCACCAGGCGCCGCAGGCGGCCACGATCTCGATCATGAACAGCGCGCCGAACAGGGCGGCGGCGAAGATGAGGAGACCCCTCATGATCCGCCGGCCTCGATCGCGGTGAAGCTCTCATCGAGCGCGCCGAGCGCTTCGTCCACCTCGGCGGCGGTGACGACGAGCGGCGGAGCGATGCGCAGCACGTTGCCGTACAAGCCGCCCTTGCCGATCAAGAGGCCGCGTTTTCTGCTCTCTTCCAGCAGGGCGTTCGTCGCCTGCGGTTGCGGGGTGCGGTCCGAGGCGGTTTCGTCCTTGACCAGTTCGACTCCTTGCATCAGACCCTTGCCGCGCACCTCCCCGATCGTGCGGGGATGCTTGCGCTGAATGCGCTCGAGCCCCTCGCGCAGCCGTTGGCCCTGGCGCGCCGCGTTCTCCTTGAGGTCCTGCTCTTCCATGACGGCGAGGGTGGCGTTTGCGGCCGCCGCGCTCACCGGGTTGCCTCCGAACGTCGAGATGGTGAGGCTCTTCAGCGAGTCGGCGATCGCCGCGGTGCACAGGGTGGCCGACAGCGGCAAGCCGTTGGCGATCCCCTTGGCCACCGTCAGGATGTCGGGCTCGACGTCGTACTGCTCGCAGCCCCACCAGGTGCCGGTGCGGCAGAGCCCGGTCTGCACCTCGTCGCACAGGAAGAGACCCCCGTGCTTGCGCACGATCTCGACCGCGATCTGGAAATACTCCTGGGGAGGCGTGATCACGCCGCCCACGCCCTGGATCGGCTCGGCGAGGAAGCCGGCGATCCGCCCCTGGGTGGTGGTGCGGATCAGTTCCTCGATGTCGCGCGCGCAGCGCACGCCGCAGCTCGGATAGGTGAGCCCGAGCGGACAGCGGTAGCAGTACGGCGCCATGGCGTGTTTCACCGCCGCCACCTGGCTCGGCACGGCGCGCCACGAAGCCTGCCCGGTGAGCGATTGGGCCAGCATCGAACGACCCGAATAGCCATGGCGCAGCGCCACGATCTCGGTGCGGCCGGTGTGGACCTGGGCCATCATGACCGCGGTTTCGTCGGCCTCCGTGCCGCTGGCAGTGAAGTAGCACTTCTCGAGCTGCCCGGGGGCGAGGCTCGCAAGCTTCTCGGCCAGCGTAACCACCGGCACCGTCGGGTAGAGGGTCGACACGTGCACGAGCCGATCGACCTGCGCCTTGATCGCGCCGTTCACGCGCTCGTTGCCGTGCCCGACCGACACAGTCAAGATGCCGCCGAAGAAATCGAGATACTCGCGCCCGTCGAGGTCGCGGACCCTGAGCCCTTTGCCCTCGGCCAGCACGACGGGCTCTTGGTAGTAGTTGGCGGTCGCGGGAAAGAGATATTGCTTGTGCTTCGCACGCACTTCGGCGGACGTGAGAGCGCCTTCGGTCGGCACGGTCTTGGCGTTCATGGTGCGGGCCAGGATACGTCGGTGAGAGGGCGTCACGAAAGGGCGGAATCCGGCCGCGCGATCCCTAACAGGCTAACGCCGCATCGCGCGCTTGACGTCGCGAAACAGTCGATCCATGTGCTTCCAGGAAAAGCGCGCGCGTTGCTCGTGGAGGGCGGCGATCGGCATCCAGGTCGCGGTGGCGGCGTCGTCCGAGGGTCGTGGCGTCCCCGAGCGCCAGCGGGCGAGGTAGTAGAAGTTCATGGTCGGCAGGTAGCCGAATCCCTTGAGGTAGTAGCGATCCCAGTAGAAGCCGAGCCACGTCACGCGTCCGACCCTGAGCCCGGTCTCCTCGAGCAGCTCGCGACGCGCGGCCCCCTCGATGCTCTCCCCGGCTTCGATGAAGCCTCCAGGCGTGTCGAGGCGCCCCTTGCGTGGCTCGTGCGCGCGCACCAGCATCAGCGTGGTGTCGCCCTTGACCACCACCATCCCCGCGCAGGGACGGGGGTAGTCGTGCAGGCGATAGCGGCAGCGGGGGCACACGATCTTGCGCGGCCGGCCGCGCGCGCTGCGGCGCACCGTGCGGCCGCAGACCGGGCAGGGAAACCCGCTCATGGCGCCGCCACCGCGATCACCGCAGGCAACCCCACCGCCGGAGCGTCTTCTTTCTCGCCCTCGTGCCAGCGCCCAAAGCTCGCGTAGCGGAACCGGCCGGCCTTGACGCACAGCTCGGCCTCGAAGCCTCCGTCCATCGCCATCGCGTGAGTCAGATCGAGGGGCGCGCGCTGGAGCAGGCGCGCGAAGTCCCACAGCGTGTAGCCGCCTTCGCTGGTGCACACAATCAGGCGGCCGCGGCGATCTTCGGCCACCACGGTGCGGTTGGCCACGCGCCCGCTCTGGCGCACGCGCGGGGCGCCGCCTCGGTCGAAGAGCATGAAGGACTGGGCGACCTCGCGCCAGCCCGGGTGACGGGGATCGAGCGGCGCGCGGTCGAGATCGATCACGTGCGCCTCGGGCGCGCCGCACTCGGGCGCGGCCACCAGGGCCGCCCGAAAGCGCGGGTGGACGCGGCGCGAAACCACGCGCCCACCACACACCAGCAACCCCATGTAAGAGAAGTCGGGGTAGTACTGGCCCGCGTTGAACACCGCGAGGGCCCCGGTGCGTCGCTGCCACTCGAGGATCGGCAGCGGCGCGCCGCCCGGCTCGAGCGAGCAATGGTGGACGCTCAGACGCGTGCGCCGCGGATCGACGCGCAGCAGGGCCACACCCGATGAGCCACGGCGGCAAAAGGGATCGCCGCGCAGCATCGCGAACTCGACCCCAGGGCCCAAGGTGCGCCAGCCGGGGGCCCGGGCGCGTTGCCCGAGCGCCCACAGGCCGATCACCAGGGCGACCAGCACTGCGATCCGCCCGACCGGGACGTTCGTGCGGCCCATCGCCCGCTCAGCGTCTGGCCGAGAAGCGCTTGAGCGCTCCCTGGACCAGCAGCAGCTCGGACACGTTCTCGAGCGTCACCAGCCCCACCAGGCCGCCCCCGCTCACCACCGGCAACGCCGTGCAGCGCTTCTCGCGCATGCGCCGGAACACCTCCTCGAGCGGCTCGCCCGCATCCACGACGTGGCCCTCGCGCGCGACCACCTCTCCCACGGGTGTCGTCGGGCCGCCGCGCTGCAGCGCCAGAATCAGGTCGGCGCGGGTCAGGATTCCGACCGGGGCTCCGCGATCGAGCACCGGGAAATCCTGCTGGTCGCCCGCCATCAACAGATCGACCGCCCGTTGCAGCGGGTCCGAGACGTCGAGCGACTCGAACTCGGTGATCATCGCCGCCCTGGCGGGGAGCCCCACCAGCGAGGCCCGCGTCTGCACCATCGCGTGCTCTTCGCCCGCCGCGAGGAACACGAACAGCGCCACGAACATGAGCATCGGGTTGTAGAAGAAGCCGATCACGCCGAATAGCAACGCGATCGTCTGCCCGATCGCCGAGGCGATGCGGGTCGCCTTTAGATACGGCAGTCGGAGCGCCAAGAGCGCGCGTAGCACGCGGCCGCCGTCCATCGGAAAGGCGGGGATCATGTTGAATCCCACCATGAGCACGTTGACGGCGAACAGCGTCTCGAGGGCGCCGCCGCGCATCATCTCGACTACCACCGGACGACCGAGAGCGTCCCCCGCCAGCCAGAGTGTCGCCGCGATCGCCACGTTCACCGCCGGGCCCGCGATCGCGACCACGATCTCCTGCTGGGGCTTGTCGGGCATGCGCTGGAGGCGCGCCACCCCACCGATGGGGAGCAAGACGATGTCGCGCGTCACGATTCCGTAGCGGCGCGCGGCGAGCGCGTGGCCCAGCTCGTGGAGAAGCACGCAGGCGAAGATGGCCAGCAGGAGAGCCACCGCCGCGAGCGACGGACCGAGCTGGCCGGTGAGCAGCCCGCGCGAGATGGCCACCCAGCCGACGAAGAGCACGAAGGTGACGTGCAGCTCGACCCGGATGCCGGCGATCGTGCCGATGCCGAGGGACCACCGCATGCGCGGCAGTCTCCCATATGAGGATCGGGCGGCCAACGCGTGCGGCTCGCTTCGGTCCGCGCCCTAGGCGGCGCGGTGGCCCTCGCCCGCGGGGTCGTCCGGCCAGGCGTCGCCCTCGTCGGTGAGCGACTCGTCGCCGGGCGTCTCGTCGTCCCCGGCATCGTCGCTGGCCCAGAACTCTGGTGGCTCCTCCCACTCCTCCGTCACCAGCTCGAAGCGAGATGGGCCGCCGGCATCGAACTCGGGCTCCTCGACGGAAGCGCCGGCCCATGGTTCCCACACCCCGCGACACGCGGTGAGGGTCTCGAGGTCACGGCGCGCATGTGGATGCCCAGGGTGAATCCACAGCGTGTGCGCGAGCAGGCACAACGCCTCCCGCACCGCGCCCAGCTCTAGGCAGGCGGTGGCCGCCAGGTAATGCAGCTCGGGGCTGTGGGGAGCAAAGGAAAGGCCCCTGAGCGACCGGGCGAGAGCTTCGCGCTCGCGGTTGTGGACCAACGCGGCCGCGGCCGACGAAGCGAGCAGGTGCGCCGAGCTCGCGTCGCGCGGCGGGTCGAGACCGGGGATGTGCCGTTCGAGCGCCACCAACAGGCGCCTGAGCGATGCACGGACGATCGGATCGAGCATCCGTCGCCGGTCCCTGGCGACGCGCTCGGACATGTGCTCCAGAGCGAGCGCGATCTCCTCCTGCGTGATCGGATCCAATTCACGGCTCACGTTTCCTCCGCGATGTCCGTTCGAGAGAGCCTGTGGTCGAGCCATCGAGGTGGATCGAGCTCGGCCGCCGTCCGGCCCTGTTATCGGCAGGTGAAGCCCCACCATGAGCGAGGATCACGCGGGCATGGGCCATGCGGTCTGCGGGATGCCGTGGGCTGCTATACTGCCTGCGCGTGATGCGCACGAGCCTGGTCTTCTTCTTCGCCGCCCTTGCGTTCGGCGGCTGCGCGCCCGCCCGTCAAGCCAGCCTCGAGCCGGCGAGTGCGCGGGCCCGCTACTTCGGCGACACCACGCCTCCGGCCGAGAACGTCCTCACCTTCAATCTCGGCGCGGAGCCCGAAATGTTCGACCCCAGTGTGGCGGTCGGCCAGCCCGATGGGCGCGTGTGCCGCATCCTGTTCGAGGGGTTGACGCGGGAGGACCCGCGCACGCTGGAGCCGTTGCCGGGACAGGCGTACCGGTGGGACATCACCCCCGACGGTCTGACCTACACGTTCCATCTCCGCCCCCACCTCACCTGGAGCGACGGCAGGCCGATCACCGCCGACGACTTCCGCTGGTCGTGGCTGCGGGTCTTGAGACCGGAGACGGCGTCGCGCTACGCGGGCCTCATCTTCCCGATCGTGAACGCCGAGGCGTACAACAAGGGAATGATCCACGACGAGCGGTTGGTGGGGATCGAGGCCACGGACGACAGCACGCTCACCGTGCGGCTCGCCGCACCCACCGCCTACTTCCTCTACCTCACCCAGTTCTACACCTGCCTCCCGGTTCCCCGCTGGGCGATCGAGAAGCACGGCAACCGCTGGACCCGCCCCGAGAACATCGTCTGCAACGGCCCCTTCCGCCTGGCGTGGTGGAGGCAAAACGATCACTTCGAGTTCGTGCGCAACCCACGCTATTGGGACGCCGCGCACGTGAAGCTCGATCGCATCATGGCGTACCCGGTCGAGGACCTGAACACCTCGACCAACCTCTACAAGGCGGGCGTCTTCGACTGGAACCCGAGCGGCTACATCCCGTCCCAGTTCATTCCCTATCTGCGCGACTACGCCGATTTTCGCCACGGCAACTACCAGGGCATCTACTTCTACTCGATCAACGTCACGCGCAAGCCACTCGACAATCCCTGGGTGCGCCGCGCGCTCAACTACGCGGTCGACCGGGAGGCGATCGCCAACGACTTGCTCAAACGCAGTCGTGATCCGTGGGGGAACTTCACCCCTTCGGGCTATCCCGGCTATACGCATCCGCCGGCGATCACCTTCGATCCCGCCAAGGCGCGGGAGTGCCTCGCGCGCGCCGGCTACCCGGGGGGCAAAGGCTTCCCGAAGATCTCGATCCTCTTCAACACCAGCGAGGATCACCGCCGGATCGCCGAGGCGATCCAGGCGATGTGGAAGCGCGAGCTATCGATCGACGTCGAGCTGTCGAATCAGGAGTGGGGTTCGTATCTTCAAGCGACGTCCGCGCTCCAGTACGACGTGGCCCGCCGCTCATGGATCGGCGATTACCTCGACCCGAACACCTTTCTCGCGTGCTACGTCACCGGGGACGGCAACAACCGCACCGGCTGGAGCAATCCGCGCTACGACGCCCTGATTCGATCCGCGGCGGTCGAGCTGGACGCCGAGAAGCGCTTGGCGATCTTGCGCGACGCCGAGGCGCTGTTGTTGGAAGAGGGACCGGTGATCCCGATCTACCACTACTCGACCAACGAGCTGGTGAAGCCGTACGTGCGCGGGATCTACCAGACCCCGCTCGACATCCACCCCCTCACCTACGTGTGGATCGACCGCCAGTGGCAGCATCGAGCCTCGGAGCCGCCGGTGGCAACGGCGATCCCGGCACGGGCGCGGAGGGAACACGGGCGGTGACCTCGCTCCTGATTCGCCGCGTGCTGCTGATGGTGCCCACGCTGTGGGTGATCGCCACGCTCACCTTCTTCATGATCCACGCCGCACCCGGCGGGCCGTTTCAGTCGGAGCGCGAGATCCCCGAGGCCGCCAAGCAGCAGCTCAACGCCAAGTACGGTCTCGACCGGCCACTCGGCGAGCAATACGTGAGCTTCCTCATCCATGCGGTGCGCTTCGACTTCGGTCCCTCGTACAAGTTTCCGGCGCGCCAGGTGCGGGAGATCATCCTCGAGGCGCTCCCGGTTTCGGCGGAGCTCGCTGGTTGGGCGCTCCTGCTGGCGTTGGTGTTCGGGGTGCCGTTTGGCGTGCTCGCCGCCGTGAAGCAGAACCAGCGCCTCGATTACGCCGCGATGGGCGCCGCGCTGGCCGGCGTGTCGGTGCCCAACTTCGTTCTCGGCCCTGCCTTGGTGCTGGGGCTTTCGCTCACGCTGTTCCTGTTCCCGCCCGCGCTGTGGCAAGGGCCGATGAGCCGGGTGCTTCCGGTGGCGACCCTGGCCACTGCTTACGTCGCCTACATCGCCCGGCTGACGCGCGCCGGCATGCTCGAGGTGCTGCGCCAGGATTACATCCGCACCGCGCGCGCCAAGGGCCTTTCGGAGCGCGCCGTGGTCTTCAAGCACGCCTTGAAGCTCGGCATCCTGCCCGTGGTCTCGTACCTCGGCCCCGCGGCGGCCCGCGTCGTGATGGGCTCGATCGTGATCGAGACCATCTTCTCGGTCCCGGGACTCGGCCGCTACCTGGTGAACGCAGCCTTCAACCGCGATTACACGCTGGTGATGGGCGAGGTGTTGTTCTACGCGACCATGCTCATGGTGCTCAACCTGATCATCGACGTCGCGTACACGCGCCTCGATCCGCGCGTGGAGGCCGCGTGACGACCGCCTCGCTCGCCCCGGTGGCCACGCAGCAGCTGGCGACCGAGCGGCCCGAGAGCCTGTGGGCCGACGCGTGGAAACGCATGCGCCGCAACCGAGCCGCCATGGTCTCGGCGGTGTTCCTGGTCGCGATCACGCTCGCCACGTTCGGCGCGCCCTGGATCCCCGGGCTCGCCGATCCGGCGGCCCAAGATCTCAAGCTCTCGGCCACGCCCCCCTCGGCGCTCCATTGGCTGGGCACCGACGAGCTCGGCCGCGACACGCTGGCGCGCTTGCTCTACGGCGGGCGCATCTCGCTGTTGGTGGGGCTGGTGGGCACGCTGGTGAGCCTCTTGATCGGCGTCACCTACGGTGCCATCTCGGGCTATCGGGGCGGCGCGCTCGACGACTTCATGATGCGGGTGGTCGATATCCTGTATGCGCTCCCGTACATCTTCCTGGTGATCCTGCTGCTGGTGTTCTTCAGCCGCAGCATCCTGATGTTGTTCGTGGCGCTCGGCCTCGTCCAGTGGCTCACCATGGCGCGCATCGTGCGCGGGCAAGTGCTCTCTCTCAAGCATCAGACCTTCGTCGAGGCCGCGCGCGCACTCGGCGCCAGCGATGCGACGATCATCTTCCGCCACATCGTGCCCAACACGCTCGGCCCGGTGATCGTCTACACCACGCTCACCGTACCCGCCGTGATCCTCCAGGAAGCCTTCCTGTCGTTCCTCGGGCTCGGGGTTCAGCCGCCCGCCGCATCGTGGGGCACGCTGGTCTCGGACGGAGCCCGGGTCCTCGCCCTGTTCCCGTGGCTGGTGATCTTCCCCGGGTTGGCGCTCTCGATGACGCTGCTGTGCTTCAATTTTCTCGGCGATGGGTTGCGCGACGCTCTCGATCCGCAAGACCGCCGGGACGTCTCTTGATCGCCCCTCGCCGCAGGGCTCGTTGCAGCGCCGAAACGGCCTCGTTTCATGCGCCGCCATGCCGATAACCAGGCACATGGGACGCTGCGTTTCCATCGCCGTCGGCTTGCCCTCGGCCCTCCTGGCGATCCTGCTCGGCGCGGCCGCCGGGTGCGCAACCACCCGTCCGCTAGTCGCACGACCCACCGATCAGGTGGGTCTTGCGTCCTACTATGGGCGCGTCCACGATGGCCGGCGCACGGCCAGCGGCGAGTCCTTCGACATGAGCGACATGACGGCGGCGCATCGGTCGCTCCCGTTCGGCACTCGGGTGCGGGTCACCAATCTCGCCAACTCCTCGATGTCTCCTACACTGCCGCGCGCAAGCTCGGGTTCGCGGGCAGGGGGGTGGCGCGGGTGCGGCTCGAGGTGCTTTAAGACGTCGTGACGAGCAGGTGCGGGCTGCGGTCATTCCTACGAATCGCCTGAGCGCCCCGACCATCACTCTCCCCGGCGCAGCCACCTCACGTAGGCCCACAGCGTGTCCAGATCTCCGGGCTCGAGGCGTTGTCGGTAGGCCGGCATCTTGAGCACCGCGCGCCCGAGGAAGAAGCGGGCCAGCCGGTTCGTCTTGAATCGCGCACTGACCCCGTCTTGCACCCATTCGTGGAACTCGCGCTCGCCTGATACCAGCTCGGGAAAGTCGGCGCCGTCCCACGAGGGCACGTAGCCCTTGAGCGATCCGGGATTGGGGCGCGCGAGTCGCCCGCCCGCACCGTGACATCCCACGCAACCCAGGCCCTCGATGCGCTCGCGGCCGCGCGCGGCGAGCGTGTCCTCGGGCTCCGGCTTTCCGTTCACCGCCATCACGTAGGCGACCAGATCGTCGATCTGCCGCGCGGAGAGTCGCCGCCCGAATTGCGGCATGCGCAAGGTCCCGCGCCGCCGCTCCGCCTTCCAGCTGTTGCTGCGCGCGCGCTTCGGCGTGACACCGCGCTCGATCCAGGCGCGGATCTCCTCGGGCGACTCGGCGAACATCATGAGGTCGCCCTCGTAGTTGGGGACCGTCTTGTCGGCGCGGCCAGGGTTGGACACGCCGCGGATCCCTTCCGGGCCGTGGCAGGCGAAGCAGCCGGTGCGCTCGGCGAGACGCCGACCGCGCTCGGCGGCCGGGAGCTTGGGCTCGAGGGTACGAAAGGCCGCGACCGCGCCCAGCAGCAGGAGCGCGGTCACGATCACCACCGAGACTTTCATGCCTTCGAGGTGTCACCGGTCGCCGGCGGCGGCCGGCGGGAGGCTACTTGGTCGCCGGCGGCGGCCGGCGGGAGGCTACTTGGCCGCCGCCGGCGCTGCGGCGGGTTTCACCTCGGTGACGTCGATTCCCTTCATTCCGTTTCTCGTCATCATGGTGCCGGTGACGGACACGGTCTGGCCGGCCATTCCCTTCAGCTGATTGTAAGGGTCCGCATTGTCATGGTTCAAGGTGATCAGGTAGAGCACTCCACCGCTCGTCAAGAGGCCCATCGGCATGCCGTTGGCGATGCACTTGGTGGCGCAATCGACGTGCTTGGCGCCGCGCGCGCCGTGGCTCAAGTAGCAGCCAGTATCCACGAGCTCACCGGTGACGGTCTTCGTGGGGCTCTTCTTCATGTTCATCGCCTGATCGGCGAACGCGCCGATTCCCGATAGGGTGAGGGCCGCGATCGCCAGCAGGATGGATGTGCGCTTCATGGTTTCCTCCTAGGACTCGGGGACGTGCGCCGCGCTCGCGGCGCTCGCCGGTGACGGCGACAGACGCTTCCTCTTGGTCGTCCGACGAAGGGTACGATGCACCTCGCGCCCGAACGCCGCAAGGGCCCGCATCCCCCCAAGGCGTACGGCGATCTGACAGGATCGTGACACGAGCGCCAAGGTGGTCGCCGACGTCCCTGCTCAATTAGAATGTCGTCGGTCCGTTCGCGCTCGCTCCCGGATTCACGAACCCATGCGGCTGTTGCTTCTGAACGGCGTCTACGGCGCCCCCGAGCACTTCGACTCGCTGCGTGAGGCGCTCGCGCCCGAGATCGAGACCAAGGTCTTCCCACTGCGGCGCGAAGGTTTGCCCGATCCGGACTCCGGCACCGGCTTCGCTCCCCTGGTGGAACGCCTCGATCGCGAGATCGCGGCCTTCACGGGGCCGCTCGCCGCCGGACCCACCGCGTTGCTCGGCTTCTCGCTCGGAGGCGCGCTCGCGCTCGAGTACGCGCTCGCCCATCCCGGTCGCCTCGCGGCGCTGGTGCTGGTGAACGCGTTCGCCCGTTACGAGGGCGGGGCGCTGCAGGTCGCTTCGTCCCAGATGCTCCACGGCATGCCGCCGGCCTGGGCACATCCGTCGCTCGCCGCGCGCCTGGTGCATCGGCTCGATTGGGTCAAGCGCGGCCTCTTCCATCGCGAAGCCCCGCTCGAGACGATCGAGCAAGGGATGCGCGCCGCGGTGCGCGAGGTGAAGCACGAGGACGTCCGCTTCCAGCTTGCGCACCTGGGGCTCCCGTTCCCGGTCGGCCACGAGCGACGGCTGGCGGCGCTGGCCGAATCGACCCCGGTCTTGCTGGTCGCGAGCCGTGACGACATGGTGGTGCCCTCGCGACACACCGATCGGCTCGCCGCCGCCATGCCCGCCGCGAAACGGCTTCCCCTGTTCGAGGGCGGCCACGCGTTCTTCCAGCACGACGCGCAGCGGCTCGGGAGCGCGGTGCGAAGCTTCCTCGCGGAGAGCGTGCGCTGACTGGCCAGCGGGTTAGTGGGAGCCGCCGCCGTCCTTGCGCTGGTGAATCTTGAGCAGCAAGCCGGTGCCGAGGAAGAGCAGCACCAGCACCAGCCCCCAGAACCCGAAGAACACGGTGAACACGACGCGCATCGTGGACTCGATGGAAGCCATCATGGAGAGTCCTCCTCGAGACGGGCACGATACTACGTCTCGGGCACCGCCGCCTCGCGGATCGCGCTCGTCATCGGCTTCGCGTCCCGGATCAGGCCGCGCGCCCAGTCGACCGCGTTCCACGTGTTCCACAGGAGCACGCCGCGGACCACGTCCTCGCGCAGGTAGTACACGACGCCCTTGCGGAACGGCTCTTTCCACACCGCGTGGGTTTCGAGGCTCGAATCCAGGTCACCGACCGCCTCCCACCCCAGGTCGAACAGGTCGGAAAAGAAGAAGGGCAGGTGTGTATAGGGTTGCCGCGCGCCCGCCATGTTGACTCCGGCTGCCCGTCCGTGATGCTCCGCGTGGTCCCAATGTTCGATCCGCATGCGGCGCCCCAGCGCCACGTTCGGGAACTCGGCGACGTCACCGGCGGCATAGATGTGCTCGTCCGAGGTGCGCGCGTACTCGTCCACCTCGATGCCGTTGCCGACCTCGAGGCCGGCGGCTTCGGCGAGGTCGGTTTGCGGCTCGATGCCGATCCCGATCACCACCAGGTGCGTGGTCACGGAGTTGCCATTCGCCGTGGAGGCCATCACCTCGCCGCCGCGATCGTCGAAGCGCACCACGGACTCGCCCGACACCGCCTCGACGCCGCGCTCCCGATAGTAATCGGCCACGAACAGGCCGAGGTCCCGCGGCAGCACTCTGCGGAGTGGGTATTCCTCGGGATAGAGGAGCGTCACTTCCTTGCCCGAGTGGCACAGCGCCGCCGCCAGCTCGCAGCCGATGAAACCGCCGCCGACCACCAGCGCGTGATGAAACGAGCTCACGCGGCTCTCGAGCAAGAGGTAGTCCTCGAGCGAGCGAAAGTAACGGATCGCCTCGTGATCGCTGCCCTCCACGTTCAGGCGTCGCGGCCATCCGCCCGTCGCGATCAGGAGCTTGCCGTAGCCGACCATCGTGCCGCGGTCGTCCCACACCGCACGCCGCGCGGCGTCGACCTCGACCACTTCGCGCCTCAGCCACAGGTCGACCCGTTGCTCGCTGTAGAAGCTCTGGTCGTGGATCGGCAACTGGTCCTTGGTCAGCTTGCCGAACCACAGGTCCTTCGAGAGCGGCGGGCGCTGATAGGGAGGGTGATTCTCTCGCGACAGCATCACGATGCTGCCCGAGGGATCGTGGCTGCGAATTCCCTCGATGGCCGAGACGGCGGCCAGGCCACCGCCGACGATCACGTAATCGAATTTCATGCGCCGGTGCTTCCTGGGTACGGCCCCTTCGTGGCCCGGGGGCTGGCCCCCGCTGAGCAGACGCGGCAGTCTATCACGCGGTTGGTCCTGGGATTCCGGCCGCTTCGCCCGACAGCTCGTGCGCGAGCCCGCGCTTCCAGGTGCCCCGCGCGGCCCAGACGACGATGAGCACCCCGCGCACGATGCAGGTCCCGCTGATCACCCACGCGATGCCGAGCACGCCGAGCCCACCCAGGCCCGGCACCCAGAAGGCGAGCGGGATTCGCAGCAGCGAGAAGCTGCCGAAGATCCACGACAGGACGCGCGTATGGCCCGATCCCATGACCGCCTCGGCGGTCACGATCTCCATCCCGTTCGCGATCAAGCACAGGGCCAAGATCCTCAAGTACGGTACGCCCACCCGGTGGACTTCGGGGTCGCGCGTGAACAAGGTGAGGAACGCGCTCGGGAAGACCCACAGCAGCACGGTGAAGGCGCCCGAGATCCACAGGTTCCACGAGAGCCCGGTGCGAATCACGCGCTCGGCGCGTTCGGGTCGGCCGGCGCCCAGGTTCTGGCCCACGAGCGGTGCCCCGGCGCTGCCGATCGCGAGCGAGGTGATGAACTGCAACGCCTCGATGCGGTTCACGATCCCCACGACGGCCATCGAGGCGGTGCCGAACCGCGACGCGGCATGAGCGAACGCCACGTAGACCACCGAGAACATCATGCCGATCAGCGCGGCCGGCAGGCCGACTCGCATCATGCCCGCGATGCGCACCGGCGTACCGTCCGCGCGCCGAGCCAAAGGGAACGCGCGATGTCCGCGCGCCGCCATGATCGAGTAGCCGACCACCAGAACGACCCACGAGATCACCGTGGCCCAGGCTGCGCCGGCCACGCCGAGGGCCGGGATCGGACCGAACCCGTAGATGAGCAGCGGATCGAGCGCCGCGTTGAGCGTCACCGCGACCAGATCGATCAGGAGCGGCGTGCGCGTGTCACCCGAGGCGCGCATGATGCTCTCGCAGGTGATGCCCATCATCGGCAGCGGCGCGCCTGCCAGCACGATCGCCAGGTAGCGGCTGCCCGCTTCGATCATGCGGGGCTCGGGGCTCATGAGCCCGAAGATCCAACGTGCGCCGAATACGCCCATCAGCGTGCCGATCAGCCCGAGCAGCGCCGAAGCCCTGAGCCCACGATAGGCGGCGACTCCGGCACGCGCGCGCTCGCCGGCGCCGAGCAGCTGGCTCACGTAGGCGGTGACGCCGATCGCGACCACGTCATTGAGCGAGTAGACCCACCACAGAGCGAAGATCGAGGTGGTGACCGCCGCCGTCGCCTCCACCCCCAGGCCACGCACCCACAGCGCGTCCACCCACTGGTAGGCGAGTCGCAGTGCCTGCGAGGCCAGCACCGGCAGGGCGAGTCGCAGCAGGGCGCCGGGAATCGGCGCCGTCACGCCCGAGGGCAACGATCGCGGCTCGCCCCTCGCGGGCTCGGCGGAAGGAATCGAGTGGCTCAAGCGGCCGCCGGCTCGCTACGAAAGCCCCTCGGGACGCACGTAGGTCCCGCTCTGATACTGCGGGATCTCCACCCCGGAGCGCTTCAGCGTGGCGTTCAGATGCGCGACCTGTCCCTCGAGGTCGTGCACCCGGGCGCCCAGCTCGGTCAAGCGCTTCGCCAGGCTGCGCACCATGGCCAAGCCGACCTCCGGATAGTCGAGCATGGTCTCGAAGAACTCTTCGTTCGTCACGTTGAGCACGTGCGTGTGCTGGGTCGCCACCGCGGTCGTGGTGTGAGGCTCCCCCTCGCCCAGGGCCAGCTCGCCGAAGCCGAGGCCGGCGCCGCGCACCGTGTCGAGCGCGCGCCCCTTGCGGATCTCGACCAGCCCGTCGACGACCAGGAAAGCGCCGCGGTTCGTGTCACCCTCGCGGAAGATCACCTGGCCGGCCTCGAAGTGCAGCTCCTTGCCGCGCGCCGCGAGCTGGGCCAGCGCCTCGGTGGGAATGCTGGACAACATCTCCACGCCCTTGAGGAACGCGGTCTTCTCCATCAACGATAGGGTCTCGTCCATGGCTCATCCAGTTGCCAGGGCGAGCCGCGCCCACGAGGCGGTCTCGCGCACCAGCGGGTTGACGGTGGAAAGGCTCGACTCCACGAACGGCAACAAACTGCGCTCCTTGCGCGCGCCGACCACGTAGAGCGCGCACGCGCGCAGCCATGGGTCCTCTTGGCCCAGGATCGCCTCGAGCGTGCTCTCGAAGCTGGCGAAGCGCATGCCGTAGCGAATCTCGGCGACGCGCAGTCGACCTTCGTCGCCGCTGTCGTCGACCAGCGGCATCACGAGCGCGCGGTGCTCGAGGGTGAGGGCATTCTCCAAGTACTCGAGCGCATTGCCACGCAACCGCGGATGGTCGGACACCACGCCACGGTAGGCGGCGAGCAGCTCCTCGGGCGGATAGAGCAGCCCGAGCCTGCGGAACACCCGATTGAGGGCCTGTTCCATACGCTCGTTGAGCGCCATGCAGAGGAGCCGCTCGGCGCTGCGCCCGCGCCCGATCGGGCAGGCGCGGTAGTGGACCAGCGCGAACAGGAAGCCGCGCACGTCGTACTCGATCTCTTCCGTGATGCGGCGGCGCGGGAACTCGAGACGGGCTCCCGAGACGCGCAGGCGGTTCGCGGCCTTGAGGATTCGGTAGGCGAGCCTCACGTCTCCGCGTTCGCGACAGCGGAACAGAGCATTCACCGACTCCTGCGAGTGGATGTCGCCCAGCACCCGCGGCAGCGCGTGTCGGATCGGCGCGGCAACGCTCGAGTCGGCCAGGTAGTCCCCCAGTGTTCCGACCACCCGGTCGGCGAGCCGCGCCAGCGCGGATCGCGCGGGCTCCTCGGTCTCCGCCGCGCCGAGCGCTTCGATGAGCACCGGAACGTGCGTGCGTCGTTCCGCGACGCCCGCGCTGCGTAGCGCGGCGCGCCGCACCGGGAGATTCCGGTCGCGCAGCAGCGGGGCCAACAGGTCGTGGAGCTCGGACGGCGCGGCGCGGCGCCCGAGCCCCTCGGCCACCGCGACCCGTTCGGCCGTCCCGCCCTTCTCGAGCCATTCTTCGAGCACCACCCGCACCCGATCTTCCTGCCTCGCCGGAGCCTGCTCGGCCAGGCACAGGATCGCCGCCACCCGCAGCCGCTCGTCGCCCCCACGCAGGAACTCGTGCAGGGGCGTGATCAAGTCCTCCCCCGAGCGCGAGCACCAGACGCTCAAGGCCTGCACGCGCACCTCGGGGTCGTCGTCGCGCATCAGGGCGGCGAGTCGCTCGTCCGCGACACGCGTCTGGCGCAGGCGTCCGATTTCGAGCGCGCGGGCGCGCGCCCGCGGCGAGCGGTGCTGAAGCAAGTCGTCGAACCGGTCTTCGAACTCCTCGGGCGCGATCTCGGCCAGCATCTCGATCCCGTGCAGCACCACGCGCTCGTAGGGACTGGCGAGCAGCCGGATCAATTCCTCGAGCACGCGCGCCTCCCGGAGCGAGATTCGCATCTGGCCATGGTCGAGATGGAGGCGCCTGAGATTGTGCCCCAGCTCGAGCACGTAGCCGCGGCGCACACCCAGCCACGCCAACGCCCAGAGGGCGACCAGCACCGCCACGACGATGCCCAGCTCGCGCGTGCCGGCGCCCATCGTGGCGCCCACGCCCAAGATCACGAGACCCGCGAAGCCGTCCCCTACTCGCTCGAGCCCGGCCTGAATCATGGCCTTGGTGCGGCGCCTAAGTCCGGGCTCCAGCGGAAAGTAGAACAACTCGCCCGCTGCCTTGCCGATCGAAAAGCGCGTCACCTGGTCCCACACCCGGCCGGCCGTCACTGGCCCAAGGCCGGGAGCGGCGATCGTGAGCGCGGCCGTCACCGCGAGACCGGCCGGTGCCAGGGACGCGGACCACGAAGCTCCCACGCGCTGCACCAGCCAGCGCGTCGCGAAGAGCTGGAGCATGAGCGCCGCCAGGTTGGTGAGCGTATAGAAGAAGCCGAAGAAGGAAGCCACTTGACCGGCGGTGGCGTAGCGAGCTTGGACCTGTGCCTTGAGCTGGTAGTCCAGCACCGCCGCGACCATGACCGAGCACAGGGTGGCGAGCGCGAGCCAGCGCACGTAGGAATGGGACAGCGGGGAGGCGCCGGTGGCGACGGAGGGCGGGGGTTCGGGATCGGCGGCCGAGCGGTGGGAGCGCAGGCAGACGAGCGGCATCACCGACGCCTGGAGCAATGCGGCCACCGAAAGCAGGGTCGGCAGGCTCCACAGCCGGGCGAGCGGCGCCGCGATGAGCCCGCCCACCAGCCCACCCAGGATCGCTCCCACCCCCACCACGCCAAAGATGCGTTTGGCTTCGTGCGCGTGCGACAGGTCGTTCGCGAACAGCCAGAACTGGGAGATCAGGATCAGCCCGTAGACGTTGACCCACAGATAGAACGCGATCGGCACCCAAGCGGCGTGGATGCGCAGCAACTGGGCGCTGACCGCGAGCGAGATCGCGGCCCCGAGCGTGGCCGTCGCCAGGGACTCCCACAACGGGCGGTGCCGCGTGACGCGAGCGAACCCGGTCGCCGCGAGCGCGGCGAGTGCGCCGATCCCGACGTAGAGATAGGGCAGGACGGTGACCGAGAGTCGGGTCAGGAAGAACGCGTCCCGAACCGTCTTGGCCAGCGTGTAGGACCCGGTGATGGCGCCCAGTATGACGCCCAGCACCAGAGCCCGGCGGGTCTCGTTCCGCTCGAGCTTGAGCCAGCGAGCGAGCCGCTCAAGCACCGAGCACCCTCCGGCTCGCCCCCCCCGCGTCGCGGGAGCCGGCGATCGGGCCACTCGGGACGTTGACTCCCCCCGCGGCAGACTCCATATTCCCCCTCTTCCTCATGACTCGAAACGCTCTCCTCGCCGGCGCGTTGGTTGGCGCGCTGCTGGCCGCCCCCGCTCTGGGCTCGATGCCGGACACCCCCGTGGCGCGCGGCGGTGCACCCTTCATCGTTGCGCTCGCGGACACCGGTGGCGCCGCCGCGACCTCGCGGGACCTCGGCCCCACGACCGCTCCTCCTTGGAATCCTCCGCATGCCGTGCCGTCCGCGGAGCCCTGGGAACAGGCGGCGCGCCTGCCGGGGCGCGTGGTCTCGCTGCCCCTGTCACTGCTCGGCTCGCTCACCCGGCACGGCCTGCTGAGCATGGAAGAGAAGCATCTCGTCCCCCGAACCGTCGTGATCGTGGCCGCGCTCCCCCGGTTGGGGATCATCGTCACGCCGGCTTCGTTGGGGGATCGGACGGGGCTCGGCGGCCGATTCGGGCTGACGCCGCCTTTCCTGAAGAGGGCCCTCGAGGCCGAGTGGAGCGGCAGCACGCGCCACTATAGCAGGACCCGCGTGCGTGCGTCCCAGGGGGCGCTCTCGCTCGAGTACGGCTACGACTGGCGCCCCGAGGAGCGCTTCTACGGGCTCTCGGACGGCTCGAGCCAGAAGGACACCGCGAGCTTCGCGACGCAAACGACGTTCGTCCGGCTCGGGCTCGCCTATCGCTTCGCTGCCGAGACCGGACATGTGCCTTTGGAGGTCCGAGCCTGGATCGGACCACGCTCGCAGGTGGTTCGGGACGGGCGCGAGGATCACGTGACCCCGTTGTCGGTGGGGTTTCCGAGTGTTTCCGGAGGCGTCCGGCAGGAGCACTTGGTCTACGGCGTCAGTCTAGAAGCCGACGCACGCCGCGGACGCCCGCATTGGTCGCGTGGCGCCCGTGCCGAGTTGAGCGTCGAGCAGTTCACGTCCCCCACCCGCTTGCTGGCGCTGAACGACGGTTCGATGGCGCCGGTCCAGTTCACGCGTTGGGGGGCCAAGGCCGAAGCGGGCATCTCGTTCTGGCGCGACCCGCGCACGATCCGGTTTGCCGGCCGGATCGTGAATCAGGTGGCCGATGTCGCCGGCCAGACGCTGGCGGTCGCCGACCTTGCCCAGCTCGGCGGCAGCCAGGGGCTCGCGGGCTACGAGCCCGGTCGGTTCCACGACATGGACCTGATGGTCGGCAAGGTCAGCTACATCTTCCCGTTGGCCCAGCACTACGAGTTCGACATTCATGCGGAGGCCGGCGGGGTGTTCGAGACGCTGCGTGATGCCCACGACGCCACGCCCAAGACGTCGTACGGCGTGGCTCTGCGCCCGCGCACCGCTCTCGCGCCGCTGGGGTCGATCAACCTCGACTGGAGTCGGGAATCGGTGCGTTTCGGCTTCCACCTCGGAGGCGTCGAATGATCCACCGGATCGGCGCCGCGTGCACGTTCGCCTGGTGCGTCACGATCGCCCTCGGCCCGTCGACGGCGCAGTCGGCCGGTTCACGCCATGTTCCGCCGCGCACCACCGACATCTCCTACTACTACGACCTCGCCGACAACTCCGTGTTCCGGCCCATCACGCGCGTCACCGATCCCGCGCTCGGGATCCGCAAGCTGATGAGGCACCCACGCCAGGCGCTGAACGTGGACGAGCACGATCAGGTGCGCCTGCCGAGCACATGGTGGCAGCCGCGTCTCGGCTATCGGACCGTCACGCCCCAGCAGATCAAGACCGGGCCGGGCCCGGGGACCGGTCCCGTTGCCGGCCGATGGAAGGTCACGCGCGCCAAGACCCAGGGGGTCACGCCCGGGTTCTTCATCAAGGACCAAGCCGGCGAGAGCTTCATCATCAAGTTCGATCCGCCTCGCCAGGCCGAGATGGCGACGGCAGCCGACGTCGTCGCGAGTCATCTGTTCTGGGCTGCGGGCTACAACGTGCCGGACAACTCGATCGTGCGCTTCCAGCGCGAAGACTTGGACATCGCCACGGACGGCACGTTTACCGACGAGCTCGGCCGTAAACAGCCCCTCACCCAGGAGGTCCTCGACCGCGTGCTCTCGCGCGTCGCCCAGAATGTCGACGGCAGCTATCGCGGCATGGCGAGCCGCCTGCTCAAGGGCAAGCCGCTCGGGCCGTTCGAATATCGCGGGCGGCGGACCGACGACCCGGAGGACCTGGTGCCGCACGAGCACCGTCGGGAGCTGCGTGGGATGTGGCCGATCTGCGCCTGGGTCAACCACGCCGACTGCCGCGGACCCAACTCGCTCGACCTGTGGGTCACCGCGGGCGGACGCTCGTTCGTGCGCCACCACCTGATCGACTTCGGTTCGTGTCTGGGATCGGCGGCGGTCGCGGCGCGCTCGCCCCAGACCGGAAGCGAGTACTTCGTCGACTACGGCGTCATCGCGCGCTCGCTCTTGACGTTGGGACTCGCCCGCTCCGGGTGGGAGGAAACCGTGGACCCCGAGCTGCCGAGCATCGGCTTCATCGAAGGCTTCGACTTCGATCCGGGGAGCTGGCGGCCCGATTATCCAAATCCGGCGTTCGACGAGCGGACGACGCGCGACATCGTGTGGGGCACGCGCATCGTGGCGGCGTTCACCGAGGAGCACATCCGCGCGGCAGTCGAGCTCGCCCACTACACCGACCCGCGAGCCACCGAGTACTTGGTGCAGGTGCTCATCCAGCGCCGTAACCTGCTCATGTCGCGATGGCTCTCGACGACGCCGACCGCCACTGCCCCCTTCGAGCCGTGAGGCGAGGCGTCAGGCCGGCGGGCCGCGCTGCGCTCGCGGTGTGGCTGCTGGCGACCACGGGCTGCGCTCCGCTCGCGGCGTGGCGGGGACCACGTCCGGCGTCCGGCGCAATCCCCGCCGAGGCCGCGCGCGTCGATCCTGCCGCAGCAGATAGCCTGGTGGCCCTGGTCTATGGGGACAACCGCTCCGGCTACCGCATGCAGACCCACTCGACCGAGTTTGGAGCGGTCCGCGGCCTGGCCAAGGGTCCGCGGCATTGGCCGATCGGGCTCGCGCTGCTGCCGCTGTTCCTGATCGAGACGATCGTGCCCTCGCTCGACGGTCCGCGCGACGCCGTGACGATGCTGACCCGGCGCCCCTCGGGAGGGGGTGAGCGCCGGGTCCTGCGCGCCCTCGAGAAGGCGGGGCCGGCGGATCTCGTGATCTCGACCGGTGACCTGGTGGCCGACGGACGGCGCGGTCGCCAGTGGGAAGACTTCGTGGCGCGCCACCGGACGCTGCGCGAGCGAGTCCCCTATCGCGCCGCGCCCGGCAATCACGAGCGCCTGTGGGATCCGGTCGCCCGGGGGAACTGGGACGTCGCGATGGGAGCGCCGCGCGCACGGGAGCGGTACTGGTACGCAGTGGACGTTCCACGCGCGGGCGCTCGCTTCCTGTTCCTGGAAACCGACCCCTTGGCCGATGTCCACAACGACTATCCGGATTCGCTCGAGCGCGCGCTGGCCGACCAGCAGCTCGCCTGGGCCGACTCGATGCTGGCGCTCCCGGCTCGCTACCGGTTCGTCGTCCAGCACCATCCGCTGGTGAGCGCGGGCCACTACCTGCACGACTGGGCGCCGGACTCGGCCGGCGATCCCGTGCCGGCGCGCCGCGAGCGCCTGCTCGAGCTGTGCGCCGCGCACCGGGTGACGGCGGTGCTCGCCGGGCACGAACATCTCTACCATCGCGCGTTCGTGGCCGACCGGCGGGGCGGCGGCTTCTGGCACGTCACGCTGGGCGGAGGCGGCGCGCCGCTCCACCGGGTGAGCTCGCGCGAGCGGCGCGCGAGCCTCGCGCAGCCGATGCCGTCGGGCTTGTGGCTCGACCCCGCTCGTTCCTACCAGAAGACCACCTATCACTTCGCCCGGCTCGTCCTGCCCTGCGGGGGCGATCGCGCGGCACGCCTCGAGGTCTATCGCGTGCCGTGGCGAGGCCCGGTGGTGCGCCTGGACCAATTGGTCCTCGAGCCCTCCCGGAGAGCCCGATGAGCACGCCCTTGAATCCCAAGCCCGGCGGGGCGCTCGAGCGGGCGCTCGCGCCGTTCGGCGAGGTGCACGCCGGCGAAGGGCTGGCGACGACGTTGCTCGCCGTCAACGCCTTCCTGCTGCTCTCCGCCTACTACGTCATCAAGCCGCTGCGCGAGGCGCTGATCTTGGGCGGAGCGGGCGCCGAGGTGAAGAGCTACTCGGCGGCCGGGCAAGCGCTGCTGCTGCTGTTGCTGGTCCCGGCCTACGGCCGGCTCGCGAGCCGCGTGAGCCGGATCCGACTCATCACGTGGGTGACGCTGTTCTTCGTCTTCAACCTGGTGATCTTCTACGGGCTGGCGCAAAGCCCGTTGCCGTGGGTCGGCATCGCCTTCTTCCTGTGGGTCGGGATCTTCAACGTCATGGTGACGGCGCAGTTCTGGGCGTTCGCGAACGACGTGTACACGCCCGAGCAGGGCCGGCGTTTGCTCGCACTGGTCGCCATCGGCTCGAGCACCGGGGCGATCTTCGGCGCGTGGCTCGCCAAGCCGCTCATCCGCACGCTCGGCGTCGCCACGCCGATGCTGGTCGCGGCCGCGGTGCTGGTCGCCTCCATCGTGCTGTCGCGGCTGGTGCACGCTCGAAACGCGGCTCGGGGGGCGCGCGGCGAGACCGTGAGTCAGGAGGCGCCGCTCGGGCGCGCGGGCGGGTTCGAGCTGATCGGCAAGGAGCGCTACCTCCTGCTGATCGCGTTCCTGATCCTGCTGCTCAACGCGGTCAACTCGACCGGCGAGTACATCCTCGGCAAGACGGTCGCGGCAGCCGCGGGCCAGGCGCTCGGCGCCGCCCACACCGCCGACCCGGACGCGTTCAAGAAGCAGTTCATCGGCACCTTCTACGCCGACTTCTTCTTCTGGGTGAACTTGGTCGGGGCTCTCGCCCAGACCTTCCTGGTCTCGCGCCTGGTGACCAAGGTGGGCGTGCGGGTCGCCCTGTTCGTCCTTCCCCTGATCGCCCTCGGCGGTTATGCGTTGCTCGCCACCGTGCCGCTGCTGGGCCTGATCCGGGGCGTCAAGATCGCCGAGAACGCCACCGACTATTCGCTCAACAACACGGTGCGCCATGCCCTGTTCCTGCCCACCTCGCGCGAGGCGAAATACAAGGCCAAGGCGGCGATCGACGGCTTCTTCTGGCGCATGGGCGATCTCACCTCGGCGGCGTTGGTGTTCGTGGGCTCGATGCTCGGGTTCGGCGCGCGCTCCTTCGCCTGGGCGAACTTCGCGCTCACGCTGGTGTGGCTGTGGATCGTGATGCGGATCGCGCGCGAGCACCGCGGGCTCACAGGCGACCCGCGGGCGGTGGAGCACTCCGTCCCCTGATGGCGAAGGCGAAGCGCCGCCAAGCTCAGGCGGCTCCCGGCGCGCCCGCTTCGGTCCCCACCCACGCCCCTCCCTTCCCTTCGCGCGACGAGATCATTCTCACCCTGCTCGCGGCCGCGTGCGTGCTGCTCGCGGCCACGACCCGCATCTACGAGACCGACGTCTGGCAGCATCTCGCCGTCGGGCGCGCGATTTGGACGACGCACGCGATCCCGACGCTCCAAGTGTGGAGCTGGCCGACCTACGGAACGATCGACACGACCTCGTCCTACTCGTGGCTCTTTCGCTTCCTCGTCTATCCGTGGTGGGCTGCGCTCGGAGAGCTAGGGCTCCTGCTGTGGCGGTGGGCCACGACGCTGGCGGCGTTCGGCTTGCTGTGGAAGGCGGCGCGCGTCCTCGGGGCCCGCGGGCCGTGGCTCGCGCTCACGCTCGTGGCATGCGCGCTGGTCTACCACCAGCGAGCCCAGGTGAGGCCCGAAACGCTGGCCGCAGTCTGGCTTGCAGCGGTGCTGCTGGTGCTCGAGCAGTGCCGCGCGGGCCAGCGCGGGCGCTCGCCCTGGCTGGTTGGCCTGCTCTGGGTGTGGGTGAACACGCACGTGTCCTACGTGCTGGGGTTCCTGCTGGTCGGGATCTACGCTCTCTTCGATCGACCCGCGGCGAGCCGCGGCGAGCCACGCGGGCGCGGGTTGCCGCTCTGGGCGATCGGCATCGCGGCGGCCGCGGTCTCGTTCGTCAATCCCTACGGCTGGCGCGCGTTGTGGCAGCCGTTCGCCTACGTGTTGCAGCAACGAAACGAGCCGATCTATCGCGCGATCGGCGAGCTGCTCCCCTTCGATCTCCGTTGGAACCGCTGGAATGGCGCGCCGTTCCTGCTCGCGCTTTGGCCGGTGCTCCTGGTAATGCGCGCGCGCCAGCGGCGCTTCGACGCCGTCGAGGCGGTGATCTGCGTCGCTTTCACCGCGCAGGCCGTGCTTTCGGGCCGTTTCTTAGGCTTCTGGGCCCTGGTCGCGGTGCCGTTCTTGGCCCGCGGCCTTTCGGAATGGCATCTCGCGCATCGCCCGCAGGCGCGCGCCGCCCCGGCGTGGGCCTGCGCGGCGGTGCTCGCGGTTCTCTACGTGGGAGAGCTGTCTCGCCGGGACGTGTCGTTCGGCTACCGGATCGTGCCCACCTCGGTCCCCGTGCGCGCCTGCGATTTCATCGCCGCCCACGGGATTCGCGGCCGCGCGTTCAACAGCTTCGAATTCGGGGGCTACATGTTGTGGCGGTTCTGGCCCGATCGAGGGCGGCTGCCGTTCCTCGACATCCACCAGGCCGGCAGTCCGGTGGAACGCCAGACCTACATGGAGGCCCACGCCAACCGCGACGGCTGGCTGGCGCTCAACCAGCGCTATCGGCCGGACTTCGTGCTCACGCGCCGCTTCGGCGCCACCGGGGACTCGCTCAAGGACTTCGCCGACGCCGATGCCGCCTGGGCACTGGTGTTCGCGGACGACGTCGCCGCGGTCTACGTGCGCCGCGCAGGCGCTCCGGTGGGGCTGGTGGACCGCTTCACCTACCACATTCTGCCGGCAGGAAGCGCGGGGCTCGCCAAAGTGCGGGCCGGTTTCGCCGATCCGGCCTTTCGCGCCGCGTTACGCGCCGATCTGGACCGCCAGATCGCGGCCTCCCCGTTTCATGCCACCGCGAGCAGCTTCCGCGCCACGCTCGACCTGACCGAGGGCCGTCTCGATCTGGCCGAGGCGGACCTCGAGGAGGCCCACGCCGTCGATCCCCGGATCGCCTACTACGCCGAGAGGCGCGGCGCCATCGCCGAGCTGAAGCACGACTGGCGAGCGGCTCTTTCCTGGTACCTTAGGCAACGGCGCGTGGGCGCCGAGCCGGACTTGGACTTGAGGATCGCACGCGCCTACCGAGCGCTCGGCGACGCGCGCCGGGCGGCCCGCTTCTATCGCGGCTTGTTGAAGGGCCCGTTCGCCGCCGAGGCGGCCGATTCGCTGCGGGCGCTGGGCGAGCCAGGACCGTGAGCGGCCTCAGTCCTCGAGATCCAGCTCGCGCAGCACGTCGAACACCGGACGCCAGACGTCGTCGAGAGCCAGCCGCGCGAGATCGTCCTCGCCGGGCAGCTCGCCCAGGAACACCGGTCGCTCGGCGTCGGCGAACTCGTGCAAGTAGCGCCCCTCGTAGCGCTCCCGACCGGAACGGTCGCGGGCCCGCTCCAGCAGGTCGGGCAGGGCCCATGAGCCGCAGTGGCTGGACCACCGCTCCTCGGCCCGCCTCGCTTGCAGAGGGTCGTCGCGCTCGAGATCGGGCGGCGCCAGGCAGTAGTCCTTGCAGTCGCCCGAAGGCCGGTAATCGGTCCAGATCGTGCGGGCCACGGCTTCCACCGGTTCCGACCGGCTCGCCACCACCGCGCCATGGCGCACGTCGAGCACCATGAACTCGTAGCGGGCCTGGACCCGGCGCTCGCGCGCGATCACTCGCAGGTCCGATTCCGCGTAACGCACGTGGGTGACGTTGCCGGTGTCGCGCTCGACCGTCTTCCGGTAGATGGTCTGGCCATAGCTGTCCGACTCGCTGCTCGAGCGCAGCCCGTAGAAACGACCGGCCACGACCCGGTCCACTCCGAGACGCTTCCCCACCGCCAAGGCCTCGTCGCGCGATAGATCCTCGAGCTGGGCAACGGTGACGACCGAGTAGATCTCGTCGCGCCCCTTAAGCTCGGTGAACTGGAACCGGGGAGGAGCCACCTGGCGCGCCACCGCGGCGTAGATCCGGTCCGCGAGATCTTTCGAAAGTCCCGCCACGTCGGTCTGGTTCGCGAACGGCAGGATCGCCACGCGTACCACCGCCCGCTCGTAGGCTTGCTCGATGCGTCGCTCGAGATCGCGGTACCCGGGCGCGAACTCGCGAGCCTTGACGAATCGCGCGTAGGCCTCCTTGGGGCGATCCACGCGAAGGCTCTCGTTGCCCATGCGGTAGTACACACCTGCCGCCCCGGTGATGATCCGGCTCTCCTTCTCGGCATATGCCTGGTCCGGGGTCAACGCCACGCCATAGC
>VBOY01000073.1 GCA_005893295.1 Candidatus Eiseniibacteriota bacterium | reverse complement strand
ATGCACGTTTGGAGCCGAGTTCATGCGTCACAAGCGCGCAGCGGCGCGGCGAGCGGCGGAAACTCGGAGACAGGAAATGGCGGTGCGGGTGGCCGACGAAGAGCGCCGCAACGCGGTGCAGACCCAGGCAAGGGCCGCGGCCCAAGAGGTCGTTCCGTGGCTGAGAGCGCTCGGTTTCCGCGCGGACGAGGCGCGGCGGGCAGCGGCTCGCTGCGAAACAGCTACCGATGCCTCACTCGAGCAGCGGGTGCGCCTCGCGCTCACCTGCTTTGGCCCACGAAACTCTCTCCGCAGCCGAGTCGCGCCGGCGCTGGCACCGCGCGGGGCCTAGGAACGGACGTCGGCTCGCGACCTCGACAGCGCCCGCGCCACGACGCGCCGCGTCAGCGGCGTTGCGTCGGCGGCCGAGATGCGCAGCGCCGCCTCCGGAAGATCTTCCAAGAAGGCGTCGTTCTGAAGGCCCACCAGGGCGGTGGGGCGCGCGCGACACAGGCCTCTCAGACGCTCCGTTTCCTCGGCTGGCAGCGGCAAGCGCGCCATCACCGCCACCACCTCGAAGGCCGGCGAGTCGGTGGCCAGCTCGAGGCCGAGCGACTGGAGCTCGCTCGCGAACGTGGGGCCGTGAGGGAACACGGGCTCGGTGATGCGCCACGGCCCGGCATGGGCCGGCAGACCGCCGCGGATCTCGAGCCCCCGCTCCACGATCGCCTCGAGGCGCGCGACCCAGTCGGGCGGCGTGAGCGACTCGATCGGCTTCGCGAGGGTTGCCTGGTCGGGCGGTGGGCGGCGCGCATCGAGCGCGGAGAGCCTCGCGCGGGCCTGGTCGAACGCCGTGCGCTCGAGCCGGCCCTCCACCAGGGCGTCCGCCAACTCGAGCCTGACGCGCCGCACCTCTTCGTCGTGGAAGGCGAACAACACCAGATCACACCCCGCCTCGAGCGAGAGACGCGCGGCTTCCGCGAGCGGCCGCTCGCCGGACGCGCCTTTCATCTCGAGGGCGTCGGTGATCGCGACTCCACCGAAGCCAAGGCGCTCGCGCAGCAGGTCGTGAACGATCGGGCGCGAAAAAGTGGCCGGCCAATCACGGTCCAAGGCCGGATAGATCACGTGCGCGGTCATGATCGCGTCGGCGTCGAGGTTCTGGCCAAAGGGCGGCAACTCCCGCGACTCGAGCCGGTCGCGATCGACCTCGCACAGGGGCAGAGCCAGGTGCGAGTCGAGCGTCGTATCGCCGTGCCCGGGAAAGTGTTTGAGGCACGAGGCCAGGTGGGCCGCATGGAAGCCGCGCAGCGTCTCACGGACTGCCCGCGCCACCGCCTCCGGCTGGTCGCCAAAGGCGCGCGGGCCGATCACCGGATTGCGGGACTGTGAGCGCACGTCCGCGACCGGGGCAAAGTTCCAGTCCAGCCCGAGCGCGCGCAGGCGCTCCCCCGTGACCCGTGCCACGCACGAGAGATCCCCGGGTGCCGCGCCGCGGGCGAGCAGCTGGGCGTTCGGTGGAACGACGAAGTGCCCGGCGAGCTGCGAGACGAAGCCGCCCTCCTCGTCGATCGCGAGGAAGATCCGGCGCGCGCCCGCGAGCGAGCGCAACCGAGCGGTCAATCGTCGCAAGTCCTCGAGATCGCGAAAATCGCGGGAGAACAGGATCACGCCGGCCGGCGGATAGCCCGCGAAGTCACGCTCCCAGGACGGCGAGAGCTCACGCGGAAGGCCGATCACCATCCTTCGGGCGATGCCGCGCTGGGCGTCCACGGCGGGAACCTGGAGGAGCGTCATTGCGAAGTCAAACCGATCGTGCAAAACGCTCGTTGGGACCTCGGGCGGAGCGCGGTACACTCATCGTCTGATGCGGCCCCTGGTTTCCCACCGAAGCACTCAGTTCACGGAGTCCGTGATCCGCGAGATGACGCGCCTGTGCCAGCGTCATGGCGGCGTCAACCTGGCTCAGGGGTTCCCCGATTTTCCCGCGCCCACGCCCCTCAAGGAGGCGGCTGCCGAGGCGGTCCACGCGGATGTCAATCAGTACGCGATCACCTGGGGCGCTCAGAGATTGCGCAACGCTCTCGTGGCCAAGACCGAGCGGTTCACCGGGCTTAGCTACGACCCCGAGACCGAGGTCACGGTGTGTTGCGGCTCCACCGAATGCATGATCGCAACGCTGCTCGCGGTCGTGAATCCGGGCGAGGAAGTGATCGTGTTCGAGCCGTTCTACGAGAACTATGGCCCCGACGCCATCCTGTGCGGCGCGAGGCCGCGCTTCGTGCGGCTGCGCGAGCCCGATTGGTTCTTCGATACGTCCGAGCTCGAGGCCGCATTCGGAAACCGAACCAAGGCGATCGTCATCAATACTCCCAACAACCCGACCGGCAAGGTATTCCGTCGTGACGAGTTGGAAACGATCGCCGCGCTGTGCCGCAAGTGGGACGTGGTGGCGGTGACCGACGAGATCTACGAGCACATCGTGTACGACGGAACCGAGCACGTGTCGCTCGCCTCGCTCGAAGGGATGCGGGAGCGCACCGTGACGATCAGCGGGATCTCGAAGACCTATGGCGTCACCGGCTGGCGCATCGGCTATTGCCTGGCGCCGCCGGCGCTGACCAGTGCGATCCGCAAAGTTCACGACTTCCTGACGGTGGGCGCCCCCGCCCCTCTCCAGGAAGCCGCGGCGGTGGCGTTATCCTTGCCGGATGAATACTATCGAGGACTCGGCGCATCGTACTCAGAGCGTCGCAATTTTCTTCTGCCCGTGCTCGAGGCCGCCGGGTTCCGGACGTTTCGACCTCGTGGGGCTTATTACGTCATGACCGACATCTCTTCATTCGGCTTCTCGGACGACGTGGCGTTCGCGCGTTTCCTGGTCGAGGACGGGGGTGTCGCCGCGGTTCCCGGGTCGAGCTTCTATTCCGATCCGGCGGCCGGGCGGCAGCGCGTGCGCTTCCACTTCGCGCGCCGGCGAGAGACACTGGAAGCGGCTGCCGAGCGATTGGGCCGACTGAAAGCCCGCGCTGCGGCGACCTAGCACCCCTACCCGTTTAGGAACCTCCTCATGGCCTCGTTTCGACGCAACTCGCTAGGCCCCCTCGCGGTGGCCATGGGCCTGTCCCTGCTGCTCGGCTTCGGTATGGCCCGCGGACTGTTCGCCACGGACGACCTGCGCAGCCAGCTGGACCTCTTCTCCCAGGTGCTCTACCTGGTGCAGAACAACTACGTCGAGCCTCCCGACAACCCGAAGCTCGTCAAGGGAGCGATCGACGGGATGCTGCGCACGCTGGACCCGCACTCGGTGTTCCTGCAGCCGCAGCGGGCGCGCCGGATGGACGAAGAATTCCACGGCGAGTACTCCGGCATCGGGATCCAGTTCGACATCCAGGATGGCGCGATCCGGGTGATCTCGCCGCTCGAGGGCACGCCGTCCTATCGACTCGGCATCCGCGCCGGCGACCGAATCGTCGAGATCGACGGCCAACCGGTGTCGAAGACGATCACCAACGACGACGTGTTCCGCCTGCTGCGCGGTCCCTCGGGCACCGTGGTCGCGGTCACGATCGAGCGCGAGGGCGAGGCGGCGCCGCTCCACTTCTCGATCGAGCGCGCCAAGATCCCGATCGAGAGCGTCCCGTACGCCTTCATGATCCGGCCCGGGGTGGGCTACGTGCGTGTGATCCGCTTCTCGCAGACCACGGGAGAAGAGCTCGAGAAGGCGCTCACCAGCCTGCGCCAGCAGGGCATGAAGTCGTTGCTGCTCGACCTCAGGGCCAACTCGGGGGGGCTGCTGTCCCAGGCGGTCGACGTGCTGGACCAGCTCGTGCCGAGCAGCCGCAAGGTGGTGTACACGCGCGGCCGCATCTCGTCCGCCAACGCCGACTACTACAGCAGCGATCGACCCAAGCAGCTCCAGGGGCCGCTCGTGGTGCTCATTGACCACGGCAGCGCCTCGGCCTCCGAGATCGTCGCCGGTGCGGTGCAGGACCTGGACCGCGGGTTGGTCGCCGGCACCAACTCATTCGGAAAGGGACTGGTGCAGAACCAGTTCAACCTCTCCGATGGCTCGAAGCTGCTGCTCACGATCGCCAAGTACTACACGCCGAGTGGACGCTTGATCCAGCGCGACTACTCGAAGGCGAACGACGCAAGCGAGTACACGCTCGACGCCTGGAAGGAAGACGCTCCCACGGATTCCGAGCTGGCGGCGCGGCCCAAGTTCAAGACCGGGGTCGGGCGCACGGTGTACGGCGGAGGCGGCATCCTGCCGGACCAGGTGATCCCGGATCCGCAGCCGCTCACCCGGGTCGAGGTGGACATGATCCAGAAGCGCGTGTTCTTCGAGTGGGCGACCAGCCATCTCGCCCAGATGAAGGGCCAGCACTGGACGGCCCAGAGCTTCGACAAGGATTTCAAGCTGAGCGACCAAGATTGGGCCCACCTGCGCAAGATCATGGACGCGCGCAAGGTGGCGGTCGACTCGGTCTGGGAGTCCGACCGGCCTTTCATGCTGCGCCAGATCCGCTCCGAGCTGGCGAGCGCAACGGTCGGCTCGCTGCCTCGCTACCGTATCCTGGTGGAAGATGACTCTCAGCTCTCGGCGGCGCTCGAGCTGTTCCCGCGCGCGAGCAAGCTGCTCACCGCGGTCGGGCCGGAGGACGGTGCAGCGCCCGCCGACCGGCGCAAGACGCACGAGACGGCGACCACGCCCAAGAACAACCGTTAGGCGATCTCAGGTCGAGCATAGCGGCCACCCGTGATCCGGGTGGCCGCGGCGTCTCGCCCCGGTTCGCCGTCAGCGACGGGCGCGCACCGCCACCGGGTCGCCCTCGCCGAGCCCAAGGCGCTCGGCGGCGTTGCCGCCCACCTGGGCGATCTCGAGCCGTCCGCTCGAGCCCACCAGCGCGAGCAAGGTGCCCACTGGCGAGTCGCCATACGAGCGGGCGAGCCCCGACACCACGCGCCCGGCGACCACGACCTCGAGGTGGGTCTCGGGCAGGGTCGGGAAGGCGTCCGTCAGGTCGCCCTCGGTCAGGTTGGTGAGGGCATTGCCGAAACGATCCACCAGCATCACGCGGCCGGCCAGCGTACCGTCGACGCGCCGCACGACAGAACCGGTCAGGCGCACCGGATCGCGGATCGCTTGGCCCAGCCTCTCGAACGGTTCGCCTCGCGCCAGGTGGGCGGCCACCGGGGCGAACACGTCGCGGCCGTGGAAGGTGCGGCTCACCGGTTGCCGGAAATAGCGCTCTTCGGTGAGGCTGCGGAACTCGGCCTTGGGATCGCAGGCCGCCCATTCGAGCAGGCCGTTGTCGGGGCCCACGAACCACTGACCGTGCGCGCGCGCCGCGAGCGCACGCCGCCCCGTGCCCACCCCGGGGTCCACCACCGCGAGGTGCACGGTCTCGGGCGGGAAGTCCGGCGCCGCCGCCTCGAGCACGAACGCGGCATGCGCGACGTGCCCAGGAGGGATCTGGTGCGCGAGGTCGACGACCCTGGCTTCCGGGCAAATCCCGTAGAGCACGCCGTGGACGACCCCCACGAACCAGTCGTCGCTGCCGAAGTCCGAGGTGAAGGTGATGATCGGGCGTGCCATGGCGTCAGCTTCCGTGATCGCCCGCGTCCACCGGATGCGTTCCGGGGCGCGACCCTGATGGTAGAATGCCCCGGACTGTAGCCGTGGCCTCGAGTCTTGCCAACCTCCCGCTTCAGGGAGGCGAAGGAGCCGACCGTGAAGAACTCCGAAGAAACGCCTCGCCCCGCCCGCGGGATCCGGACGCGCGCCGTGCACGGGTCGCATCCGGTGAAGCCGGGCCCCGTGAGCACGCCGATCGTTCACTCGGCCACGTTCTCCTTTCCCAGTCTCGACGCCTTGCGCGCCGAGCGCGACAAGCACGCCAGCGGGGCCTACTACCAACGCGACGGTCACCCCACGCTGCGCGCGTGCGAACAGCGCTTGGCAGGCCTCGAAGGCGCGGAGACGGCGCTCCTGTTCTCCTCGGGCGTGGCGGCGATCGCCGCGGCCCTGCTCGCGAACCTCAGGGCGGGGGACCACGTGATCGCGCTGCACCAGTGCTACGGCGGTACCCACGACCTGGTCACGTGGGGGGCCGAGCACTTCGGGTGGACGGTAGACCTGGTGGATGCTCGCGACCCGGACAGCTGGGAGCGGGTCTTCCGCAAGGAAACGCGGCTGCTTCACGTCGAGTCGCCCACGAATCCGACCCTATGCCTGGTCGACATCGGGCGCGCGGCGGACCTGGCGCATCGGCATCAGGCCCTGCTCAGCGTGGACAACACCTTCGCCTCGCCGGTGGGCCAGCAGCCGCTTGCGCTGGGCGCCGATCTGGTGCTCTACAGCGCCACCAAGTCGATCGGCGGGCATGGCGACCTGCTGGCGGGAGCCGCCCTAGGATCCGCGGAGCGCCTGGAGAAGCTGTGGAGGGTGCGCAAGGTGTTCGGCCCGGTGCCCGATCCGACGATCGCTTGGCAGATCGAGCGGAGCTTGAAGACGATGCCCTTGCGCGTGGCGGCCGCGAACGACAACGCGCTGCAGCTGGCGCGGCGTCTCGCCGATCATCCGGGCGTGGCCCAGGTGCTCTATCCCGGGCTTACCGCGCACCCGGGCCACGCGCTGGCGATGCGCCAGATGAAGCTCGGCTTCGGTCCCGTGGTCTCCATCGACGTGCGCGGTGGCGGAGAAGCGGCGGCGGCCATGGTGGATTCGCTGCAGATCGTCCGGCACGGGCCGAGCCTCGGGGGGGTGGATTCGCTGGCGAGCCTGCCGGCCCACACCTCGCACGTCCAGTTGGGTGCGGCGGGGCGCGCGAAGGCGGGGATTCCCGAAGGTCTGGTGAGGCTCTCGGTCGGCATCGAGGACCTAGAGGATCTGTGGGCGGACGTCGACCAGGCGCTCGCGCGGTCGGCGGCGCTCAAGGTGTGATCGAAGCCGGGCGCGTTGGCGGTCGCACGCGCCCGTGATACTCTCGTACGCCGTTTGGAAGGCCGTCTCTCGGGGAGGGTTGCGCGTCGTGAGCAGATCGTTCCGTCGCCTGGTGGCCGTTTCAGTGTCACTGTGGGGGGCGCTGCTCGTCGCCGGCCAGGCCCGGGCCGCTCGGCCGGCCGTGGTAGTGGACAGTCTTCAGATCCTCGAAAAGGCGGTGGCCCGCGATTCCACCAAGTTCGACAACCTGTGGCGGCTGGGCGTGATGTACCTCGACCGTGAGCGCCCGGTCGAGGCGACCCGCATCTTCACGAAGGCGAGCCGGCTCAGACCCAAGGACCCGAAGGTACTGGTCAACCTGGGCATCGCGCTCGACGCTTCCAACCACTCCGATTTGGCGCAGCAGACCTACCGCCAGGCCATGGAGGTCTCGCCCGGGGATTCCATCGCCTCGTGCCGCCTGGCAAGCTCCCTCTACGCGGAGGGCAAGCATCAGGAGTCGGTCGACGTGCTGCGCGAGACCATCCGGGAGCGCCCCGGCGCCTACTGCGCCTACTTCACCCTCGGGGTGGCATTTGCGGATGCCGGCATCTACCGCGATGCGATCCGGATGTGGAAAAAGGTGATCGAGACCGGCCCCAACTCTCCCGAGGCGGCGAGCGCCAAGGAGAGCATCGAGGTGCTGGAGAAGTTCGTCCAGCCGTAGGTCGCGAGCGCGACGTGCCCGACCCAACGCGGCGATCGGTTCCGCCTAAGCCCGGTGGCTCGACGCTCGCCACGCGAAGGGAAACCTCTTGATTTACCTGGACCACAACGCGTCGACCCCGGTGAGGCCCGAGGTGATCGAGGCGATGCGTGCATCGCTCGCCGACCACCCCGCCAACCCGTCCAGTCTGCACCGCGAGGGGCAGCGCGCGCGGGCCGCGCTCGAGCGTGCGCGGGCCCAGGTGGCTTCGCTGGTCCATGCGCGCCCCGACGAGGTGGTGTTCGTGAGCGGGGGCACCGAGGGAGACCACCTCGCGTTGCTTGGCGCGGCCTGGAGCCGTGCTGCGCGCGGCCGCCGCATCGCGATCTCGGCGGTCGAGCACCACGCGATGCACGGCGCGGCCGAGGTGCTGGCCGAGCAGGGGTTCGCGGTCGACCACCTACCGGTTGGCCCGGAGGGGCGCGTCACGCCCGCCGCGATCCGGCTCGCCCCCGGGACCTCGGTGGTGGCCCTGATGCTCGCCAACAACGAGACCGGTGTGCTCCAGCCGCTCGAGCACGCGGTCCGGATCGCGCGCGACGCGGGGGCCCTCGTGCTCTGCGACGCCGTGCAGGCCGCGGGCAAGGTGCCGATCGACTTCGATGCCCTGGGCGTCGACTACCTGGTGGTCTCGGGGCACAAGATCGGCGGCCCCAAGGGCGCGGCGGCGCTGATCGTGCGTCGCGGCGCGCCGCTCAAGCCGCTGTTCCGCGGCAGCAGCCACGAGGGTGGTCGGCGCGGCGGCACCGAGAACGTGTCGGGAATCGTGGGGCTCGGCCTGGCCGCCGAGGCGGCGGCGGGCGAGCTGGCCACCGAGGCGCCGCGCCTGGCCGCGCTGCGTGCCCGTCTCGAAGCCGGGATGCGCGCGCAGGTGCCCGACCTGGTGATCCACGGCGAGGCAGCCCCGCGGCTCCCCAACACCGTGAACGCATCGTTCCCCGATGCCCGCAGCGACCGGCTGCTGATGGCGCTGGACGCCGCTGGCATCGCGGTATCGGCGGGCGCCGCGTGCGCGAGCGGAGCGGTCGAGCCTTCGCCCGTGCTCTCGGCGATGGGAGTGCCGCGCGCGCTGGCGGTGTGCGCGCTGCGCTTCTCGCTCGGTCGCACCACCGCCGAAGCCGAGATCGAGACGACGCTCGCGGCACTCGGCCCCGCCGTGGCCGCGGCGCGTGGCTCCGCCGCAGGGGTTTCCGGAGGCGGCGCGTGAGCCGCAGCAAGGTGCTGGCCGCGATGAGCGGCGGCGTCGACTCGTGCGTGGCGGCCGCCTTGCTCGCCGAGCAGGGCGCCGAGGTGACGGGCGTGACGCTCAAGCTGTGGTGCTACGGCACGTCGCCCCTCAGCCCGCGCGCCTGCTGCACGCTGGACGCGATCGAGGATGCGCGCGCGGTGGCGCGCCGCATGGGCTTTCCCCACTACGTGGTCGAGGCCGAGGAGGTGTTTCGCCAGCGCGTGCTCCAGCCCTTCTTGGACGCCTACGCGACGGGGCGCACCCCTTATCCGTGCGCGCTCTGCAACCAGCATCTCAAGTTCGGCGATCTGGTCTCGCGCATGGAGCTGATCGGCGCCGAGGTGCTCGCCACCGGCCACTACGCTCGCATCGAGCGCTGCGCGGACGGCTCGTGGAAGCTGATGCGCGCGATGGACCGCGACAAGGACCAGTCGTACGCGCTGGCGCTGATTCCCTACGACGTGCTGCCACGCGCGGTGTTTCCGCTCGGCGGCATGGACAAGCAGGCGGTGCGCGCGCACGCGGAGCGCCTGGGTCTCGAGGTATGGGCGAAGCCCGAGAGCCAGGATCTGTGCTTCGTTCCCGACGGTGACTACGCAGGATTCGTCACCCAGTCCCTGGGCGATCGCCGGGGCACCACGCCGGGCCCCTTCGTGGACTCCGAGGGGCGCCCGCTCGGCACCCATCGGGGGATCTTGCACTACACGGTGGGCCAGCGCCGGGGCCTCGGGATCGCCGCGCGCGAGCCGCTCTACGTGACCGGAATCGATGCATCGAGCAACACCATCACGCTGGGCAGCCGTGCGGCGCTCGATGCCCCCGGGTTGGTCACGGCGTCGATGAATTGGCTGGTTCCCTCGCCCCCCGGGCCCGGCGCGCCGGTCGAGGTCCAGATCCGCTATCACCACGCGCCGGCGCGGGGGCGCGTGTTCCCGCGCGCGGACGGCGGCGCCGAGATCCGGTTCGACGAGCCGCAGGCGGCGGTCACGCCGGGGCAGTCGTGCGTGCTCTACGACGGCGACCGGGTGCTCGGCGGGGCCGCGATCGAGCGCGCGTTGGCCGCCCCTCGACGCTCGGCGACCCACGATGCGGCACGCCTCGTCGCCCCCTGACGAGCGCCGCGGCGCGCGCCCGCCGGGGGTTCCGCGGACTCTCGCCACGCGCACGCTCACTCGCTGCGGCTCGTGCGGCGGACACAAGCTCCGCGCCCTCCCGTTACGCTACGAGTACCGAGGACAGGCGTTTCCGCTGGTCGAGTGCCGGACGTGCGGCTTGCGATTCCTGAGCGTTCAACCCACCGGCGCCTCCCTGGCCCGGCTCTATACCGCCTCCTACTTCGAGCAGGACTTCCGTTGCGGGCGGAGCCGCACCAGTTACTTCGCCGAAGACGCGTTCCGCGACGAGAATCGGAACCTGCTCGAGTCGTTCGAACGATTGGTTCCTCGAGGAAGGCTGCTCGAGGTGGGGTGTGCCGGCGGCTGGTTGCTCAAGCAGGCGACCGAGCGTGGCTGGCAGGCGAAGGGCGTCGAGCTCTCGGCCGACGCGGTGGGGCACGCCCTCTCGTTGGGTCTCGACGTGGTTCGCGGCGAGCTCGCCGAGGCGGGGTTCCCACCTTCCTCCTTCGATCTGGTCTACCTGGGCGACGTGCTCGAGCACGTCCCGGACTGCCACGCCCTGGTGGCCGAGGTGGCGCGAGTGCTGAGGCGCGGCGGACATCTCTACCTGCGCGGCCCCATCACCACCCACTCGCTCGCCCGCTCGCTGGCCCTGGGACTCTATCGACACCTCCCCGGTGGGATCGTGCTGCGCGAGCCGCCCTATCATCTGTGGGAGTTCACGCCCCGCTCGCTCCAGGCGCTGCTGCGGACAGTCGGCTTCGAGGTGCTGCGGCTCGAGCAGAGCAAGATCCCGCCGGGGCCGCCCCACGGCGAAAAGACGCCGTTGCAGCGCCTCGCGATGGGGATGATCGATGCGCTCAACGTCCCGCTCACCCGGGCGTTCCAGGTATGGGGAGATCGCATCGTGGTGGTGGCCCGAAAGGCCTGACCAGACACGCGATCCCGCGCCGGGTCAAGCGATCCGCGCCCGCCGCCGATACCACTCCGGAAGGGCCGCCACCGCGGGCGGCTCCTTGCCACCCAAGGACCGGACCGGGGACCATGGAAGCCGACCACTTGATCGCGCGCCTCGAGGGCTACGCGGAGGAGGGAGCCAGCTTCGAGACCTTGCTCGAGGCGGCGGTACGAGAGCTTCACGACTGCGACCCGCGCTTCCACTGGACCGGCATCTACGAGTTGTTTCCCGACGAGGTGCTGCGCCTGGGCCCGTTCGTGGGCGCCCCCACCGATCACGTCTTCATCGGCGTGGGTCGCGGCGTGTGCGGAACCGCGGTGGCCGAGAAGCGCAACCTGAACATCCCCGACGTGCGGTTGATCGCCAACTACCTCGCGTGCAGCACCGCGACACGCTCCGAGCTGGTGGTGCTCATCCGCTCCGGGGATACGATCCACGCCCAGATCGACATCGACAGCCACCAAGTCGCCGCCTTCGACGACGCCGCCGTGGCCCTGGTACAGCGGGTGGCCGATTGGCTGGCGGGAGCCTACGTGTCGCGCAACGCCGCGTAGGCCGAGGGAAGCGACATGGCGGTCGAACGGCACCCGTCCCCGGACCAGGACTCCTTCGCAGCACTGCTCGCGACGCTCGACAGCGAGCCGATCGAAGAAGGGCTGGCCGGGGCGGCGCGCGCCATCGCCGCCACCGTCGGTGCCCTCACGGCGCTGTTCATCGTCGAGCCGGGTGAGGTCCTGGGGGAGCACTGGAGCCTCGAGCCAGACCGCGTGGCGGCCAGCCTGCGCGATTCGTTTCGCGAGGCCGCCGCGGGGGCGCTCGCGGACCGCGAGTCGATCCACCCCGGTAACGCCCACGAAGCGCGGCCGTCCGCCAACGGCACGCCGCGGGTCTGGTGCGCGTCCGCCGAGGGCACGACCCGCGTGGTGTGCGCCACGGCCGCTGGCCCGCTGGAGAAGCGGGCCGAGGCATGGGTCGAACACGCGCTCACGCTCGTCGCCTGGCGGCTCGCCGCGCGCGGCGAGGCCACACGGGCGCGGGCGACGCGCGCCCAGTACGAGCGCTGGTTCCGCACCCTCGACGAGCAGCTCCGGGTGCTCGACCGCGAGCGTCAGAAATTCTCCGCGATCGTCCATCGCTCCGACGTGCGGGTGTTCGTGACCGACCCGTCGCGCGCGGTGTCGTGGACCAACGCGATGATGGGAGCCCCGCCCGGCCCGGAGAGCCCACCGACCTGGTTGGGGCTCGCCTGCCGCGATGTGTGCTCGGAGTTCGAGGGCCGCCGCCCGAGCGCAGATTGCGCCGACTGCCCGGTACGTCGGGCCCTCGACACCAATCGGGTCGTTCATCGCGAATTCCGGCAGGAGGACGCGGACGGTGTGCGGGACCTCTACTTGAGCGCGCTGCCCATCAAGGGGCCGGACGGGCGGCCGCAGGAGGCGATGGTGATGATCCAGGATCTCAGCGACCTCGAGATCCTTCGCAAGTCGGAATCGCGTTATCGCCTGCTGTTCGAGCGCAGCGGCAAGGCCATCGTGGTGGTCGAGCTGGCGCGGGGACGCATCCTGCTCGCGAATCCGATGGCCAGCAAGATGACCGGGCATGCCCGGGAAGAGCTGCTGGCGACCGACCTGGCGTCGCTCCATCCGGCGGACGAGTGGGCGCGACTCGAGCAGGCCTACCGCGCCGCGTTCGCCTCCGGGGGACTCGCCCCGCGCGATTGTCGGGTCCGCGCGCGCGACGGAGCGGAGCGGCTCGCGACCGTCTCCGGGACGCGTTACGACCTGGAAGGGCAGGACGCGATGATGCTCGAGTTCCAGGACGTCACCGAGGCCCGCGAGGTGCAAGAGGCTCTCTACAAGACCAAGGAGCGGCTGCGCACCGTGATCGCGAACGCTCCCGTGGTGCTGTTCGCCCTCGACCACGAAGGAACCTTCACCCTCTCCGAGGGCCGTGGGTTGGCGGCGCTCGGCCTCGAGGCCGGCGAAGTCGTGGGGCGCTCGGCCTACGAGTTCTACGGGGACGTGCCCGAGGCGATCGACAACCTGCACCGGGCGATGGCGGGCCAGGAGTTCACGTCGGTGATCGAGGTGGGCGGCTTGGCGTTCGAGACCTGCTACTCGCCGTTGCGCGATGCCGGAGGCACCGTGATCGGCGTGATCGGGGTCGCCACCGATGTCACCGATCGGCGCCGGCTCGAGCATCAGCTCCGCCACGCCCAGCGCATCGAGGCGCTGGGAAGGCTCGCCGGCGGAGTGGCTCACGATTTCAACAACCTGCTGGCGGCGATTCTGGGGCACGGCGAGATCCTGGCGTCGCGTCTTTCCCCCGGCGATCCGGCGCGGCGCCACGTCGACGAGATCCGCAAGGCGGGCGACCGGGGTGCCCTGCTCACGCGCCAGCTCCTGTCGTTCAGCCGCCGCGAGATGCTGATGCCGACGGTGCTCGACGTGAACGCCGTCGTGCTCGGCATGGACGACATGTTGCGGCGTCTGATCGGTGAGGACATCGATCTGGTGACGCTCCCCGCCGGCGAGCCGGCCCTGGTCAAGGCCGACCGCGGGCAGATCGAGCAAGTGGTCTTGAACCTGGCGGTCAACGCGCGCGACGCGATGCCACGGGGCGGGCGGCTCACGATCGAGGTCGGGCTGGTGGAGCTGGACCGCGCCTACGCCCAGACGCACGCGGGCGTGACCCCGGGCCCCCACGTGGTCGTGGCGGTGAGCGACACCGGGTGCGGGATGGACGCCGCGACCTTACCCCACATCTTCGAGCCCTTCTTCACCACCAAGGAGCGTGGGCGCGGCACCGGGCTTGGGCTCGCGACCGTCTACGGGATCGTCGAGCAGTGTGCCGGGCACCTGTGGGTCTATAGCGAGCCCAACATCGGCACCACCTTCAAGGCCCACCTGCCGCGGTCGAGCGAGACCACGCCGGCGGCGGTACCGGCCGCACTCGCCGGTCCGCCACGCGGAGGGGCCGAGACCGTACTGCTGGTCGAAGACGAGGACCCGGTGCGCGCCATGACCCGCGAGATCTTGGAGGACAACGGCTATTCGGTGCTGGAAGCTCACCACGGGGCCGAAGCGATCCGGGTGGCCGAGGCCTACCCGGGGACCATCGATCTGTTGCTCACCGACGTGGTGATGCCCCACATGGGAGGCGGTCCGCTGGCGCAGCATCTCACCGCGCGCCGCCCCGGGTTGCGCGTGCTGTTCGTGTCGGGCTATAGCGACGACGCCATCGTGCGCCACGGCGTGCTGGAGCGCGGCTCGGCGTTTCTTCAGAAGCCGTATGCGCTCGACGTCCTGGTGCGCAGGGTGCGCGAGGTGCTGGACGCCCCACCGCGCGCCGCCGCCTAGGACCTCACCTAAAGGTGTAGGTGAACACTCCCTGCACGAAACGGCCGAGCGTGCGATCGCGCGAGTCCTGCACGTAGGTCTCGGTGATGCTGCGCGTCACGCTCCGGTTTTGCCGCAGCACGTCGGTGGCGGTGATGCGGAACTCCCCTCGATCCCCATTCAGCATTTTCTTCCCGAGCGTGGTGTTCCACAGCACGACGTCTTGCCCGTAGGCCGATGGCACGCCGCTCTGCAGGTTGTGGTTCACCTCCTCGCGCACCACGATGCCGTGCGGGGCGACGGCATTGAATCGCAAACCCGCCGTGTGCGTGAAGTAGTCGCCGGTGTTGCCGGCGCTCAGCGTGTTGCGGGAGATGTTGTAGGTGCCCCAGTAGGAGAGCGTGAAGTCCAGGTTCTGGCTGATATTGCTCGCCAGCACGAGCCCGGTGCGGATCGCGTACGCGCGACTCACGTTGGTCGCGCCGTTGATGCGTGTGGGGGTACGCGTGAACGAGCCGCCGCCGTTGAGACTCAGGATGCTCTTCAAGAGCTTGGTCGGGCGGCTGTAGACGCCGAACAGATTCGCGCTCCAGGCGTCGCCCAGGTTCTCCGGCCGAGTGAGCTGGGTGCCGCGCGGCAGGAACACCCCGTCCACCGTGGTGTCGGTGGGAGCGGTGAGAATCGAGGTCCCGATCGAGCGGGAGGTGCGCGACAGGTTCGCGAACAGGAACCTACTCTTCGATTCGAGCGGGTTCGCTTCCGAGATTCGCAGCGAGAGGGAGTGGGCGTAGGTCGGGCGCAGGTCGGGATTGCCGGTCGTGAGTGAAAGCGGGTTCGCGTTGTTCACCACGTTCTGGAGCTGGCCGATCGTGGGCGCCACCGCCGAGGTGCTCCAGGACAGGCGAACGTTGCGCCGATTGGCGAACGAGCCGGTCAGCGCCATCGAGGGCAGCAGGTCCTCGAAGGAACGATCCACGGTGTGCGCATGGGGGAAGGTCTGCTCGGAGCGCAGCGTCGCACGCTGCCAGCTGGTATTGCCGAGCAGCCTCCACGGACCACGCGTGTAGAGCATCGCGAGGCCCCCGTTCTGCACCGCATGGCGACTCCGGTGGGAGTTCGACAGGGCGCTGTCGGGCACGCTGTAGCCGCCGGTCTGCAGGTCCAGCCCCAGAGCGCGCGCGTCGGCGTCGCTCTGGGTGAACGACGGGTTGTAGATCGCCTGGATCTGGAGGGACGCGGCGATCGGTTCGGTGAAGGCGATGCGAGTCGAGAGCGAGTTCGTCACGGTGTGCGACGTGGAAACCTGATCGAGCGTATCGTGGCTCGCTTCGGCGCCCGAGTAGTAGTCGGTGAGCGAGCGCTGCGAGCCGTCACCGTCGCGGAGGATGTGACCCACGTTGACCTCGGCCGAGACGTTGCGTCCGCGCTTCGCGAAGCGATGGCGCAGCGTGAGCCGGCTCGAGAGGTTGTTGCCGTCCACGGAGTCGAAGCTCCGGCTGTGGGCGGCGCTGCGCACGTCGCCCTGATCGGTGGTGTTGGCGGCGTCACCGATGGTGTTGCCGCGGTTCTTCTGGAAGTAGAGCCGCGGCTGGAGGATCGCCGAGTTGAGCGAATCGGGTGACCACTCGATGCGCGCGTCGAAGCGCGGGTTCTGGTTGCGACTGTCTGAGCCCTGCCGCTGGTCGTAGAACGTGATCGAGTCTTGCGGCGGCAGGTACTGGCGCGTCAAGGTCTGCAGGTTTTCGTTGTCGGTGTCGTTGGCGAAGATGCTCGAGCTCACCGATAGGCGCTTGCCCCACTGGCCCACGTAGTTGAGGCCACCCGAGTGGGTCGTGCTCACGCCCGACTCCTGGCCCACCAGGAAGGTGCTGGGATCAAACGCGCCGCCACCGAAGCCGCGCATCCGGAACATGTCGCCCGAGCCGCCCCCGGGGCGGAATCCACCGCCGAACATCATGATCCGCGGGCCGCGGCCTCCGCCGCTGCCGCCCATGCCGGTCAGGCCCCCGAACAAGTCTTGGAGCGAGAAATTGCGCTGGTTGATGTTGTTCGACATCGCAATCGCGGTGAGTCGCGTGGGCCCATGCATCACGGTGGCGCTGCCGCCGGCCTGGTAACGATCCTGATCGCCGTAGCCGGCGTACACCTTGCCGAACTTGGCCCTCACGTCGCGCAGGATGAAGTTCATGGTCTTCTGCGACTGGCCGTCGTCGAACCCGCTGAATTCGGCCTGGTCGCTCATCCGGTCGTAGACCTGGATCCGGTCCACCACGTCGGCCGGCAGGTTGCGCATCGCCGCGGTGGGGTCGTTGCCGAAGAACGGCCTGCCGTTCACGAGCACGTTCTGCACGTTCTCGCCATGAGCCTTGACCTGCCCATTCTCCATCGTCACGCCGGGCAGCTTCTGCACCAGGTCCTCGGCGGTCGCGTCCTTGTTCACCTTCACGGCTCCCGCTCGGTATTCGGTGGTGTCGCCCTTCTGGATCGCGGGTGGCGGGGACTCCTGGACGGTCACGCCGCCGGAGAACTCCCAGGTCCTGGCCCTTCTTGGTGACGCGAATCACGATCTTGAGCGGCGCGTAGCCGAGCCTCTTCGCTTCGAGGCGGTAGCTGTGCACCCCCAGTCCGCCGATCTCGAACCGGCCGTCGTCACCCGCGGTCGCTCGATGCACGTCGGCGGTGTCGGCGAAGCTGGTCAGCGTGAGCTGTACGCCTGGCACGGCGCTCCGCGTCGTGCCGTCCTGGAACGTACCGCGCAGAGTGGTCCCCTGGGCGTGGGCCGCGGGTGCTAAGAGGAGGGAGGCGATCACTACGGCTCGAAGGGACATCGGAGGAGTCCTCGGGCAGACGAGAGCGAGCCAACCATGTCGGACTGCGGCCGCGGCTACGCAAGAGATGTGGCGTATCCTAGCGAGAGGGTTCGTTCGCCGCCTGTCAGGAAGGAGAAAAGTCCTCCGAGCGCAGCGGGTCGCCGCTCGAGCGCGCCCCAGCGTCCCCTGGCTCGTTCGCGCCTTGCTCCTCGACCGGCGCGCCGCCCGACCACCGGGTCGCCGGTCGATTGACACCGCCCGCGCGGCTTACCTAGCCTGCGTCCCCCATGACTTCCCACGCATCTTCGAGCGAACCCGCCGTGGTCGCGCGGAGCCTCAAACGCACCTTCCGTGCCTCGCGCGGCGGTGGCGAAGTGCAGGCGCTCGCCGGGGTGGACGCACGGATCGAGCGCGGCGAGATCTTCGGGCTCCTGGGTCCCAACGGCGCGGGGAAGACCACCTTCATCAAGATCCTGACCACGCTGCTGTTCCCGACCACCGGAGAGGCCGAGGTCGCCGGCTTCGACGTGGTGCGCGACGCGGTCGAGGTGCGGCGCCGCATCGGCCTGGTCTCGGGCGGCGAGTCGAGCGGCTACGGCATCCTCACCGTGCGCGAGTGACTGTGGATGTTCTCCCAGTTCTACGGCATGCCCTCCCACGTAGCCTGGCCCAAGGTGGACGAGCTGATCGGGATCGTCAGCCTCGAACGGGAAGCGAACACCCGGATCAACCGGCTCTCCACCGGACAGCGGCAGCGCATGAACTTCGCGCGCGCGTTCGTCACCGATCCCGAGGTGGTGTTCTTGGACGAGCCCACGCTCGGCATGGACGTGAACGTGGCGCGCCAGCTGCGCCAGTACGTGGCACGCTGGGTGCGAGAGCGTGCCGGGCGCACCGTGCTGCTCACCACGCATTACATGGCCGAGGCGGAGCAGTTGTGCGATCGCGTGGCGATCATCGACCGCGGTCGCGTGCTGGCCTGCGACAGCACGCCTGCGCTGAAGCGTCAGGTCGAGGGCGGGCAGCACGTCGAGCTCGAAGTGAGCGGGTCCGACGGCTCGGGGCTGGCCGGGCTCTCCGGCGTGCAGGCGGTGTGGGGGGCGCCCCA
>VBOY01000072.1 GCA_005893295.1 Candidatus Eiseniibacteriota bacterium | reverse complement strand
GATGGGATGGTGGTGGGGCCGCAGGCCGGGGCGACGGCGAGTCACTGCTACGGAGCGGGCGACTGGGCGGTGACGCTGACGGTGGCCGACGATCAGGGGCTGACAGGGAGTGCGACCAGTGCGGCGATCCACGTGGCGCCGCCCAACCAGCCGCCCGAGGGGACGATCACCGAGCCGGCGGGGAACGTGACGATCTACGCGGGCCAGTCGGTGAGCTTCGCGGCGAGCGCGAGCGACCCGGACGGCGACCTGCCGCTGGTGGTGACGTGGGACTTCGGAGGTGGCGCGGCGAACCAGAGCGTGGAGGATCCCGGGCCGGTGATCTTCGCCAACGCAGGGAGCTACACGGTGCGGCTGCAGGTGAGCGATGCGCGCGGAGCGGAGGATGTGACGCCGGCGGAGCGGGTGGTGACGGTGCAGGCGGCGCCGCAGGGGCAGGCGGTGGACGAGGTGCACTGGACGATCGTGGGGCAGCGCGCGGTGAGCTTCGACTGGCGGGGGTTCGAGCGCACGGTTCACTACGGGCTGAGCAGCGACTACAGCGACAGCGTGACGGCGAGCACGCCGACTCCGCTGCCGGTTTCGTCGGCGGGGCCGTTCTGGGAGGCGCGGATCGAGGGGCTACAGGAGAACGCGCTGTATCACTATGCGATCGGGTCGGGAGCGGACCACACGTTCCGCACGCCGCTGCCGCGCGGCAGCTCGGGGTTCACGGTCTACGCCGAGGGCGATATCGGCGACGCAGGCAAGTATCCGCGGGTGGCGGTGGTGCAGGGGTTGATCGCGGCGGGCGCGCCCCGGTTTACGTTGGTGTTGGGCGACATCACCTACGCCCAGGACAACGGCCAGCCGAGCGTCGATCGGCACTTCAACGACGTGATGGTGTGGTCGCAGGACGCGGCCTACATGCCGGCGTGGGGCAACCACGACTGGGCGGCGCCGGACGGTCTACGCAACTACAAAGGTCGCTTCGATCTGCCCAACCCGCAGGCCTCCCCCGATCAGCCGTTCGGAAACGGCAGCGGCGAAGACTGGTCGTGGTTCGACTACGGCAACGTGCGCTTCATCTCCTACCCCGACGTCTATACCGGCCGGGTGTGGCCGGACTGGAAGAATCGGGCGAAGGAGCTGATGGACCAGGCCGAGGCCGATCCGTTGATCACCTTCATCGTCACCTTCGGGCACCGTCCCGCCTACTCTTCGGGCCGGCATCCCAGCAACGCGATCCTCCAGGCGATCCTCGACACGCTCGGGGCGCACCATCCCAAGTACGTGCTCAACGTGACCGGGCACAGCCACAACTACGAACGCTCCTATCCACAGTTCGGCGTCACCCACGTCACCAGCGGCGGCGGCGGCTCGGTGCTCGGCAAAGCGATCGACCCCGTCTGTCTGTGGGTGGGCGGCTGCCCGCCGCCCGCGTGGTCGGCGTTCCGCGCCATGCACCACGAGACGGTGCGTTTGACCTTCACCGCGACCGGCATCCAAGGCGAGGCGATCTGCGGCCCCGCCGGCGATACCGGCTCCAACCCCAACGATGTCTCCTGCACCTTGGGCGAGGTCCTCGACGCCTTCTCGATCGGTTCCACACCCCTCACCAGCGCCAACCTGGTGGGCAACCCATCCGTGGAGGCAGGGTTGAGTGGGTGGAAGGGATACAACGGCGCGCTGCTGGAGCGCGTGGGGGGTGGAGCCGACGGCGACTGGGCGATGCAGCTCACCAGCACGTTGCCCGGCAGGTTCGGCGTGAACGACAGCCCGAACTGGGTTGCGCTGGTCCCGGCGGCCGGGACGAAGTACCGGCTGACGGCCCGCGTGCGCTCGGAGAGTGGAACGGGGACCGCGTGCATCCAGGTGCGCGAATTCGTGGGGGCGACGCGGGCCGGGGCGTCGTTGTCGGCGCCGGTGCCGCTGACGACGACATGGCAAACGCTCACCACGGAGTTCGTGGCCTCCGCGGCGGGCTCGACCTTGGACTTCCAGGTGCTGGACAGCCCGGCGGCGCCGGGAGAGACGTTCCTGGTCGATGACCTGTCGATCCGATTGGTGACGGAGTCCGGACCGGTGGCGGTGGAACCTCGCGTCAGGGAGTCGGGGCTCGAGACCGCACCGCTGCGGGCCATGGTGCGCCCGAGCCCGGTGCGCTCGCGAGCACTCCTCACGTTCACCACCTCACGGCGCGGACCTCTGGAGGTGGTGGTTTACGACGCCGCGGGACGACGCGTAGAGCAGATGCTGAATGAACGAGACGCGGCTGTCGGCCCGTATCAGCTCGAGGTGGGTCACCACAGCGGACTCTCCTCCGGGATCTACTTCTACAAGATCCGGGCAGGGAAGAACGTGGCCACGGGTCGATTCGTCATCGTGCAGTAGATCGACCTCTCGCTTGCGGCCCTCTGCCGCGGCGCCGCGTACCAGGTCGGTGGGCGGGGCTCGCGGTCGTCGAGCGAGGATGCGACCTTGCATCCTTAGGTGGGGCCACGTTTTTTCTGCGGCGTTTTTTTCTTGACCCTGGTGCCCCGTGCCTGGCATGGTGCGAACCGACGGCGCGGGTCGTATCTCCCCACTTTCCGCGCACTAGCCCCCAGCACCCGGACGATGATTGCTCGGGCCCGTCCCGCTGGCCGGCTGATTGCAAAGTGAGCAGGAGGGCGTTGCGGCGGTCTCTTGCTGAGCGGGTCGCGAATCTCCCCACGGCGCCTGCTCAAATCCATCTGATTGTGGTGTAACGTGTTAACTTGAGCCGATGGAGGGATCCGCTTGGCATTGTTCCTGCCCGCGTATCGCAGGTTCGCCCGGCCGGGTCTTCCCAAGGAAGTCCCCACATCGTCCTCATCTGGCTCGCGGCGCGGTCCGTTCGGACGCGACTGCGTGGCGTGCTCATGGCGGGCCCGTCATAACGGAGGAAAGGAGTAAGGGGAGAGTGGCTCCGCACAGGCTGTGCGCGTTGATGGTTGTCTGTGCTGCGGTGGTGGCCGGTAGCGCGTTCGCGGCGGACGAGATCCACTGGACCATTACCGGTCAGACTTCGGTGACCTTCGACTGGCGAGGCACCGAGAACACGATTCGCTACGGGCTCACGACGGCCTACGGTCAGACCAAGACCGCGGTCACGCCCAGCATCCTGCCCTACTCGTCCCCCGGTCCGTTCTGGGAAGCGAAGATCACCGGGCTCACCGAGAACACCACCTACCACTACTCGATCGGCAGCGGACCCGATCACGTCTTCAAGACCCCCCTGCCACGGGGCTCCTCGGGCTTCACGATCTACGTCGAGGGAGATGTCGGCAACAACACGAACTGGTCCCGCATGGGAGTGATCCAGGGGATGATCGCGTCCGCCCGTCCCGATTTCGTGCTGATGGTCGGTGATATCACCTATGCCAATCCGGTCGGCCAGGCGGCGGTGGATCTGCACTTCAACGACATCATGGCGTGGTCCCAGGATGCGGCCGACATGCCGGCGTGGGGAAACCACGAATGGACCAGCACCTCGGACGATTTGAGGAACTACAAGGGTCGGTTCGACTTCCCGAACTCGCAGACCTCGGTGGGCTCGCCCTCGGTGAGCTGCTGTGGCGAGGACTGGTACTGGTTCGACTACGGCAACGTGCGCTTCATCGCCTACCCCGAGGAGTGGTCGGGCGCCTGGAGTGACTGGAACACCAAGGTGAAGCCGATCATGGATCAGGCGCAGAGCGATCCCAAGATCACCTTCATCGTGACCTTCGGGCACAAGCCGGCCTACTCGTCCGGCTACCACGCGGGCAGCTCGACGCTCAAGAGCATCATGGACGCTCTCGGGGCGAGCCACAGCAAGTACGTGATGAACCTGAACGGCCACAGCCACAACTACGAGCGCTCGTACCCGCAGTCGGGCGTGACCCACATCACCGCGGCTCCCGGCGGCACGAATCTGGAGCTGTGGTCGGGCGGGTGCCCGCCGCCGTCGTGGTCGGCCTATCGGGCGATGCACCACAACGCGGTCAAGATCCATTTCACCGCGACCGGTATCGAAGGCACGGTGTATTGCGGGCCGGTGGGTGACACAGGATCGAACAAGAACGACATCACCTGCACGCAAGGAACCGTGATCGATAGCTGGGTGATCGGGAGCGCCACGCCCATCGCGAGCGCGCCGGCGAACGCCGTGACGGAGGCCAGCGGTGGGCCCGCCGAGAAGGTGCTGGCGGAACGGCCGGCCGGTGCCGTGCCGAAGGCGTTCTCACTGAGCCCCAATCACCCCAATCCATTCCGCACCACGACCGAGTTCCAGTACGCGTTGCCCGAGGGAGCGCGGGTCGAGATGAGCCTGTATTCGGTGCAGGGCGCGCGGGTCCAGGTGCTGGTGGATGGGATCCGGGGGGTCGGGGTTCAGTCGGTGCGGGTGGACGGCCGCGCGCTCAAGCCGGGCGTCTATTTCCTCCGCTTCCGGGCGACCAGCATGACCGACGCGAGCCGGCGGTTCACGCAGACCGAGAAGATCCAGGTCCTTCGATAGAAAGCGGAGCCGCCTCTGGCGCGCGACCCTCTGCTGCAGCGTGGCGGATGGAGAGCGCGAGGCGGCCGGCGGCAGCAGAGGACGCCCACCCGGAAGTGGTTGCGGGACTCGGTGCCGCCGGCTCCGCGCTACAGCCCGTAGCTCAGCCCCCAGTTGATCTTGAGCTGGCTCTGATCGGGCACGTGGTGGTACTTGAGCTCGATCAAGTTGCTGAGCTTCCCGGCGATCCCGAAGGTCACGCCACCCAGCAACGACAGGCCTCCCTTGATCATCGAATCGGTGGCGTCATTGAGCCCGAGCGAGGGCGCGTCCACTCGGTTGGACAGGAAGTGGAGCGCTATGCCGGCGCCCACGTAGGGTCGCAGCCCCTGGTGCGGGAAGTCGTAGCGAGCGTCGACCCCCATCGTGGCGTCCTTGCGGGTCGACTCGATCCCGAAGGAAGAGATGTTGCTCGTGTTGCGCCAGTACTCCAGCGTCGGCATCAGGGTCACGTTTTGGATCAGCTGGGTAGGATGCACCTGGACCCTGAGGCCGATCCCGGAGAACGAGCTTTGTCCGTGCTGGAAGATCGTGGACGTCATGCCTTCGACGCTGGTGATGGCTCCAGCGGCGAGGGCGGCGGCAGGTACAAACAGTGAGAGCGCGACGAGAGTCGCCAGCATCCGTGCAAACGTACGCATTGAGGACTCCTCGAGTTCGTCGTCCTTGAACGTCCTTGGGGCCCATGCGACCCGCGGCAATCGGGGAGGTGCGGGGACTATACAGGCCGTCGCTCCCGCCGCGCCAGCGAAAGCGGCCTGGGGAATTCCAGCCGCGTGACGTCAAGCCGCGGTGAAGGCTGCTTCATGTTGCTAGCGCGAGATGAAGCCGGCCTCCCGTCGCTAGCGCGAGACGAAACCGAGCGCGTCCTTGCGCCAGCGCGCCACGATCGTGTAGCGCAGGTCGAGGGCCTCGGCGATCTCCGCACAGCGTCCTGCGGGGCCGAGCGTCCACACGCGCGCGTGCCGAGTCGCGAGAGCAGCCAGCGAATCGCGGGTCACCAACACCGCGTCGAGTCGTCTCGCCGGGTCGAACTCGGGTTCGCGCTCCACCTCGAGCAGCCGCACCGTTTCCCCCAGGTAGAACGGCAGACCGGCGTTGAACCGCGCGACCTCCACCACCGGCTCGCCCGGCGAACGGTTCTCGGCCAGCACGCCCGCCAGCCGCCGCGGCGAGCCCAGGGCCGCGTCGAAGGGTGAGGCGGCGACGATGAGCGCGGCGTACGCGACGGCGAGGAACAATGACCCATCGAGCGGCCGCCCGCGCCCGATGCGAAGCGCCGCCCAGCCGCTCGCCAGAGCCGCGAGCACCAGCGGCAGCATCACCACGGCCGGTAGCCTCGGCTCTGGCCCCAAGAGCCTGCCGAGCGCTGCAGGTCCCAGGGCCACGCCGGCCACGATCGCGAGGGCCAGGAGCCCCGCCGTGGCGAGGCGCGCCCAGCGGGCCTCGAGACCTCGCGCGGCGAGCAGCGCGACGGGCGGGAAGCACGGCAGCAGGTAGGCTGGGAGCTTGGAGCCGGAAAACGACAGCAGGACGAGCGGCGCGAACACCCAAGCCAGGGCGAGCCGCGCCTCGTCGTTCACGCGCTCGCGCCACGAGCGAGCGATCCCGGCCAAGAGGGCCGCGGTCCACGGCAAAGTGCCCGCCAGCAGGACGCCCACGAAATACCACGGTGGTCCCGGGCGGTTGTGCTCGGTGGTGGCGAAGCGGCCCCAGATCTGGTTTTCCAGCAGATAGGTCAGCAGGCCTGGCGTGCGTAGCCCGACGATCACGAACCACGGTAGGCCGAGTGCGGCGAAGAGGAGCCAGCCCCGCGCGGGCCCGAGCGAGCCGAGCACGCGACGGTCGCGGCCGAGGAGCGCCACCAGCAATACCGGCAACGCCGTGTGCACGAACACCACCGGCCCCTTGGCGAAGAAGCCGACGCCGAGCGCGGCGATCGCCCATGGCGAGGGCGCGAGCGCCCAGTAGGTCGCGACCGCGGCGGCGAGGAACGGATCCGACGCGAGCGTGCGCCCCAGCGTGGCGAACAGCAGCATCGTGCCGAGCACCCAGATGGCCTGCGCCGGCGAGACGCCGAGGCTCGGGAACCTCCTGCGGACCGCGAGCGCCGTGGCGGCGAGCGTGATCATCGAGGCGAGGACGACGAAAAGGCGCGCGCCCGCAGCGTTCTCTCCCAGCACTCCCATGCCGGCCCCGGCGGCCCAATAGGCGAGCGGCGGCTTGTGGAAGTGCGAGATGCCGTCGAGGCGCGGCCTCAGCCAGTCGCCGCTGGCGCGCATCTCCCGCGCGATCTCGGCATAGCGCGTCTCGGTCGGCTCGAGCAGCCCGTAGGCACCGAGCGGGAGAAGCAGCATGAGCCCGAGCAGCAGCAGCGCCACGCGCGCGCGGCCCAGGTCGATCCAGGCGGTCACGGCTCGCACCGCGGCACCGTCACGAGACTGTTTCGCCGCGCTTGATCCACAGGTTGCGTGCGTAGATGAAGAGCCCCGCGAGCTGTCCCACGGCGAACACCGGATCCCGTTTGTGCACCGCGTAGAGAAACAATGCCGCGCCCCCGCACAAGCTCAGGTACCAGAACGACGCCGGGATCACCACCCGCCGGTGCCGCTCCGACATCAGCCACTGGACCACGAAGCGCGAGCCGAACAGCAGCTGACCCGCGAATCCGACCACGTACCAGCCCACCGGGGAGCCAAACCACTCGTTCATCGGGGCACCTCGCGAATGTCGTAGCGGAGCAGGCGGGACTTGAGCCAGCGCACGCCGACCAAGTCGTAGAGGCCTCGCCAGAGACGGTTCGAAATCCCGTACTTGGACTGCCCGTGGCGGCGCGGCCGGTGACGGAGCGTCACCTCGCGCAGGCGGGCGCCCCGGAACACGCACAGCGCCGGCAGGAAGCGGTGGCAGCCCGCGAACCACGGCAGGCCCTCCAGGGCTTCCCGGCGATAGGCTTTGAAGGAGCAGCCGATGTCGGTGATCGGATCACCGAGCCACGCACGGCGCGTGACGTTGGCGACTCGCGACGACACGAGGCGCAGCCAACCGTCCTGCCGATCCGCGCGCACACCCGACACGACGTCGGCCTCGCCCAGCGCCTCGAGCACCCGCGGCAGATCGGCAGGGTCGTTCTGGAGATCCGCGTCCAGCGTCACGAGGATCTCGCCGCGGGCCCGCATCAACCCCACCGCGAGCGCCGTGCTCTGGCCGCGGTTGCGCTTGAGGAGCACCGGCACCACCCGCTCGTCGCGCCGGCCCTCGTCTACGATCCATTCGGCGCTCCCGTCGGCGCTGCCGTCGTCCACCAGCACGATCTCGTAGCTCGCGCCGGTAGCGGCGAGCGCGGCGCGCAGCTCCTCGAGCAGCGGATCGAGGTTGGCGCGCTCGTTGTAGACCGGGACGACGATCGAGATCCTGGGCATAGTGTGCAGCGAGCGCGTCGCGTGGACCCCGCGCGCCGGCAACCGGGCAGAGTGGCAGAGCCGGGGCGTTCGCGCCAGCCATCCTCCCGTGTCGTCTGCGTCAGCCACAGCCGTCCCTGGTTGAGCGAGGGCAGCCCGGTGTGCTACAAGCACGCGCGACGTGTCACGACCTCAGGGAGGAGGCATGGACCACGCGCGCCGCGAGCCCACGGGCCGCGGTGGCCGGCGCAGCGGAACGCGGCGACAGGCGACCAGGCTCGAGCAGCTCGCCATGGACCTGGGCCCGCTCAAGCCCCGCTGGCGCTTCTCGCGTCTGGTGCTGCGCTCACCGCACGCGCCCCGCATCCGCGAGCGCCTCGAGTACGTGCGTGGCTTCTTCCCCGAGATCGACGGCCTCACGATCGCCGTCGGTCTGGCGAAGAAGCGAGGCGTCTTGGGGTGGGGATCGCTCGATCCCGAAGCGCCGGGCGTGTGGGTGCGGCCGCGGCGGATCGACAGCTTCACGGTCGCCCACGAGTTCACGCACCTGCTCCAGGCGCGCAGGCTGGTGCCCGGCGGAGAGCGGGCGTGCGACCTGTGGGCTTTGGCGCGCTCGCCGTTGCTGGTGGACCGGCCGCCGTGCTACCTGCGGCTGCCGGCCGAGCTTTCGCGGCTCGACCGCCTCGATGCCCGGCAGGCGACGCTGCTCCACGCCGCGGCGAGGGCGGCGATCGCGGCGCGGCATCGCGGCGAGCGTCGTTATCTGCTGCGCTTCGAGCGCGAGCTGGCCGGCGCCTGGGAGCGATCGCTAGAAAGCCGCGGTGCGCGGGTTTCGTCGCCCAGGCGCGCGGTCGCGGGTGGGAGGCGCGATCGCTGGTCCGCTTGAAGTCCCGGGAGGCCAATGCGATCCTGATCGCCGCGGGCGTGCCCAGCGGCTTGAGACCGCTCCCAGCACCTCGCCCGATCCGATGGACGATTCGCTCCGCGATCGCATGCAGGCGCTCCGCGCCGCTTCGACGAGCCAGAACTACCGCGTGCGCGTGGTGGCGGCGGTCGTCGAGCACGAGGGAAGGTTGCTGCTCACGCGGCGGCCGCCCGGGGGCTCGCTCGGTCTCCAGTGGGAGTTCCCCGGCGGCAAGATCGAGCAGGGCGAGAGCCCCGAGCGCGCCCTGGCGCGCGAGATCCACGAGGAGCTCGGCGTCCATGCCCGGCCGCGCGAGGTGATCGAGGTGGCCTCGCACGACTACCCGCACGGCCTCGAGGTGGAGATCACGTTCATTCGCTGCGAGCTGGACTCGCTCGAGTTCCGCGCGAGCGCGGCCGTGTACGAGGCGCGTTGGTGGCTGCCCGGGGAAATCGACCTCGGCCAGGTGCTGGCCGGAGACCGTGATTTCCTGAAGGCCTGGGTCGAGAGGCGGCGGCCTCCGGGCGCGGGTTCCACCCGCGCATGAGGGCCTTCCTCCTCGACACCGCCGGCTCCGTGCTGCCCGAGGGGCTGCGGTTCTTCAAGCCCGGCTGGTGGGTGATCCACCTGCTCGCGGTGGTCTTGGTATTCGCCTACGGACACCGCAAGGGGCGGCTCGACGAGCGCAGAGAGCGCGGCGGAAGCCGGATCGAACCGCAACCGCCGAAATCTCCCGCCCCGCCCAAGACCTGACCGGACATCGGGTCGCACCTCGCGGCACCGGCCCAGAAGCTCGTCGGATCGGCCCCTCACGAAGGGAGCCCCGCACGCCGATAACCAGGGAGCCATGGGCTTCGACATGCAGCCGACCTTCGCGGGGGCCGCGTTTGCCGCCGCCGCAGTGGCCGGAGGCGCCCCGCTGTTCAGCGAGGGTCTCCGCGTCCTGAGGCTCGCCCGCGGATTCGCCCAGCTCGCCGAGGCGCGACTCGGCGAGGGGCCGAGCGGCCTGGTGCGCACCCGCGGACGAGTGGCTCTCGCGAGCCCCCAGTTCGGCCCGCTCTCGGGCAAGCCGTGCGCGGGGTTCCGCCTCGAGGTCGCCATCGCGGGTCACGGCCCGACGGCGGTGATCGAGCAGCGCCGCGTCTTCCGCCTCACCGAAGGCGGAGCCACCGCGCAGGTGCTCGGACACCGTGGCCGCTGGAGCGTCTCCGTCAGCGCGCGTCGCGAGGTCGCCTCGAAGGACCCTCTCCCCACGGGTCTCGAAGCGCTGCTCGCCCGCTCGCCCGAGGCGCGCTGGCTGCGCCGCGCGGGCGCGAACCTAGTCCTGACCGAGCGAGCGCTCATGGCCGGGAGCGAGTGCCACGTCGTGGGTCAGATGCGCCGCGGGTACCCGCTCGAATGGCCAGCGGAGATCGAGCGGCTCAAGACGGGAACCGATGACGTGGCCGAGGTGGCGTCCGCTGGCGGCACGGGAGTCGATCGACGGCTCGACGTGGAACCCGAGCTGTGGATCGACGACGGTGGGCACCTCGACTTCCTGTGGATCTCCGACCGCGCGCCCGACCCACGCGAGCTCGCCCCGCCGTGGATCCGAGCCGTCGGCCTGGTGCTCGGGCCGGCGCTGAGCCTGGGAGGCCTCCTCTACCTGGCCAACGCCGTGGATTTCCTGCACTCGGTGCGGCGGATCTAGGCGTTCCATGATCGGTCCGATCGACCCGCGCCTGCCATTAGCCGCCACGGTGGCGCTCGCCGCGGGCCCGGTCGTCTTCTATCGCGGCTTCCGTCACATGAACACGTGTCGCTTGATCGAGAACACGCCCACCGCCCGCATTCGCTCGATGCCGATGGGCCTGGTGGAGATCGACGGCGAGGTGGTCCCACGCAGCGCCATGGTGGCACCGTTCTCGGGCCAGCCATGTGCCTACTGGGAAGTGGATGTCGCGGTGCGCGGCCGCCGCGGCGGCTGGAGCGTGGTGCACCGCAACCAGTCCGGCCAGCCCTTCTACCTCAAGGACGATACCGGCCAGGCTCTCGTCTACCCGCACGGGGCCACCGGCAGGATTCCGCACGGGACCGAGGAGACGTGCCTGGGTCTCACCCTGCCGGACTGCTATGCCCACTACTTGCAGGAGCACCCCACCGCCCTGGGACCCGCGTATCGGCTCTCCATGATGCGCTTCCGCGAGCGCAAGCTGGAGGAAGGAGAGCGCGTCTACGTGCTCGGCACCGCCGTGCCGCGCGCCGCCGAGGTGGTGATCTCGGAGCCGCTCCAAGCGACCGGGACCGACGACTGGCGGGCGCTGAGACTGCACTCGCTCGACACCGAGGTGGACGCGGTGGTGCGCCGCGGCAGCAACCAGACCACCTTCATCATCAGCCAGACGTCCGAGCGCGATCTGGTGATGGCACTGCGCTGGAAGGCCCTCGGCATGATCTGCGGCGGGCCGGCCTTGGCGCTTGCGGCGCTCGGCTACTGGCTGTCGGCGCTGTCCTTGGGCCGCCTGCGCTGAGGCGCGGAGGATCACCCTCGGGGAGGAGACGATGTTCGCAGAGATCTTTTGGACCGTGGCGATCGGCTTCGTGATCGTCGGAGTCGTCGGGTACTTCCTGTCCATCTACAACGGCCTGGTCGCGCTCAAGAACAACATCGCGCGCTCGTGGGCCAACATCGACGTGTTGCTCAAGCAGCGCCACGACGAGCTGCCGAAGCTGGTCAAGACGTGCGAAGGGTACATGCGGCACGAGCGCGAGGTATTCGACAAGCTGAGCGAAGCGCGCGGAGCGCTCGCGCAGGCGAAGACCGTGGCCGAGCGCGCCGGAGCCGAGAATCAACTCAGCCGGGCGCTCGGGCAATTCTTCGCCGTGGCCGAGAACTATCCCGACCTCAAGGCGAACCAGTCCTTCCTGCAGCTCCAGAGCCGCATCACCGACATCGAGAACCAGATCGCCGACCGGCGCGAGTTCTACAACGACACCGTCACCACCTTCAACACGCGCATCCAGCAGATTCCCGACAGCGTGGTCGCCGACTGGCTGTCGTTCAAGCCGGGGCAGCTCTTCCACGTCGACGAGGCCGACCGCAAGGACGTGGAGATCCAGTTTACGCAAGGGCAGCCAGCAGGCGGCAAGGTGGCGTGACCCGGACGTGGGACCGGCGACCTAAGGATCTCCGCTCGAGTCGCCAGCCCGGGCGGGATTTCCGAGTGTGGATCTTCGGGGGATGAGCGGCGCCCACGCCGGTGCTACAATTGCGCAGTCGCTCGCGAATCACCTGCGGAATCCACGGTCATGCGTCGCTTCGGCATCCTCTTGGCGCTCGTCGCCCTCGGGTTCGGCCTGGCGGCAGTCCCCCGCCATCTCGCCTCCCAGGCCGCACTCTCCCCCGACTTCGTCCATTTCGAGAGCAGCCACGTCCACCCGCTGGCGATGACGCCGAGCGGCAGCCGGCTGCTGGTCGTGAACACCGCGGACAATCGCCTCTCGGTGTTCGACCTTACCGGCTCCGAGCCGCTCCGGGTCGCCGAAGTCCCGGTCGGGCTCGAGCCCGTGTCGGTAGCCGCGCTCTCCGACGGTGAGGCGTGGGTGGTGAACCACCTTTCGGACGATGTGAGCGTGGTGGATCTCACCACCATGCACGTGCGCGCCACGCTCGCAGTCGGGGACGAGCCCTGCGACGTCGTGTTCGCCGGCGCGGCCCAGCCGGGCGTGCCGTTCGCCTACGTCAGCGTTGCCGAGGAGGACATGGTCAAGGTCTACGACTCCAAGACGCTGGCGCAGGCGGCGGCGATTCCGATCGACGGCCGCAAGCCGCGCGCCCTGGCGCGCAATCCGAACGGTAGCCTGGTCTACGTCGCGGTGTTTCACGCCGGGAACCGCACCTCGGTCCTCTCCCAGCAGGAAGTGACGCTGTCGACCAATCCGCCGACCAGCGCCGCGCCGCCCCCCAATCCGCCGCTCAAGCAGGGCCTGCCACCCCCGCCCATCACCGGACTGATCGTCCAGCAGCAGGGCTCGCAGTGGGTGGACGAGGCCGGCCAGGTGTGGAACACGAATCAGAATCCGACCGGACAGGCCAAGATCTCGTATACGGCCTTCGATACCGATGTCGCCGAGATCGCCACCGCGACCAATTCGGTGACCCGCATCTTCGGCGACATCGCCACCGTCAACCTCGGCCTCGCGGTGAGCGCGGGCGGCACGGTGGCCGTGACGGGCACCGAGGCGCGCAACCTCCGGCGCTTCGAGCCCAACCTGCGCGGACACATGGTGGACACGCGCGCGGCGCTCATCACCGCCGGCGGAACGGTCACCCGGATCGACTTGAACCCGACCCTCGACTTCGGCACCACGCCCGGCCCCGCGAGCGATCTCGACGTGGCGCTCGGGCTGCCGATCGGGGCGGCGTGGTCCGGCGACAGCCAGCACCTCTACGTGACCGCGCTCGCCGACAACCGGATCGCCCGCATCGACGTCGCCGGCTCGCCCACGATCGGCGCCCGGGCTCCCACCGTGGCGGGCCCCAGCGCGGTGACGGTGGACGACGCGCGCGGCAGGATCTACGTGGTAGGGCGCTTCCGCAACCAGCTCGAGACGCTGCGCGCAAGCGACCTCGCGCCGCTTGCGACCGCGCGCATCGGCATGGATCCGACGCCAGACGCGATCGTCAACGGCCGCAAGTTCTTCTACGGCGGTTTCACCTCGGGCCACGGGGAAGAAGCGTGCGCGACGTGCCACTTGTTCGGCGACTTCGACAACATCGCCTGGGACTTAGGGAACCCGCAGGGAGACATGCAGCCGATCGACACCGGGGGCCAGGTCGATCCACTGATCGACAGCCAGGTGCACCCGATGAAGGGTCCGATGACCACCCAGAGCCTGCGCGGCCTGCCCAACACCGGGATGTTCCACTGGCGGGCCGACCGGCGGAACCTGGACGCTTTCAACGCGGCGTTCGTCAACCTCATGGGCCGCGCCGCGCAGCTCCCCGATAGCGAGATGGCGGCGTTCGACGATTTCGTGCTGCCGCTGGTCTATCCGCCGAATCCGAACCGGTTCCTCGACCGAAGTCTCCGCGATGCGCCCCTCCACCAGCCGAGTGCGGCGCGCGGCGAGACCTTCTTCTTCGGCCGACCGACCGACGGCCTGCTGACCTGCAACCAGTGTCACGCGTCCGCCGCTTTCGGCACCGGCACCAACGGCCAAATCATCGACAACCAGGCGCTGGCGGAGTCGCAGGACATGAAGGTCCCGCAGCTTAGGAACCTCTACCAGAAGACCGGCTTCACTGACCGGCCAGGTGCCACGAACAAGCGCGGCTTCGGTTTCACCCACGACGGCGCGGTCGACGACTTGTTCGACTTCCTCCATTTCCCGGGCTTCAATTTCACTCGACCCGACAGCCAGACGGCGGACGAGAATCGCCGCGACGTCGAGGCGTTCCTGCTCGCCTTCGACACCGGCATGGCGCCGGCGGTGGGGGCCCAGGTGACGTTCTCCGGGCCCAACGACGCCGCTCCCGCGGCGGTGGCGCGCCTCGACACGCTGAAGGACCAGGCGGGCCGCGGCTTCTGCGAGCTGATCGCCAAAGGCCGGATCGGCGGGATCCCGCGCGGCTGGTGGTATCAGGGGGCTGACCAGTGGAAGCCGGACAAGGACGGCGAGCCGCTCGTCTTGAGCGCGGACCTACGCGCCCTCAGTGGCCCGGGCAGCGAGGTGACGGTGACCGGGGTGCCGGTAGGGAGTGGCAAGCGGATGGGGATCGATCGCGACCGTGACCAGGCCCTGGATGCCGACGAGCTGGCCGCGGGGAGCGACCCGGGCGATCCTGCGTCGACCCCGGCCAACGTCGGCGTCGCGGGAGCGGGCGGGCGCTTCGGCTTCCGCGCCGCGTGGCCGAATCCGTTCCGCGTCGGCATCCAAGTGGAGTTCGCCCTCGAGCGGGAAGGTCGCGTGGACTGCGCGATCTTCGACCTGCTGGGCCGCGAGGTGAAATCCCTGGCCCGGGCCCAGCGGTTTGCCGCCGGCCGGCAATGGCTGGCCTGGGACGGAAGGGACGCGCGCGGACGACGGGTGCGAGCCGGCGTCTACTTCATGAGGCTCGAGACCCCCGCGGGCCGCTGGACGCGAGCCGTGGTGAGAGCGTGGTGACATGTTTCGCGACCGCGCGAGCGCCGGGGCCTGCCTCGCCGATGCCGTGGCCTCGAGATTGGCCGGCGAGGCGTGCCGCGTCTATGGGCTCGCGCGTGGGGGCGTCTTGGTGGCCCGCCCCATCGCCGAGCGGCTTTCGGAGCCACTCGAGGTGCTGGTGGCTTGCAAGGTGGGAGCGCCGGGCCAGCCCGAGCTGGCGGTGGGCGCGGTTTCGGAGTCCGGTGGCGAGTACTGGGACGAGTGGGCGATCAGGACGCTGGGGTTGGGCCGCGACTGGCGCGCCGGCGCGGCGGCGGCCGCCGCGGACGAAGCGACGCGTCGCGTGGCTCGCTACCGCGGTCACCCGCTCGCGGTCGAGCCGGGTGACGTTGCGGTTCTCGTGGACGACGGGATCGCCACCGGCAGCACGGTGCTTGCCGCGCTGCGCGGCCTCGCGCGGCTCGGGGCGCGCCGGTGCGCGGTGGCGGCGCCGGTGGCGTCACGCGAGTCATTGGCCTTGCTCGCGCGTGAGGCGGAGTGGGCCTTGGCCCTCGAGGTGCCCGTGCCGCTCGGCGCGGTGGGCGCACACTACTCCGAGTTCGAGCCGGTGGCGGACGAGCAGCTTTTGCGCGTCCTAGGAACCGCGGGGTGACGACAGGCTTGCTCAGCTCTCGCGGCGGCGGGCGACGACGCTCTCGGTCTGGATGCTGGGCGTCTCCGGCCCGTCGCTCGCGGATGGGGCTGTCTCGCTATCCGTGGGCCCGACCACGGTCTTGACCGGCGCGTCCCCCTCCAAGCTCAGGCCCAGCACCTGCTCGATCCGGTCCACTGGCGCGAAGATCATGTGGCTGCGGACCTCGACCGGAATCTCATCCAACCCCTTCTGATTCTCGGTCGGTATGATCACCGTGTTGATGCCCGCGCGGTGGGCGGCCAGCACCTTCTCTTTGAGTCCACCGATCGGCAGCACGCGCCCGAGTAACGTGATCTCGCCGGTCATCGCGATTCCGGTGCGCACCTTGCGCCCCGTGAGCAGGCTCACCAGAGCGGTGCACAACGTGACGCCCGCCGACGGGCCGTCCTTGGGGATCGCCCCGGACGGCAGGTGCACGTGGATGTCGGAGCTCTCGAAGAACTCGGGATCGATTCCCAGCTCGCCGACGTGCGAGCGCACGTAGGAGAGTGCGGCATGGGCCGATTCGCGCATCACCTCGCCCAGCTGCCCGGTGAGCAGGAGCTGCTTCGAGCCGGGCATGACCGTTGCCTCGATCTGCTCGATACGCGTCAGCTGCTCGGTCTGGAAGCGCTCGGGGCCCAGCAGCTCGTGCACCCGATTCGGGTCGATTGCCCGCGGCGGCTCCTCGCCCTCGGCGACCAGCTTGGCGGTGCGGCGCAACAGGTTCGCCAGCTCGCGCTCCAGGTTGCGGAGCCCGGCTTCGCTGGTGTAGTCGCGCACCACCTTGAGGATCGCCTCGTCGCTGAACGTCACGTTCAGCTCCTCGAGCCCGTTCTCCCGGATCGCCTTGGGGATCAGGTGGCGGCGCGAGATCGCCAGCTTCTCGAGATCCGTGTAGCCGGCGAGCTCGATCACTTCCATCCGATCGCGCAGCGCCGGTGGGACCGGATCGAGATAGTTGGCGGTGGTGACGAACAGCACCTGGGATAGATCGAACGGAACGTCCAGGTAATGGTCGGTGAAGGTGCCGTTCTGCTCCGGATCGAGCACCTCCAGGAGCGCGCTCGATGGATCGCCGTGGAAGTCGGCGCCCAGCTTGTCGATCTCGTCCAGCATGAACAGCGGATTGCGCGAGCCGGCGCGGCGGATGCCGCGCAGGATGTTGCCTGGCAGCGCGCCGATGTAGGTGCGGCGATGCCCGCGGATCTCCGCCTCGTCGCGCACGCCGCCCAATGATTGACGAATGAACTTGCGGCCGAGGGCCTTGGCGATCGACATGCCGAGCGACGTCTTGCCGGTGCCCGGGGGCCCGACGAAGCACAGGATCGGCGTGCGCGCGTCGCGCTTGAAGCGGCGCACCGCGAGGAATTCGAGGATGCGCTCTTTGATCTTGTCCAGCCCGTAATGGTCCTCGTCGAGGACCGCCCGTGCATGCTTGAGGTCGAGGTCGTCCTCGGTCGAGACGGCCCAAGGCATCTCGCACATCCATTCCAAGTAGGTACGGGCCACCGTGTACTCGGGCGCCTGCGGCGGGATGCGGGCCAGCCGCGCCAGCTCGCGGTCGGCCTCGCGCCGCACCTCCTCCGGCATGTGGGCCTTCTCGATCTTTTCCTTGAGCTCGTCGATCTCGCGCCGCGATTCGTCACCCTCGCCCAGCTCCTTCTGGATCGCCTCGAGCTGCTGGCGGAGCAGGAATTCCTTCTGCCGCTGGTCGAGCGACTGTTGCACCTGCTCCTGGATCTGTTGGCCCACCTCGAGCACCTGGTGCTGGCGCGCCAGGATCTCGGTGAGCGAATGGAGGCGCTGCTTCACGTCCTGCATTTCGAGCAGCGGCTGCTTCACGTCCGCGGGGAGCTCCAGCAACGAGGCCAGGAAATCGGCCAGCCGGCCCGGCGGACTCTGGTTCTTGGCCGCCACCAGCACCTCGGCCGGCAGCGTGGGAGAGATCGAGACGATGCGCTCGAACTCCGTGAGCAGCGCCTGCGCGAGCCCCGCCGTCTCGACGTCGTCCACCTCCGCGTCGTAGACGGGGGAGACCTTGGCGGTCAGGTAGGGCTCGGTGCTCACCACCTCGTCGAGGTGCACCCGAGCCAGCCCCTGGACCAGGATCGACACCTGTTCGTCCGGCATGCGGATCATGCGCAGCACGACCGCCAGCGTGCCGACGCGATGGAGGTCCGTGGCGGCCGGGTCCTCCGTCGTCGGTTGGCGCTCCGCGAATACCGCGATGGTGCGGTCGGCCGCCATCGCGTCGTTCAGCATCCGCAGGCTTTTCGGTCGGCCGACATTGAGCGGCAGGAGGGCGAACGGGAACAACACGGTGTGGCGTACCGGCAGGACCGGCACCTGGCGTGGCGCGAGCGTCACGGTGGCGGTCTCGGTGAGCGGTTCTCCGCCGATCTCGATCTTCTGCGCGCGCCGGGGAAGCATGTACACCGGGGGCGGCCGTTTGGCGGAGCGGCGCGGGCGGCGCGCCGCGGCCGCTTCGCGCGCGGGACGCGAACGCCGCGCCTTCTCTTTGGAATTGCGGCCGCCCCGCGCGAGTCGAGCTGGCTCGGGCCGGCGCACGCCGCTCACGTGGTCGGTCCCTTGATGGGGACCTCCACCGCGGGGGGTGCGACCGACGCCGGGATCCGAATCTCGAGCATGCCGTTGTGGTAGAGCGCCTGAACCTGCTTCTCGTCGGCCTCCCACGGCAGCTCGATCAAGCGCGAGAACTCTCCGTAGTAGATCTCGGCCCGGTGATAGAACAACGTGCCCGCCTGCTCCTGGGGCGGGCTGCGCCGGCCGCTCACCTCGAGCGTGCTGCCTTTCAGGCGCACGCGGATGCTTTCGCGCCAAGGCTGTTCGCCAAAATGAGCGGCTGGATGGCGGCGGTAGACGAGGTCCCGCCACAGCCTCTCGACCTCGCGCTGGACCCGCTCGAGGGCGTCTTCGTGCGTCATGAGGGCTCCAATGCCTGCGGCGCGGCAAGCATAGCGCAGGATCATGAGGGCACCAAGCAAGCGAGGGAGGTCCCTCGTGGAAGAGCCCTGGGGATCAGCCCGTCGGCGACGACGGCGCGCCGCGCGACCTGAGGATCACGCGCGCGCGCCCTGCAGCAAAGCGTGTCGCGGGCCCATCCGTCGCGCAATCGCGCGCGTGTTACCGGGGTCGTCTCGGGAGCCCGCGCCTCAGAGCCCCTGGGTCCAGGTGTGGACAGTGCGCTCGATGGTGAGGCTCAGGAGCCGGCAGGTCTCCTCCAAGGCCGCGGCGTTGGGCCAGGAGTGTCGGCCGCAGGCGCAGATCAGGTGGCCGTCGGGTCGCTCGCGGATCTCGCAGCGGTGGCCGTTCGGCTCTTGGGTGGCGCACAGCGGACACATGGCGGCTCCTTTCGGGGCGGCAGCATAACCAAGTGACCCGACCGCCTCAACCGCGCCTACAAGGCGAGCCCCACGTCGGCCAGCACCTGATCGTCGATCGCGTTCGCGCGCACGATGCTCGCGTACAGGTCGGCGCTGCGGGTGCGGGTGCGCGGCCTCTCGGGGTTGGCGAAGTCGATTCGATAGAGACCAAAGCGCGGCCCGTACCCGTCGGCCCATTCGAAATTGTCGAGCAGCGACCAATGCAGGTAGCCGAGCACCGGAACACCACGCGCCATCGCGCGCTCCATGTGGAACAGGTATTCCACCAGCGCATGCGACCGGAACGAATCGCTCGCATCGGCGAATCCATTTTCGGTGACCAGAATCGGCACGCCGAGCCGGCCGACGCGCACCAGCGCCTGCTCGAAGCCCTGGGGGTGGATCTCCCAGCGGAGGTCCGTGAGCCGAGCGCCCGGGCGAGCCACGTGGGGCTCGGGCCCCAGCATGCGCACCTTCCAGCGCGTGTAGTAGTTGAGACCCAGGTAGTCGAGGCTCCCCGCCAGCTCGGGCACGCGCCGCCGGATGCGCCGCGCTCCCGGGATGAACAGGTCGACGACCCCGGTGATCGCGGCTTCCTCGACGGCGTCGTTGAAGACTCGGCGCTCGAGGTGGGCACGCAGGACGTCCAGCGGGAACCAGGGGCGCGCCGGCTCGAGCTGCGGGTGATGCTTGGCGAACCCCACCAAGGCCGCTTTGCCGTCGCCATCGGCGTCGATGCGATCCTCCTCGTGGAGGATGCGATAGGCGCGCCCGTGGGCCTCGAGCTGGTTCGCGATCACCGCGAGCGCCGCGCTGTCGTCACGACGCGCCGGCGGCCACACGCCCTCGGACCAACCGCGGAACGCGTAGACCTCGGGTTCGTTTACCGTGCACCACCAGTCCACCTCGCCGCCGAATTCGCGCGCGCAGAAGCGCACGTAGTCGCAATACCGGTCCACCGTTTCGCGACTCTCCCAGCCGCCGTGATCGGCGATCCACAGGGGGTTCGTGAAGTGGTGCAGGGTGACGATCGGCGCGAGGCGATGGCGCCTCAAGGAGGCGAGCACCGCGTGGTAGTGCGCCACCTGCGTGACGTCGAAACGGCCGCGCGCGGGCTCGATGCGGCTCCACTCCAAGGAGAATCGGTGCGCGTTGTGTCCGTCGCCTGCGGCGAGCGCGAAGTCGCGGTCGAACCATTCGTAGTGGCGACATGCGGGCCCGCTCACGTCCCCGTGGGCGATCGTGCCGGGGAGGGCTTCGAAGCGCCACCAGTCGTTGCCGCAGTTGTCGCCTTCGACCTGATGCGCCGAGGTCGCGGCACCCCACAGAAACCCCACGGGAAACAGCCTCACGTCCCGCCCGGACCGTCGTGAGTCGGACCGCCGCTCGCATCGGGGCAGGGACTGGACATCACGTCCTCCGCGGGAACACGTCGGGCAGGTCGCCGCATCGAAGGCCGACACTGTATATCAAACGGGATGGGGGAGGGCGCCCGCGCTCCGGGGGAACGGCAGCCAAGAGCCCCCGCCGCTCGGGCGGGTGCCGATGCAAACGGCACGATGTGACGGCTCGCCATGGCGCCCCGCCGATCGCAGCGGCCGTCTGAACGGGTCTTGGCCTCGACCCGCCTTGCGGCATGGCGCTTGCTCGAAATCTCCTCAGGGCGTGGCTCGCCCATTCCTGCCGCGTCGCCGCGTTCGACGCGTGGACGAAGACCATGGCCTCACAGGCTGCTGAAAAAGCCTGAATGCAAGGCGCGAGGAGCGACCGAGCAACGCAGCAGTCGGGCCTTTTCAGCAGCCTGCTAAGGACTCGTGAATGCGATGCCGGATCGTCTTGGCCTGGATGCTGTGCCTGGTGGCCGCGCCCGCGTGGGCCGCGAGCTTCAGGCCTGGCGCGTTGCTGGTCGCCACCGATGACTCGGAGCCACTGCGCCTCGGGCTGAACGGCCGGATCACGGCGCGCACGCCGCTCGTGCAAGCGATCCTCGACCGCCACGGGCTCCGCCGCTACGTCGTCATCGGAGCCTCGCCAAGAAGTCCGGACCGCAGGCGCTTTCTCACTCTCGAAAGCGATCGCAACGATTTCGATCCGCTGGCCGCCGCCCGTGAACTCTCCGCGACCCGCGCGTTCCGGGCGGTGGTTCCGGACTTGCTGCTCCGGCTCTACGCGACCGTCCCGAACGATCCCTACGTCCAACCGCTCTACCAGTGGTACGTCGAGTCGCCGGCCGGCGTCGGGTTGCCCGGGGGCTGGGACCTGGGTCGCGGCGACACCAACACGGTGATTGCGATCATGGACAACGGCATCGATATCGGTCACCCGGACCTGGCGAGCCAGATCTGGATCAATCGCGCCGAGGTTCCAGGGAACGGCGTGGATGACGACGGCAACGGTCTGGTGGACGACGTGAAAGGCTGGGACTTCGGCAACGGCGACGCCGATCCCAGCGCGGAGGCGATGATCGATCCGTCGGGAATCGACGAGGGCTTCCACGGCACGTTCGTCGCGGGGATCGCCGCCGCGGCCACGGACAACGGCGCCGGGATCGCCGGGGCCGGATGGCAGTGCCGGATCATGGCGCTCAAGGTAGGAAACTCGGCGGGCGAGCTGCCGCTCTCGGCGGTCACCGCGGCGTTCGAGTATGCGGCCGGCGAGGGTGCCGACGTGCTCAACATGAGCTTCGGAACTAGGGATCCCACCGCCCAGGACTACTTTCAGGCTCTGGTCGATATGGCCACGGCCGCCAACGTGCTATGCGTCGCCGCCGCGGGCAACGACAGCCTCGACACGCCGAGCTACCCGGCGGCGTGCGCCAACGTGCTGGCGGTCGCCGCGACCGGCGAGGACAACCGGCGCGCGGCCTATTCCAACTGGGGCAGCTGGGTGGACGTAGCCGCGCCCGGGAGCGCCATGTGGTCCTCGATCTGCCGCAACTACGAGCTCGATTTCGTCAGCCAGATCATCTACCTGCTCTACTTCGGGTGGGACGGCGAGAACCCGTACATGTACGGGGACGGCACCTCGTTCGCGAGCCCGCTGGTGGCTGGAGTGTGCGGGCTGACGCGCGCCCGGATGCCGGGCTTGACGCCACAACAGATCATCGCGCACGTGGTCGCCACCGGCGACCTCGTGACCTACGATCACCCGATCGGTCCGCGGGTGAATGCATATCGGGCGCTGAGCGAACCGGCGGTGGACGTCGAGCCGCTCGCGCCGCCGCGGACCGCATTCGGCTCCGCGTGGCCGAATCCATTTGGCCGCGCCACCACCATCGACTTCGCCCTGGCCGCGGCCGCCCCGGTTCGGCTGCGGGTCTACGACAATGCGGGCCGCCTGGTGCGCACCCTCATCGAAGCCACGCTTCCCGCCGGGCGCCACGCGGCGATCTGGGATGGCACGAGCTCGGACGGGCGCACCCTGGGAAGCGGGATCTATTTCGCGGCGCTGGAGTCGGGGGGAAGACGCGCGGTGCGGAAGATCGTGATCACGCGCTAGAGGGCCCCGCATGGCGCAGGTGCCATCGGCGTCCAGGATCGTTTCGAGGATTCGATCGCGGTGGGCCGATCACGCCGCCAGGCGGTCGACGTCGTCGCCGGAACCGGGGGCCGAGCCCTTCTCGGCGTCCGAGGGTGCCGCCTCCGCATGGTGCGAGTCGCTCGCCGGGACCCCCGGGAGCTCGACCACGAACGTCGCTCCCCGTCCCGGGCCTTCGCTGCCCGCTGCGATGCCCCGCCGAACCCCTGCTTCATGGCCGCCACCCGGGCCAGGTTCAGGGCGCTGCCCTCGCGGTGGTGCATGGACTCCACGATCGTGAACGGTCGGAAGATCTCGACCGCCCACCGTTATCGCTGGACGCCTCGGAGCCCGAGGACGACGGGGACCCTCCGGCGGGCGTAGTCTCGGGGTCCGCCCACGCGGCGTTGGGGATCAGCCAAGCCCAGAGAAGGAACACGACGGGAAGGATCTTCGAGCGATGAGACATGACTTAGCTCCCGACGGAATCGGTCCGACGCGACGCGGGGGCGAGTCGCGAGGAGCAGCAGTGAAGCCGGTCGCGGTTTGCCTTCCCGACGGCTGGCAGGGGCGCGTGAACCCAGCGTGGCTAACGGGCTGGCGACCCACGGCCTTCGAGCTGGAAGGCGGTACCACCCAGGTCGTGGAATCAGGAGCCGGCCCACCGCTCCTGCTCGTGCCGCCGCTTCCGGGTTTCAAGGAGGCCTGGATCGCGACCGTCCCGGCACTGGCTCGCCACTTTCACGTGGTGACCTTCGATTTGAGGGTGCGCTTCGCGGACCGCCCGCGCTGGGAGGATCTGGTCGACGATCTCGATCGGGTCGCCGACGCATTCGTCCCGGGGCCGGTCCTGCTGGTGGGCCACTCTTTGGGAGGTGCCTTGGCGCAGCGGTGGGCCCTCGCGCGGCCCGAGCGCGTGGCGGCGCTCGTCCTGTCGAGCAGCTTCGCGCGCGTGGGAAGCGCACGGGGCTACTGGGCGAAGCGCTACGTGGAGCAGCCGCTGGTGCTGGCGAGCCAGCGCTTCCTGCCGGAGCGGCTGGCGGCACCCATGGCGCGATGGCTCGCCGCTCGCCACGCCTGGGTCTACGACGCCCGCTGCGACGAACGCACGCTCTCGTTCGTGCGCTACTGCATCCGCGCGATCGAGCTCCCGCTCGCTCGACGTCTCGTGACGCTGGCGTTCGAGCACGACGTGCGCGCCACGCTGGCACACCTGCGCTGCCCTACGCTGCTCGTGGTTGGCGAGCGCGAGACGCCCTGGGCGCGCGCCGCCACCAGCGAGCTGTCGCGTTTGCTGCCGGACGCCGCGCTTCGCATGTCGCCCGCGACCTCGCACCTGCACCCGCTGTCGGCGCCCGAGTGGTTCGCGGACACCGTGCACGAGTGGCTCGCGAGCGGAATGCCGGGCCACGCGGAAGACAGCACCGCGGCGGCCGCGTCACCGTGACGGCCGCTCACTCGATCCTCGGTCGTGGCGAAGGGACGACCTAGCGTGGAAGTCTCGATGGCCGCTCTCCGCGGCCGCTTTCGCGCGCTTTCGCATCGCAATTTCCGACTCTTCTGGACCGGACAGTTGCTGTCGCTCGTCGGCACGTGGATGCAGAGCGTCGCCCAGGGCTGGCTCATGCACCGACTCACCAATTCCGCCTTGATGCTCGGGCTGCTCGGCTTCACCCAGTTCCTGCCGGTGATGCTGCTCTCGCTGTGGGCGGGCGTGGTGGTCGATCGGATGGACAAGCGTCGACTCATCCTGATCACGCAGAGCTGGGCGCTGGTGCAGGCCGCTACGCTCGCCGCCCTGGTGAGCGCTGGTGTGGTGAGGCCGTGGATGGTGCTCGGTCTCGCCTTGGTGTTCGGCACGATCAGCGCCTTCGATCTCCCGGCGCGCCAATCGTTCCTGGTCGAGCTGGTCGGCAAGGAGGATCTGTCGAACGCGATCGCGCTCAACTCGGCCGCCTTCAACGTCGCGCGCGTGTTGGGGCCGGCGGTGGCCGGGTTGCTGGTGGCGAGCGCCGGCGAGGCGGCGTGCTTCTGGCTCAACGCGCTCTCGTTCGTTGCCGTGATCATCGCGCTCGCGCGCATGGAGCTGCCGTCACGCCAAGTTCCCCGCACGGCGAGCACCCTTTCCACCCTGGGCGAAGGGGTGCGCTACGCTCGGCGTCACCTGCGGCTTGGGCTTTCAGTACACGTTGCTGCTTCCGGTCTACGCGCGCCAGATCCTGCACGCGGGTGCAGAGGGCTACGGGCTGATGGTGTCGGCGTTCGGCCTGGGATCGCTGCTCGCGGCGGTGGCAATGACCAGGCGGCTCGATCGCTGGAGGCTGCGCCGCAACCTATTGGTCGGGCTCGCCTCGGCCGGCGTGGGGATGGGTGTGTTCGCCTGGTCGCGATCGATGCCGCTCACGTTGGCGATGGGCTTCGCGGCTGGCTTCGGGCTCATCCTCTATGTGGCGAGCACCAACACGCTGCTCCAGCTCACCACCGAGGACCGCCTGCGCGGGCGAGTGATGAGCCTCTACACGCTCATGTTCATCGGCACCGCCCCGCTCGGATCCCTGGCGGCGGGCGCGATCGCCCAGCGCTTCGGAGCGCCGGTCGCGACCAGCCTTTCGGGGATCGTGCTGCTCGGAGGAGCGCTGTGGGTGGCGTACCGCCTGCGCGTGATCGCCGCGCGCGAGGCCGGAAGGACGACCGAGCCGGTGCTCACCGAGAAGCTGGGCTAGGCTCGCCCGCCGCGGATCGCGCCGCGCAGGCTCGACAGCGCCGCCGGCTGCAAGACGAGCGAGCCCACGGCGGACCCGAGCAACGCGCGTCGCGGCAAGCGCGGTCGTTCAGGCCCCCATGGAAAATGCGGATCGCGCCGCGCGTGCTCGAGCGACCCCAGCGCCCACAAGGCGGGCCACAAACAGAAGAGGCGGAACCGGACGCAGCGGCCCGGGATCGACTCCACATAGTCGGGGACCGAGGCCAACGCCTCGCGCGCCTTCTCTTCCAGCCGCCGCGCCAGCGACTCGGTCGCGCGCGTGGCGGCACCCACGAGCTGATGGGGAGCGAGGCCGTGCTCGGCGAGCCACGAGGCCGGCAGGTGACAGCGACCGCGTCTGAGATCCGCGGGCCAGTCGAGCAGGATGTTCGTGAGCTGAAGCGCGCGGCCCACCGCCGGGGCCAGGGCCAGGCGCCGAGCGTGCGTCGCGCGGTCTCCGGCCCCTTCCTCGGCGGCGAACAGCTCGGTCAGCATCACGCCCACGCACCCCGCGACCACGAAGCAGTAGTCTTCGAGCTCGGCCTCGGTGTCGAGGTAGGGGGCCTCGCGCGGGCGCCCCGCGGCGCGGGTCGCGTAGCGGGACATGCCGCGCGCCAGAGTGGTGGCTCCGCAGACGACTGCGGCGCGATGCGCCTCGGGCAGGCGCTCGAGCGCGGCGAGCACGCGGGGGAGATGGGCGACCAACGTGAGATCGTCGCGCGGCGGCTGGGACGCGGCGCGCGCCGCGAGGTCGGCCGCGGCCGCACGGTCCCCGGTGAACGACGAGAGCAGCCTCGCGAAGCGTTCGCGCAGCGCGTCGGAATCGCCCGGCCACGAATCCTCGAGCGCATCGGCGGCACGGCACAAGAGGTAGCCGATGCAAACCGCGTCGCCGAGCGTGCCGCGCAGCAGGCGGATGTTGAGCGCGAACGTGCGCGAGACGCGCGGCAGCGCCGACCAGCAGTAGCGGATCGCCTCGCGATCCGAGTCGGGTCGAGTCGGCGCGCCCAGTCAGACCTCTTCGATCTCGGCGGTCCAGCTCACTTCGACCGCCCCCTTGAGCGAGGCCGCCGTCGGGCACTTGTCTTGGTGACGAGCGAGCGCGCGGTCGACCGTCTCGCGCGCGGCCGCCGGCACCCGCAAGCGGTACCGGATCCGGATCTCGCGCAGCACCGGGAGGCCTTCCCGTACCTCGTGAGCTCCGACCACTTCGGCCGCGATCGCGTCGGGATCCAGCCGGACCTGGCGCACCTCCAGTGCGCCGTTGAGGGTTCCCAGCATTCAGCCGCCGGTGGCGGCGACGATGTAGTCGACCGGGAGCGGCAAGTCGCGCTCGGGCGAGAGTCGGTAGAAGTCCTTGATCGGTCCATGAACGCCCAACTCCATCGTGACTCCGGTGGCGATCGTGGCGCGACGATGGAGCCCTTGGATCTTGTGCACCGTTGCCTGCGCGTCGTAGAAGGATGGGCTCATGCGACTCCTTTCTCGCGACGGACACCATTCCGGGCTTCCGGACTCGGCTCGCCGCGTCGGACGGGTTGCAAACCACGGGCATTATGCTAGCGTCGAGTCCCATTCTGAACTGCCGTTCCATCATGGCACGGCGCCGTTGCGCGGCGGATCGGTCCCACGACGCCCCGGAGAAGCCCGCATCGTGACCCCCACCCAGTCGTTTCGCATCGCCTCGCGCCTCACGCTGACCACGATGCTGGTCATGTTCGGGCTGATCGTGATCGGCTCGGTGGTCCGTACGACCGGCTCCGGGCTCGCTTGCCCCGACTGGCCGCTATGCCAGGGACGCCTGATTCCGCCGCTCCAGTTCAACGTGCTGGTCGAGTGGCTTCACCGGCTGGTTGCGCTGATGGTGAGCGTGCTGCTGTTCGCCACCGTGGCGTGGATCGTGGCCCGCCGCGAGGTGCGGGCCCGCCTGGGCGGCGTGGCGCTGCTGTGCGTCGGACTGCTCGTGGTGCAAGTCGTGCTGGGCGCGCTCACGGTGTGGAAGCTGCTCGACCCGAGCGTCGTCGCGGCGCACCTCGGCGTGGCGCTCCTGCTGTTCTCGACCTTGATCGTGCTCACGGTGGGGGCCCGGGCCGAGGCCAGCCCCGAGCCGCGCCCCGCCCGCTCGACGTGGCTGCTGCCGTCCTGCGCGCTCGCGGCGATCGGCACCTTCGGGCAGGCGTTGCTCGGCGCCACGGTGAGCGCGAACCACGCCGGGCTCGCGTGCCCTGATTGGCCGACCTGCAACGGCGAGTGGCTGCCGCCGCTGCGCGGGCTGGTGGGTCTCCACATGGCGCACCGCTACGGCGCGTACGCCTTGGTGCCGTTGGTCCTGTGGGCGGCGACGCAGGGCTGGTCGGCGCCCGATCTGGGAGTGCGGCGTGGGACGCTCTTGGCGCTCACGCTCACCGCAGTCCAGGTGATGATCGGCATCATGAACGTGCTGCTCGGCACACCGTGGTGGCTCTCCGCCGCGCACCTGGCGACGGCGACCGCGATCTTGGCGCTGCTGGTGACCGCCACCTGCCGCTCGGCGATGCTCCCGGTGAGCGAGCGGATGCTCGCGGCGGCGGCCCCGTGAGCGCCACCGTCGCCCGCCCCGCCGCGCGCCGGGTGGCGCTCGGCTACCTCGAGCTGACCAAGCCGCGCATCGTCTCTCTGGTGGTGGTGACCGGGCTGCCGGCGCTCCTCATGGCGGCACACGGCCTGCCGGCTCCTGGCGTGTTCTGGGGCGCGCTGGCCGGGGTCGCGCTCGCCGCGGCCTCGGCGGCGAGCTTCAACCACTACGTCGATCGAGACATCGACGCCGTGATGAGGCGCACCCGCGACCGGCCGCTGCCCTCGGGCCTGCTGGCGCCATACCACGCCGTTGCCCTCGGCGTGACGCTCGGCGCCCTGGCCTGGTGGGTCCTGGTGACTTGGACCCAGCTGCTCGCGGCCGCAATCGCGATGGCGTCCATCTTCTATTACGCCGTGGTGTACTCGGCGTGGCTCAAGCGGCGCACGCCGCAGAACATCGTGATCGGGGGCGGAGCCGGCGCCTCGGCGCCATTGATCGCCTGGGCGGCGGTCACCGGCCACGTCGGACTTCCCGCGGTGCTGCTCGCGGCAATCGTCTTCTTCTGGACGCCTCCTCATTTCTGGGCGCTGTCGCTCTATCGCCGCGACGACTACCTGCGCGCAAACCTGCCGATGTTGCCGGTCACCCATGGCGAGCCCGAGACCCGGCGGCAGATCGTGATCTACACCTTGGCGCTGATCCCGGTCTCACTGGCGCTGGTGCCGCTCCGGGCGGCGGGCCCGATCTACGCGATCGGCTCGCTGGCGCTGGGCGCGGCGTTCGTCCACTACGCGCTGCGGCTGTGGCGCACTGGAGCCATCCCGCATGCCGTCCAGCTGTTCCGTTTCTCGATCGTCTACCTGTTCGTTCTGTTCCTGGTGCTGACCGTGGACGCTGCGATCGGAAGGTGACGCGCGGCGAGGCGGGCTGCGCGCCCCCCGCGCGATCTCATCCCTTCACTTCGCCATCGGCCCGTGGTAGCGTGCCGCGCGGTCTTTTTCGAGGGCACGCCGAACTGAGGAGAGCGCATTGGCGGCTTCCGCGCGCGGAACGCGGTTCCTGCGATCGATCTCGGCACTTCTGGTCCTGCTGCCGCTGCTGTCGTTGGGGTGCACGCTACGACAGTTTCCCCAGAGCTCACTGCACCCGCAGGCCGACTACGCCTCCCAAATTCAACGCCTGCTCGAGGACCTGATGTTCTGGGTGGTGGTCATCTTCGTGCTCGTGGAAGGAGCACTGGTGGTGGCCGTGGTGCGCTTCCGCAACCGCCCCGGACTCCCCGAGCCGAAGATGACCCACGGACATACGGGTCTCGAGATCGGCTGGACCATCGCGCCGGCCGTCATCCTGGCGTTCATCGCGGTGCCGACCGTGGTGACGATCTTCAAGACCCAATCGAAGCCACCCGCTGGCGCGCTCGAAGTCAAGGTCGTGGGCCATCAATGGTGGTGGGAATTCCAGTACCCGGGGCTCGACATCACGACCGCGAGCGAGCTGCACGTGCCGATCGGACAGCCGGTGGCGATCTCCCTCCAGACCGCGGACGTCATCCATAGCTTCTGGTTCCCGGCGATGGGGGGGAAGCGCGACGTCATCCCGACGCACACGAATGCGATGTGGTTCACGCCCGAGAAGATCGGGACGTTCCCCGGCCAATGCGCCGAGTTCTGCGGGGTCTCGCACGCCAACATGCGGATGAAGCTCATGGTCCAGTCCCGCGAGGACTTCGAGGCCTGGGTCGCAGCGCAGAAGCGTCCGCCGGTCGAGCCCGACTCGACCTCGCTGGCGGGCAAGGGCAAGCAGGTCTTCTTGACCGCGGGCTGCGTCGCGTGCCACACCATCGCCGGGATCTCGCCCGGCACGATCGGTCCCAACCTGACCCACGTCGGAACGCGCACCTCGCTCGCCGGGGCCCTGTACCCGAACACGCCGGAAGAGATGGCTAAGTGGATCCAGGATCCGCCGGTGCGCAAACCCGGCTCCATCATGCCCAAGCTCGGGCTCGCGCCCGACCAGATCGCCGCGGTCGTGGCGTATCTCCAGAGCCTCAAGTAGAGGAGACCCATGGCCACCACGACCGCACCCGTCGGCGTCGCGACCGGAACCCGCACGAGCTTCGCGGCGGGGGTGTGGAGCTGGATCACCACGGTCGACCACAAGCGGATCGGGGTGCTCTACGGCGTCACCGCGTTTCTCTTCTTCCTGATCGGCGGGCTCGAAGCTCTGCTCATTCGCATCCAGCTCGCGCGCCCCGAGAACACGTTCGTCAGTCCCGACTTCTACAACCAGCTGTTCACCATGCACGGGACGACGATGATCTTCCTCGCCGTGATGCCGCTCTCGGCCAGCTTCTTCAACTTCATCATTCCGCTCCAGATCGGCGCGCGCGACGTCGCGTTCCCGAGGCTCAACGCGTTCAGCTACTGGGTGTTCCTGCTCGGAGGCATCTTCCTCAACCTGAGCTTCTTCCTGGGCGGAGCACCGGACACCGGCTGGTTCGGCTACTCGAACTTGACGTCGAAGCAGTTCTCGCCCGGCCATGGGGTCGACTTCTGGGCGATTGGCCTGCAGGTCCTGGGCATCTCGTCGCTCGCCGCAGCGTTCAACTTCATCGTCACCATCATCAACCTGCGCGCCCCGGGCATGAAGCTCATGCGAATGCCGGTCTTCGCCTGGATGACGCTGGTGACCGCCTTCCTGATCATCTTGGCGTTCCCGGTGATCACCGTGGCCCTGGTGTTCCTGCTGTTCGACCGTTTCGTGGGCACCAACTTCTACGTTCCCGCCAGCGGGGCGGACCCGGTGCTGTGGCAGCACTTGTTCTGGCTGTTCGGTCACCCCGAGGTGTACATCCTCATCCTGCCGGCGATGGGGATCGTTTCCGAGGTGTTGCCCACGTTCTCGAGGAAGCCTCTGTTCGGTTACCCGGTCGTGGTGTACTCGGGCATCTTCATCGGCTTCATGGGGTGGGGGGTCTGGAGCCACCACATGTTCTCGGTCGGGCTGGGACCGATCGCGGACTCGTTCTTCGCCCTCACCACCATGCTCATCGCCATCCCCACCGGCGTGAAGATCTTCAACTGGATCGCCACGATGTGGGGCGGCCGGGTCGAGCTCAAGACGGCGATGCTGTTCGCGGTGGGGTTCATCGCGATGTTCATCATGGGCGGACTCTCCGGCGTCATGCACGCCTCGCCACCCGCGGATCTCCAGCAGACCGACACCTACTTCGTGGTCGCGCACATCCACTACGTGCTCTTCGGCGGCGCCATCATGGGGATCTTCGCCGGGATCTACTACTGGTTCCCCAAGATCACCGGGCGCCTGCTCGACGAGCGGCTCGGGCAGATCCACTTCTGGCTCAACATCATCGCGCTCAACGTCACCTTCTTCCCGATGCACTTCGTTGGCCTGCTCGGGATGCCGCGACGCGTCTACACATACGCGCCCGGTCTCGGCTTCGACACCATGAACATGATTTCCACCGTAGGCGTGTTCGCGATCGTGATCGCGACTCTGGTGTTCATCGTGAACTTCTTGCGCAGTGTGCGGTCGGGCGAGACCACGGGGAGCGATCCGTGGGGTGGAGCCACCCTCGAGTGGGCGATTCCCTCGCCGCCGCCGGCCTACAACTTCGCCAGCATCCCGACCGTCCACAGTGTGCACCCGCTGTGGGAAGCCGACGCGAGCGACTTGATCAAGGACGTGAACCGCGTCCGCGGGCCGATTCACATGCCGCCGAGCTCGTACTGGCCGGCGGTCGCCGCGCTCGGGATCGCGCTCCTCATGTCGGGGATGATCTTCGGTTGGTGGTTCGGCATTCCGGGCCTGCTCATCATGTTGGTGGGTCTCTACTCGTGGGCGTTCGAACCATGCCATTGAGGCGGCCGAGAATGGGTATCTGCTGCGTTGCGTCGGTTGCGGCTCGCTGCGACGTATCCTGGCGGATACCGTCTCGCTCGCCGCTCCCGCGCCGGACCCGCTGCCGCGGGTGCCTTGCCGCTCGCCCATTCTCGATAACCCATCCCCGTTCCTTGGGAGGATTCTGACGTGGCCGTCGCCGCCGCCGTGCATCCCGCGCCGCACGAAGAGCACCCTACGAGCACCGGGCTCAGCAGCCGCAAGATGCTGTTCTGGGCTTTCCTGGGCTCGGAGTGCATGTTCTTCGGCTCACTGATCGCGACCTACCTGGTGTACCGCGGCCGCGACACCGTGGGACCCCATCCGCACGAGGTCCTGAACATCCCGTTCACCTCGTTCAGCGCCTTCGTGCTGCTGATGAGCAGCCTCACCATGGTGCTGGCGCTGGCGGCCTGCCAGCATGGCGACCGGCGCGGCACCGCCGGCTGGCTGGCGGCCACCGCGCTGCTCGGGATGACCTTCGTCGGCGGCCAGTGCTACGAGTTCACGCACTTCTTCTACGACGGGCTCAAGCTGCAGGGGAATCTGTTCGGCTGCACGTTCTACGTGCTCACCGGGTTCCACGGCACTCACGTGACGATCGGGGTGATCTGGCTGTGGACCTTGTTCACGCTCGCGATCCGCGGCAAGCTGCCGCAGGAGAAGTCGCTCGACGTCGAGATCGCGGGACTCTACTGGCACTTCGTCGACGTGGTGTGGATCGCGATCTTCACGTTGATCTATCTGATCCAATAGGAAGAGACGGAGCATGACCGATCACCAGCACTCGACGGATCGCCATCCCGCCGAGCATGCGCACCCGAAGGGCAAGGAGTACCTCGCCATCGCGGTGGTCCTGACCGTGATCACGGCGGTCGAGGTCGCGGTGTTCTACATCCCCGCCATGCACCCGGTGCTGGTGCCCGTGCTGCTCACCCTGTCGACGCTCAAGTTCGCGCTAGTGGCGATGTTCTACATGCACCTCAAGTTCGACCATCGCTTGTTCTCGTGGTTGTTCGTGCTCCCGATCTCGCTCGCCGTGCTCGTGATCATTGCGCTCATGAAGCTCTTCGGGGTCTTCTGACCTGCTCCGTTTGATCCTCCACATCCCGGATTCGCTGTTGGTTCGATCCGCGCTCGAGCGGCTCGGCCGCCCGGTGCCGCTGTACGACTGGCGGCGATGGGAGAGCCACGACAGCACGATCATCGGCTTGGGCGTGCTGGCGATCCTCTACGCCTACGCCATCGGACCCTATCGCCACCGCGCCGCGCCCTTGGAGAAGGTGTCGGGATGGCAGATCGCGTCCTTCGCGACCGGCTTGATCGCGACGTTCCTGGCGCTCAACGGGCCGATCCACGACCTGAGCGACACCTATCTGTTCAGCGTCCACATGGTGCAGCACCTGATGCTGACCCAGCTCACGCCGCCTCTCTTGTTGCTCGGGACGCCTGCGTTCGCGCTGCGGCCGCTGACCCGGCCGCGCTGGGTCCAGATCGTCGTCCGGTGGTGGCGTTCACCGTCTACAGCCTGTCGTTCACCGGCTGGCATCTCCAGCCCGCCTACGACCTCATGATGCGCAACCACGCGGTCCACATCGTCACGCACCTGCAGTTCATGGTGACCGCGATGATCATGTGGTGGCCGATCCTGAGCCCGCTCCCCGAGTTCCCGCGCATGTCACCCGGGGGAACGATGATCTATCTGTTCCTGATCGGGATCCCGATGATGTTCGTGGCCGCGCTCATCACCCTTGCCGACGTCGTGCTCTACCCCTGGTACAGCGCGGCGCCGCGCGTCTGGGGCTTGAGCCCGCTCGACGATCAGAAGCTGGGTGGGCTCATCATGTGGGTCCCGGGCGGGCTCTTCTACTGGGTCGTCATGACCGTGGTGTTCTTCGCCTGGGTGCGCGCCGAACGCGCGGCCGACGTCCAAGAGGCGGCGGGACGTCCACCGCTGCGCGCGCCCGCGCTGCCCGGGGAGCCGCCGTCCGGCGGCATGGGGGACGACCGGAAGAGCGGATGAGCGGAGCACCACAAATGGGTCGCGCCCCGGCGAGCGAGCCCGCCGGGGCGCAGATGGTAGCGGGGGCTGGATTTGAACCAGCGACCTTCGGGTTATGAGCCCGACGAGCTACCAGGCTGCTCCACCCCGCATCAACCGACCGACCATAGTCGCCTCCTCGGGGCCCTGTCAAGCGAGCGGGCGAGGCCTCGGCGGCCGAGGCGAGTCGCGAGGCCGTGCGAGCCGGCGAGGGCCTCCCGGGCGCCGCTCGAGCGTGGGCCTGGGATGGCTGCCATCCTGGCAATGCTTCCTCGATTGCGTGGCCGTTCGCGGCTGGCTATTCTCCGCGCCCTCGACTTGGGATTACGGGATCGCCTTGCCCACGAACGGACTAGGGGAGGTCGCAGGTGACTGGAATCCGACGCGTCATCGCGGTGTTCGGGGTGGCGTGCGGCGTGCTCGCCGCGTGGGCGCCGGGACTGCGGGCGGCTGCCGAGGTGCACCGCTTGAGCCTGGTCGTCTCGAGCAACCCGACCCAGATCGTCGGCGGCGATTTCAACGACTTCCTGTCCACTTACAACCGCACGGTGCTCGCGCCGCGGGGGCTCGAGACTCTCGAAAAGATCACCACCTCCTGGTACTACCAGGCAGAGCTGCGCTTCTTCGTGCGCCCCAACGTGGCGGTGAGCGCGGGCTTGGGCCAAATTCGCTCGAGCGTTCATCTCGAGTACCTGCCGCGCATTTCGCAGTCGATCGAGCACCGCGCCGAGGTGTTGACCGTGCCGGTCCACGTCGGGGCGGCCTACTACCTGGCTCCCTACAATCAGGGTGACTTCCAGGCCCGCGCTTACCTGGGTGGCGGGTTCATGAGCTACACCGCCAACAAGGCGATTTTCGAGCGCACCGAGGCGCAGACCGACACGGCCACCACGCTCGGCGGGAACTTCAAGGAGAGGGGCGATCGGGACGCGCCGGGCTACTATCTCGAGGTGGGAGCCCACATGTTCTTCGCCGTTCGGTACTCGGTGATGCTGGGCGTGATCTACCGCAACGCGTTGATCCGCAACCTGGCGCTGACCATCGACTCGACCAGCCCCGACGGTCGCGTCGTCACGCACCGGACGCTCCACACCCAGCCCACCTTGTCACTCGACATGGGGGGAGTGGGAGCGCGCATGGCGCTCGGGATTGGCTTCTAGACCCGGACGTAAGCCTAGCGTTCGGCGCTGTCAGCCGCCCCGCCCTGATAGCGATAGATGATCTCGCCTTTGCGGGCCATGCCGTCGCGCTCGCGGAGCGTCCGCTCGCCCCACCGTTGGCGCTGCCGCGGATCGGTCAAGCGGCCATCGAGGGTGCCGATCTGGGCCCGTGTCGTTTCCAGGTCCGCGCGCAACCGCTCGTTCTCGGCGCTCAGCCGCCACAGACGGAACCAACTGTGCTCGCTCAGCAGCCCAGCGTAGAGGAGCCACAGCCCGATCAGGGGCCAAGCCCACCGTAGGCGGCGCCGCCAGGAGTCGTCGGCCGGTCCATAACGGGACAGGCGATAGCGTTGGATGCGAGTTCCGATGTCGCGCATGACGTCCTTGTCTGCCGGGGTTCGCGTGAAACCCGGCGCCCTCCATGGGACTCCCTACACGCGCCCCGCCAGGGAGCGAAACGCCGCGGTTCCTGCGTAGCGTGCCGCGCTTCCCAAATCCTCTTCGATGCGCAGCAGCTGATTGTACTTGGCCACCCGGTCCGTGCGACACAGCGAACCGGTCTTGATCTGACCCGCGCCGGTGGCCACTGCCAGATCGGCGATCGTGACGTCCTCGGTTTCTCCCGAGCGGTGCGAGATCACCGCCGTGTAGCCGGCGCGCTGCGCCATGCCGACCGCTTCCATGGTCTCGGTGAGTGTGCCGATCTGGTTCAGCTTGATCAGGATCGAGTTCGCCACGCCGTCGCGGATCCCGCGCTCCAAGCGTGTCACGTTGGTCACGAACAGGTCGTCGCCGACCAGCTGGATGCGCGCACCCAGGGCGCGCGTCAGCGACGACCAGCCATCCCAGTCGTCCTCGGCCAGGCCATCCTCGATGCTCACGATCGGATAGCGCGCGCACAGTCCGGCGTAGTATTCCACCATCTCGGCCGGGCGCAGAGTGCGACCGCCCTCTCCTTGCAGGACGTAGGCTCCTTTGGAAAAGAACTCGCTCGCCGCCGGGTCGAGCGCCAGGGCGACCTGCTCGCCCGGCCGATAGCCCGCCTTTTCGATCGCCTCCACCAGCACGTGGAGCGCCTCCTCGTTCGATTGCAAGTCGGGCGCGAAGCCCCCCTCGTCGCCGACTGAGGTCGCCAGCCCGCGCTTCTTGAGCACGGCATGCAGGCTGTGGAAGACCTCCGCCCCCCAGCGCAGGGCCTCGTGGAACGACGGAGCGCCCAGCGGAGCAATCATGAACTCCTGGAGGTCCACGTTGTTGTCCGCGTGCTTGCCGCCGTTGAGCACGTTCATGAGCGGCACCGGCAGAAGGCTGGCGTGCACGCCGCCCAGGTGCCGGTAGAGCGGCACGTCGCGGTCCGCCGCGGCTGCCTTGGCCGCGGCCAGCGAGACGCCGAGCAGGGCGTTCGCGCCGAGCTTGCCCTTGTTGGGGGTCCCGTCCAGCGCGACCAGCGTTCCATCGAGCCGCCCCTGGTCGAAGGGGTCGCTGCCGAGCAGGGCGGGGGCCAGGACTTCGTTGACGTTGCGAACTGCCCGCTGCACACCCTTGCCCCGGAAGCGCGCCGCCTCGCCGTCGCGCAGCTCGATGGCCTCGTGTTGGCCGGTCGACGCGCCCGAGGGGACCGCCGCCCGCCCCAGCGCTCCTCCCTCGAGCAGGCAATCCACCTCCAGGGTGGGATTGCCCCGGGAATCGAGGATTTCCCGAGCCCTGAGGGCGGCGATCACGGACATGGCGGCGGCAGGCTACGGGGCGGCTCCCCGCCAAGTCAAGAAAGGCTCCCTCATGGCAGGCCGTCTTGACCGTTTCGAGACGGCCTGCTTAAGGTGCGGCCCCATGAAACTTTCCACTCCCGCCGCCCGTAATCGCGGCTAGGCAGCCCGCGGTGAGCGGGGACGTGGAAGGCATCGTTCGGCGATGCTTGAGGGGTGACGAAAGGGCCTACCGAGAGCTGGTCGAGCGGTATCAGCCACAGGTGTATTCGCTCGCCTTGCGAATGGTGCGGCGAGCCGAGGACGCGGAGGATCTTACCCAGGAGACGTTCGTCCGGATGTTCCGGGCCCTGGATCGCTACGATCCCACTCGAGCCTTCGGTGCTTGGCTGATGACGATCGCCTCGCGACTGTGCATCGACCACATCCGGCGTGGGAAGTTTCGGCCGATCCCACTCACCCGGCGCGAGCCAGGAACCGATGAAGAGTACTCGATCGACGTGCCCGACTTGGGGCTCAGGCCCGACGAGGTGGTCGAGCACCAGGAGGAGGAGCGGCGAGGCCAGGAGCTGATCGATTCGCTGCCGCCGCACTATCGCATCGTGGTTCTGTTACGCCATCAGCAGCAGCTGTCGTACGAGGAGATCGCGGAGGTGCTGACCCTGCCTCTGGGCACGGTCAAGGCCCGCGTCCATCGCGCGCGCGCGCTGCTCAAGGAACGAATCGCGAGGATGTCATGACCCGGTGCCCGGAACGAGAGAAGGTCCAGCTCCTATTGGACGGGGACCTGTCCGCCGCCGAGGCTCACGCCTTCCGCGTCCACCTCGAGGGCTGCGACGCCTGTGGAGCGGAGGCGCGCGCCTACTCGTTCCTGTTCGGCACGCTGGGAGCCCTTCGGGTCCAGGATCCCGGCCCCGTGTTCACCGAGCGCATCCTGGATCGCGTGCTGCCATCGCGGTTGCGGCGCCGGATCGTGACCGCGGTGGGCTGGGCCTATACCGCGGTCTCGGCGATCAGCACATACCTGTTCGTCTCGTGGATCGCCCGCGCGGAAACTCACGTGTGGCTGGCGGGGCGCCTCGGCCAAGCGTACTTGAGCGTGGTTCAAGCCGGACTATTCGTCGTCCACTCGTTGATGTTCTCGTGGCTGCGCCTGCTCCACGGATGGGAAGTGGCGGGGGCGATGATGGAACGGCTCGCGCCGCTCGTACGGGCCCTCGCCCTTCCGCTCTCGCAACCCGCGATTGCATCCGTCCTGGTCTCGGCCACGCTCGCGTGCGCCGCGGTCTTCTGGTGGATGCGTCCGCGGCGCGGCGCGCCCGGGGAGGTCCGGCATGTGGCTCTGCTTGGATTCTGAGCGGATGCGTTCGCGGCTCCGTCCCGTCGGCTTCACCCTGGCATCCCTGGCGTTGCTTGCCGGGCCGGCCCTCGGCCGCGACGTCAAGCGGGTCCACGTGGACCGGCATGGCGTGGTGATCGAGACCGACAGCAGCGGCACCGCCGATTTCGACACCGCCTCGGGCGGCGTGGTCACGATCGACGAGCGGGCCGCCGCGTATCGGGCGACGTCGTGGCGGTGTTCGGCTCGGTGCGTGTCGCCGGCCGCGTGGACGGCACCGTCGTGGCGGTGCTCGGCTCGGTGCACCTGGACGAGAACGCGGTCGTCGACGGCGACGCCGTCGCGGTCGGTGGCCGACTCGACCAGGCGGAAGGCGCGACCGTGAACGGGCAGAGCGTCTCGCTCAGCTTCTTCCCGGTGCCGTGGGGGGTGCCGGCGGTTCCCGTTCTGCTGGGCGCGGTCTTCATGGGCTGGCTGGTGACGTTGTTCGCGGGCTGGGTCTTCGTGGGACTGTTCCCCCAGCGTCTGGTGCGCGTGGCCACCACGGCGTCCCAGCGCACCGTCGCGTCGTTCTTCGTCGGCTTGGCTTCGATTCCCGGCTTTTTCCTGCTGCTCGTGCTGCTGTTCGTGACCGTGATCGGGATCCCGCTCGCGTGCCTGCTTCCGATCGCTTACACGGTGCTCCAGTATGCCGGGCAGATCGCGGCGACCTACGTCCTGGGCTGCCGGCTCACGAACCGTCCGGTCTCGGGGCCGCGACGGTTCGTCCCGATCGTGGCGGGCAGCCTGTTGGTCGCGGCGTTCTTCGCCGTCGGGGTCGTGTTGCTCGTGGTTCCGGGCATGGCGCGGCCCGCCGCGCTGTTCTTCGGGCTCTTAGGCGTTCTGCTGGTCCTCGGCCTGACCCAGATCGGAACCGGCGCGTTCTTGCTCTCGCGGTTCGGCGGTGCGCCCAAGGGAGCGTTGGGCGGGGCGGCCCCGATGGCCCCGGATCTCGTGGCTCCCCCCGCATCGGGGGCCTGAACCCCTCGAGGTCCCTTGGGACGGGTCTTCGGGCCCGTCTTTGAGCCTGGTTTGGGCGAGCTTCCCCAAGCGGGCCGCGAGAGAGGCTCCTCAGCCGAGTGGTCGCGCTGGCCCATCGATCGCCTCCGCAACACGTTGACGCGCGTGCATTGACCAGCCCGCGGGCCCCCTCACTGGCACATTCGTGGCGATTCACGAGCGAGCATGAGGCTCTCGTTCGCCACTCTCGTCACGCTCGGCGGCGCCGCCCTCGGCGCGATCTGTACCGCTGCTCTCGCCGCGCGCGCCGACGAGCTCGCTAGCGGGGCCTCGGCCCACGGCATCGAGATCCACGGCGCCGAAGAGACTCTGCGCGACTTCTGCCGCGACGAAGACGGGATCCTGTGGTTGGTGCTTCCCGGTGGCGCGCGGTACGAGCTGGTGACGAGCCCGACCGATCCGGCGATCTCGAACCAGGGGGACGGGGCGTTTCACCCGTTCGACGAGCACGAGGTGCGCGCGGCGCTGGCGGCGGTTCGCTACTCGCTCGCGGGCGTGTCGGCCGAAGTGTTCCTGTTGCCGTATCCACGCCGCGCCGGCTTCGCATCCGCCGCGGGGCCAGGCCTGATCCTGCTCGCTCCCGGCGTCGTTCCACTGAGCGCCGAGCACCAGCACGCCGAGTTCACTCACGAGCTGGGGCACGTCGTGCACTTGGGCTTCATGCCGGACGCGGCCGAGTCCCTGTGGTCGCGCTACCGGGTCCTGCGCGGCATCTCGGATCCCATGGTGTACGGCCCGAGCGCCCGCCACGCCGACCGCCCCCACGAGATCTTCGCCGAGGACTTCCGGGCGCTGTTCGGCGATGCGCTCGCCAACGCGTCCGGAACGATCGAGAACGTGGCGATCGCCGCGCCCCGCTCGGTGCCCGGCCTCGAAGCGTTCTTGCTCGCCCTCGCTTCGGGCAATCCTCCCGCGGCGGTCTCCTCGCTGGTGGCGTTCCCGAATCCCACCCGCGGCGCCTTGAGCTTCCGGCGCTCGGGCGGTGAGGCTCGCCCGCTCGACCTGTTCGACGTCGCGGGGCGCCTGGTGGCGACTGCGGACGCGGCGCCGGCCGGCGGCGGGTGGACCTGGCGCTGGGATGGCCTAAGCTCCGGCGGGCGCGCGCTGGCACCGGGAGTTCTGCTCGCCCGGCTGCGCGGCACGAGCGAACCCGCGGTCGCGATCACGCTGGCTCGCTGAAGCTACCTCTGCGGCGGGAACAGATCCCTGAGCTCGAACTCGTCCGAGGATGCGCGGGCCCGCCGATCTCCGAACCCGGCGAAATTGCGGACCGCGTCGAACAACGAGCGTGGCAGCTCCGTGATCACGCCGAAACCGGCGCGGCGCTTGGTCTCGACCTCGCCCGACAGCCAGCCTTCCACCTCTGCCACGTCCTCGACGCTCAGCGGCTTCAGGGTCGCGAACACCACCACGTAGTAGCGGCTGTGGGTCTGGAGCTGGCCGACGCGCCCGACCGCGAGCGCCCAGGGTCGCGACAGCGCGGTCGCCACTGAATCCACCGTGCCGACCTGCAGCACCCCCGACCCCATGCGCTCGACGCGGTACTGGTCCCTGGGCGCTTACGCCATAGCTCGCCGTGGATCACCAGCGTGGCCGGCATCCCGCGCGCGAGACTTTCGGCGACCCGCGGTCCGAACAGATCCGCGCATCGCGCTTCCACCACCACGTAGCCACCGTGTTCGTGAGGGACGCCGACCGTCACCTCGAGCGCGCGCGCCGGGTGGGCGAGCCCCAGGGCTGCGGCCACCAACCACGCGAAGGAGCGGCACGGCGCTGGTCGAGAAGCCGCCGGAAAGCTCATGGCCGTGGGGAGCGAGACGGCACGCGGGGATGGGCTCGCCTAGAACGGCCGCTGCAGCCGCGCGCTGACCACGAAGCCCGAATCGGGCTGGCGCAGGTTGCGGGCGAAATACACGCGCAGGTTGTCCTCGGCCGTGCCCAAGCCGAAGCCGCCATCCACGTCCATGCGCTGATCCTGGACGTTCCATCCGTGGTCGGGGTGGTTCCATGCCCGCCCGCTATCGACGAAGACGATCGCGTGCAGGCCTCCCTCGAACACGCCCCGTCGCATGTGCCACAGCTCGACGCTGTACTCGACCTGCATCAAGGCCACCTGATCGCCGCGGAAGGCGCCGGTGGCATGCGCCCGCAGCCCGTCGGGTCCGCCGATCACGAATTCATTCTGCGGCGGCAGGACGCCACCGAGGCACGATCCGCCCACGGCGCGCAACGCGAGCGCGGTCGCCGGGGAGGTCCGAATCAGGGCGCGCAGATCGGCTAGCGCGCGGTCGTACCGCTGGTCACCGCCGAGGCGACGGCCGGCGGTCTCGAAGTCCACGCGATGGGCGAATCCGGCGCGCGCGCGCCCGGACGACGGCAGCCAGCGCTCGAGACGCACGACCGCGATGCGAGCCCGATCCTCCTCGATCGGCGGGTTCGGCCGCAGCGTGCGCTGGCGGTGGAGCCAGGATCGGGTGCCGGGGAAGCGGGGGATCGAGCGGTCACGCTCGCTCATCAGGCTCACGCTCGCGGTCGTCACGCCGCCGAGCCGCGAGGAGACGTAGCCTCCGAATCCCTCGCGCTCGAAGTAGTCCCGATAGTCCTGGCGCCCGAACAGCAGCGCCAGGCTGTTCTCGACGTCGGAGACCTGCTGGAGCGGATTGTGCTCGGTGCGCCGCCCCATCGTGACCCCGACCGCCAGCATCCCTCGCGGCGCCAACGGTTGCTCGACCTGAACCGCGTAGAGCACGCGCTCGCGCCCGGTCGCGTACTCCAGACGGGCTCCCAGCCGCGGCCGCATGGTCGTCGGCCTCTGCGCCTGCCAGCCCACGCCCACCCGCAGCGGATCGACGCGGTTGTAGTCGAGGTGAGCGTCGAGGCGGCCGCGCTCGCCGCGCCGGCCCCACTCCTCGGGCTCGTCCAGCAAACGATCGTCCCAGGCCGCGCGCAGCCACTCCTCGTCGAGAGACGCGTCGGCCGGAGCGACCGGCTCGAAGAGGCCGGTGTCCGGAGGGCTCGGCTCGAAAGCCAAGGTATCCGGGGCGGAAGCGGCGCGGCCGCTTCGCCAGGACCCGCAGGAAAGAAGAGCGAGAGCGAGGAGGAGAATCGTGGAAGGCCGGCCGAGGGAGTTCATGTGGTTCGTCCTCCGTGGGCGGATGGTCGGGAGCGCCCACGAATTCCGCAAGCCTCGTACCATCGTCAGGATCATGTCGCTCGCCATCTCCCGCCGTTCGCGCGTGGAGTGCGCGCCACCTGCGCGCCCACCCGCTCAGCGCCGCGCCAGACCGTACTTGCGCATCTTTCGATGCAGGTTGGTGCGATCGATCCCGAGCCCCGCTGCCGCCTGGGTCACGTTCCAACCCGCCCCCTCGAGAGCCTTGCGGATCGCCTCCGCCTCGCGACGCTCGATCTCGCCACGCAGCCCGGCGGCGTCGGTTGTCGGCGGGCCGGCTTCGAGCCACGCCGCCAAATCCTCCCCGCGCACCTCGGGCCCGTCCACCAGGATCGCCGCTCGCTCCATGAGGTTCTTCAGCTCGCGCACGTTGCCGGGCCACCGGTATTCTTCCAGCAGCGCGGACGCCTCTGCGGTGAGCCGTTTCTGAGGCCGACCTTCGCTGGCACAGAAGGCGGCGAGGAAGTGCTCCGCCAGCAGCGCCACGTCGGCGCGCCGCTCGCGTAGCGGCGGCACGTGCAGCGGCAGCGCGCTCAGGCGGTAGTAGAGATCGCGACGGAACTCTCCCGAATCCATCGCCGTCGCGAGATCCTTGTTGGTGGCCGAGAGGATCCGCACGTCGACGCGGATCGTTTCCGTGGCCCCGATGCGATCGACCTCTCCGGTCTCGATGGCGCGCAGCAGTTTCGCCTGCGACTCGCTCGACAGGTCGCCGATCTCGTCGAGGAACAGCGTCCCTGCGTCGGCGCGCTCGAGCCGGCCCTGCTTGCGCTGCCCCGCGCCCGTGAACGCCCCCTTTTCGTGCCCGAACAGCTCGCTTTCCACCAGGTCCTTGGGGATCGCCGCGCAGTTGAGCTTGACGAACGGCCGCTCGGACCGCTTCGAGAGTCGGTGGATCGCCTCGGCCACCAGATCCTTGCCCGAGCCGTTCTCGCCGGTGATGAGCACCTTGGCGTTCGAGGGAGCGACGCGCTTGATGTCGGCGATCAGCGCGGCGATCGCCGGGCTGCGACCGACGATTCCCAGCTCGCCGGAGTGCGTGACCGGGCTCTCTCTCAGCTCGGTCACCTGCGCCGCTTGTCTGAGCACGCCCAGCAGCTGGTCCGGGTCCACCGGCTTCTCGATGAAGTCGAACGCACCGCGCTTGATGGCCTGCACCGCGGTCGAGATCGTGCTCTCGCCCGAGACCATGATCACGCCGGTCCTCGGCGCCTGCTCGCGGATCATGTCGAGCGCCTGGAGCCCGTCCATGCCGGGCATCTTGACGTCCAGCAGCACCACGTCGAAGCGCCGCCCCTCGAGCGCGGCCAGCGCCCGCGGGCCGTTGTCGGCCTCGGCCACCGCGTGCCCTTCGTCTTCGAGCACCCCCCGCAGGGTGCGGCGGATGTCCGGGTCGTCGTCCACCACCAGCACGTCCAGTCGCGTTCGTCGGCTCATGCGCTCGCGGTCCAAGGGCCGCCCTCCTCGTCGAGCGGCAGTCGCAGCAGCGCCTGCGCCCCGCCGCCTTCCCGGTTCTCGAGCCGCACCGTGCCCCGGTGCTGCCCGGCGATGTCCCGCGCCAGCGACAAGCCAAGACCGCTGCCGCGCCGCTTCGTGCTCACGTAGGGTTCGAACAGCCGAGGCTCGACCTCGGGATCGAGCCCGCTGCCGCGGTCCAGGACTTCGACCATGGCCTCGCCCCCCCGCGCCGTGACCCGCAGCTCGACCGTCGCCCCCGGCTCGCTCGCCTCGCAGGCGTTGAGCACCAAGTTGTGGATCGCGCGCGACAACAGCAAGCCGTCCCCGCGCACCGGCGTCGGATCGTCCCCCATCACCACGATCGTGATCCCCTCGTGCTCATGCAGCGCCACCGCCGCCCGCGTCACCTCGCCGAGGTCGATCCGCTCGAAGCGCGGCTCGGGGAGCCGCGCGTACTGCGAGAACTGCTCGGCCAGGCGCGCCATCTGGTCCACGCTCTGCGACAGCGCCTTCAAGCTCTCGTCGACCGCGACGCGCTCGTTCTCCGGCACCGCCCCGGCGCGGCGCCGCAGACGATGCAGCGAGAGCGACATGGGCGTCAAAAGGTTCTTGAACTCGTGCGCCAGCCGGCGCGCCACGTCTCGCCACGCCGCCTCGCGCTCGGCTTCCTGGAGTGCGAGGCGCGCCCCCGCCAATCGCTCGGTCATGGCGTTGAAGCGCTGCGCCAGAGCGCGCATCTCGGCGGCGCCGGCAGGCGCGACCCGGGCTTCGAGGTCACCGGCCGCAACGCGCTCGAGCGCGTCCTCGATCCGGTGCAAGGGACGCGTCATGCCGCGCGCGAGCGCCGTGGCCACCCACAACGCCAGGACCGAGAGCGTCAACGCCACGGCGAAGACCAGCAGCAGCAGGTAGATTCGCGACACGTCGCGCACCACGGAGAATCGGCGGTAGAAGCCCACACCCTCGCCGACCCGTTGGATCTGGTCGAAGAAATCGGGATTGACGTGGAGACCCGCCACGACCGCTCGTCCCGAATCGGCTGGCGACACGCCGGCCAGCGCTCCGCGCCGCGACCGCACCAGACGATCCGAGGCCAGAGCGGCCGGCAGGTCCGAAGAGAGGTCGAGCGGGACGGCGGCGAGCACTCCCGGGGGGCGCACCTCCTCGACCAGGCGCCAGCCGTCTCCATGCAGCTGATAGACCTGGACGAAGTCGAGGCCGGCGGTCCTCAGGCCGATGCGGATCGCGGTGCGGCGGGGCTCATTCAGCGGCCCCGGAGGGAGCGCCTGGGCCCAGTCCTGGGCCTGGGCGGTCACCGTCGCTTCGAGGCGGGTCACCAGGGACTTGCTCATCTCGAGAGCCGACTGGAGCGTGTGCTCGACCCCCGGCGTGCTCCACATCCTCATGGTGCGGTCGAGACGATCGAGGGTGAGCCAGGTGAGCGCGGCGGTCGGCACCAGGGCCAGCGCCAGGAACGCCACCACGAGACGCGCGCGGAGCGTCATCCTGGATTCGGCGACGACCCGCGGGGACGACGCTCCCTCGCGGGGTCCCCATGAATGGCCTCACTCGTCGCGTGCTCCCGCTGCTGGTCGACGGCGGCCCATGCCAAGCGGGGGAGCGCCAACTACGCCTCGCTCGCGTCGCTCGCGGCCCCGAGTTGGCCGCAGGCCGCCCAGATCTCCCCGCCCAGGGTCTTGCGAACCGTCACCGCGGGCGCAATCGGGTACAGCCGCTCGGCAAAGGCCTCGATCGCCTCCTGCGTGGGACGCTTCCACGCCATCCCGGGAACCGGGTTGTACGGAATGAGGTTGATCTTGCTCGGCAGGCGGCGCGCGATGGCGGCGAGCCGCGCCGCGTCCTCGGGACCGTCGTTCACGCCGGCGAGCAGCGTGTACTCGAGCGTCACGCGGCGCCCGGTGTGCCGGCCGTAGGCCCGCGCCGCGTCCAGCAGCTCGGCGAGCGGCCAGCGCCGGTTGATCGGCACCAGCCGATTGCGCAGCTCGTCGGTGGTGGCATGGAGCGAGATCGCCAGGCCGAGCGGCAATCCCTGGTCGGCGAGGCGCCCGATGTGCGGCACCACGCCGCTCGTCGACACCGTGATGCGGCGCGCCCCGAGGCCGAGCCCCTTCGCGTCGCGTAGGACGTGGATCGCATCGACCAGCGGCCCGAAGTTGGCGAGCGGCTCGCCCATTCCCATGAAGACCAGGTTGAAGCGCGCGTCGCGCCAGGCATGGAAGTCTCCCATCACCAGGACCTGGGCCACGATCTCGCCGGCGCTCAAGTTGCGGGTGAGGCCCATCAGTCCGGTGGCGCAAAACGTGCAACCGAGCGCGCACCCGACCTGGCTCGACAAACAGAAGGTGAGGCGGCGCTCGGCGCGCATCGAAACGCATTCCACCCGCGCGTGGTCGGCGAGTCCGAGCGCGAACTTGTGGGTGCTTTGGTCCGAGGTCGAGCGGAGCGAGACCACCTCGGGGAGCGCGAGCGAGCACACCTCGTGGAAGCCATCGCGCAGGGGAGCCGGCAGGTTGAGCATACGGTCGGCCGAACGGTGATGCTTCTGGTAGACCCAGCCGAAGATCTGATCCGCCCGGTACGCCGGCATGCCACGGTCGGCCAGCCGCGCAGCGAGCGCGGCGCGGCTGAGCCCGAACAGGCTGGGCGGAGGCGAGATCGAGGCGAGGGAATGGGCGGACATTCGGGACCCTACCGTGCGTGAGCCGGCCGAGTCTGGACGCTAACAAGGCGGCCGATTGCGGTCAACGGAACCTCGTGGTATGGAGCGTCCACGGGTCTCGAGGGATAGACCCCACCGATCAATCGCAGGGCCGGCCGCGGCGGGATCCGCCGTGCTTTCCTAAAGGACTCACGTGACTTTCCCCTCGCGCACGGTGCGCGTCGGAGCGATCGACGTCGGCACGAATTCGATCCGTCTCCTGGTCGCCGAGGTGTCGCTCGATGGCGGCGCCACCAACCTGCTGACGCTCGCCCGCGCCGGAGAACCATGCCGGCTCGGCCGGGGCCTCGAGCGGACGGGAAGGATCGATCCCGAGATCGCGGCACGCGCGGCGGACTTGGTCAAGGACTTCGTGGGGCGTGCCCGCGCGCTGGGCGCGGCGCGCCTGCGAATCGGGGCGACCGCGGCGCTGCGCGGCGCCGCCAACGGCGCCGAGATCGGGGCGACGATCGCCGAGAAGAGTGGGGTGCCGGTCCACATCCTGAGCGGCGACGAGGAGGCGCAGCTGGTCTACGAGGCCGTGGTGATCGGCCTCGGCAGCGTCGCGCGCAGCAGCGCCTGTATCGTGTTCGACCTCGGCGGCGGCAGCACCGAAGTAGTGAGCGGCGTGGGAGCGCGCGCGGGTCGCTGGGCGAGCCTTTCGTTCGGAGCGGTGAGCCTGACCGAGCGGCACCTGGGCAACGGCCCGCCGACGCCGGCCATGATCGAATCGCTCGAGCGTCACGTGCGCGCCGAGCTCGGAGCCGCCTTGATCGCGATGCCCGAGTCGACGCCCCTGCTGGCCGGGGTGGGAGGCACGGTGACGGTGCTCGCCGCCCTCGACCGCGGTCTCGACGCCTACGAGCCTTCCCGCATCGAGGGTTGGACCATCGGCCGCGACCGGCTGGAGGTCTTGGTCGACCGAGTGCTCGGCTCGAGCGAAGCCGAGCGCAGGACCTGGGCCGTCATGGGCCGGGGCCGCTCGGACATCGTGGTGGCAGGGGTCTTGGTGGTCCGTCTCATGATGGAGCGCTTCCGGGCCCGCGCGCTCGTGTGCTCGACCCAAGGACTGCGCTACGGCCTCGCCCGCCAAGCCGCCAAGGCAGTGGAGGACGCCTAGCGCGGCATCTTGGTCGTTGACGCCTTCGAGCGCGCAGCGGATACTCGAAGTGGCGCTGAAACGAGGTCCCCTCGCGACACCCCTCGAAGCCCGATGGGCCTCAAGGCTGTCGTGTCGGTGTCCACCCGAACGTGGAGGGAGTAGCCAGCGCATGAACAAACATCGTTTCCCGCTTCTCGTCTTCGTTGTCCTGGTGATGGCAACGCTGGCCCTCGGCTGGGGTAGCGCCCAGGCGCGGCCGCCCGCCGGTTGGAGCCCCGGTTCAAGCGGTGGCTCGAACCCGTCCCCGAGGCCGATCGCCGTCATCACTTCAGGCGATCCCGATGTCGGCCAGACGATCGTGGTCCGGCATCGCGTGGGACGGGTCCCGGAAGGCGAAGGCCACAGCTCGTGGTACCAGCGGGTCAGGAGCGTCTGGGCGGCGTGGTACTTGAGAGCCGCGCTCTAGGTCGTCGAGCGCGGCTCTCACGTGTCGTAGAAGTGTCCCCGGACGAGCCACGGGGGCATTCAACGAGAGCCGAGAACAGGATTCCGAGGGTTCGAACGTGCATCGAGCGATCCCCCCCGATTCGACTCACGCGCGTCTTCCTTTGAAAGACGGCACGGGACGGCGCGAATCAATCGGCGACCTGTACTTCGCGGCCGACAACTTCGCCGGCGCGGCGGAGGAGTACGCGGCGGCGCTTCGCACCGCGGACCATGCCGCGCCCGATCGATTCCGAATCACGCTCCGATTGGCGGAAGCCCACTACCGCCGCGGTGATTTCGAGTCCGCCCTACGCATCCTGTCCGACGCGCGACGCGTCGCCCGCGACTTGGACCAGCCCCGCCTGCGCGCGGCAGAAGTGGCCGCCCAGCGGGCCCGTTCGCTGGTCGAGCTGGGCCTCTACCGTAAGGCTCGCCGCTACGCGCGCTACGCCTACCAGGTGCTGCGCAACACCGATCGGCACCGGGCCGTGGGGCAGGTCGGGGTGGCGATGGGGCTGTGCGCGGCTCGCCTCGGCCGCAGCGCCGAGGCGATCGAATGGCTCCAAGACGCCGCCGCCACCTTCCGTCGCATCGACGATCCGGATGGCCTGGTGACGGCGCTCAACAATCTCGGGCTGGTCTACAAGAACCTTCGCGAGTGGCGCGAAGCGACGCGTTTCCTCGAGCAAGCGCTCAAGATCGACGAGCGCGCGGGGCTTTATTCCCGGATGCGCGGCCACCACCAGAACTTGGGTCTGATCCGCTTCAACCTGGGTCAATGGGACCTCGCCGCGGAGAGTTTTCGGCGTTCGCTCCAGATTTCCCAGGAGTTGGGCCACCAGCAGGGCGAGGCCACGGCGCTCTTGGCCATCGGACGACTCGCCCGCCGCCGCCGCCAGCTCGACTCGGCCGAAGAGCATTTCCGCCGCGCGATCGCGCTGGCCGACGGGGTCTCGGCGGTGCGCGAGAGCCTGTTGGGACGTGAGTTCCTGGCCGAGGTCGAGATCGATCGCGGCCATCCCGGGGCCGCCGTGGCCCTGCTGGAGCCGGCCTTGGAGGAAGCACGTCGGCTGGCCCCCGCAGGGGACCTCGCGAGCGAGCTGGAGATCCGGCTCGGCATCGCGCTCGGCCAGCTCGGTAGGGTCGAGGAATCTCGGGCGCGCCTCATGAGCGGTGCCCAGCTGGCCGGGCGCCTCGGCGATCGTCTGGAGCAAGGCGTGGCCGAGCGGGGCCTGGCCCGGATCGAGGCGTTGCAGGGCGGTGCGGGGCGGCTCGAAGCCAGGGTGCAGAGCGCCTGTGCATGCTTCGAGCAGCTTCAGGAGACCTACGAGCTGGCGACTACGCTGGCGGCGTGGGCCGAGCTGGTCCTGCTGCTGCCCGGCGGCCAGCGCGTCCAAGTGGTCCTCGAGCCCGTGTCGGAAGCCGCGCGCCGTGCCGCGGTGTTGTTCCGCGAGCTGGGCATCCTGGCGCCGGCGGCCGAAGCGATCCTCAACCTGGCCCGGCTCGAGGCCGAGCGCGAGCACTACGACGCCGCGCTCGGGCTCCTGGAGCAGGCGGAATCCTGGCTTCCCGAGGCCGGCGACGAGAAGGCCGAGGACCGGGCGGGAGCACTGCGCCGCGAGCTCGAGCAGCAATACGTCGCCGTGTCTCTTTCGACCTGCAACGAATTCCGGGCCCTCGAAGAGGCCAACCGGTTGTTCCGCGACGCCTCGGACATGGATGGGCTGTTGGCGCAAGCGGTCAAGCTGGCGGTCGAGAACGCGGGTGGGGATCGAGGTTTCGTGGCATTCAGCTCGGCCGGCGTCCGGCTCGGAGTCGTGGCGCAGCATGGAATGGGTCGCGAGCGCGCACGGCGCATCCTGCGCTCGATCGAGCGCGTCACCGGCCCGAAGATCGGGGAGAGCGGCCCGCTGTTCTCGAGCCGGGTCGCGGCCGACCCGCGGTTCCTCCACGCACTCCGCGGCGATCTCGAGGGCGTCGGCTCGTTGGTATGCGTGCCGCTCAACTTCCCCTCGCAATCCGTGGGGGTGGTCTACGTCGATCGCCTGAGCGACAACCTCTTGGGGCCGTTCCGGCAACGCGAGCTCAACCTGCTCGCGGTGTTCACGAACACCGCGGCGGTCGCGATCGTCGAGGCGCAGCGCTCGATGCTGCTCAAGGAGAACCAGGCGCTGCGCGAGCGGCTGCTTCCCAGCCCCGGTCTGGATCGGGTGGTGTGCCAGTCGCGGGCGATGACCGACATCCTCCACCTGTTGTCGAAGATCGGCGACAGCCCGGCGTCGGTGCTGTTCATGGGCGAGACCGGCACCGGCAAGGGCCTGCTCGCCCAAGTGGTTCACGAGGTCTCCAGCCGTCGCGAGCGGCCGTTCCTGCACGTCAACTGTGCCGCGATCCCAGAGCAGCTACTCGAAAGCGAGCTGTTCGGGCACGTGCATGGTGCCTTCACGGGCGCGGTGCGGGACAAGGCCGGCTTGTTCGAGGAAGCCGAGGGAGGCACGATCTTCCTCGACGAGATCGAGAAAGTCCCCGAGTCGGTCCAGGCCAAGCTGCTGCACGTGCTCGACCGCGGCGAGATCCGCGCGGTAGGCGCGACCCGCAGCAAGCGCGTCGACTCGCGCGTGATCTGCGCCACCGGCTGTGACTTGCGCCAACGCATCCAGCAAGGCCGTTTCCTCGAGGACCTCTACTACAGGCTCAACGACATCACGGTGCGCGTCCCGGCGCTGCGCGAGCGGCGCGAGGACATTCCGGTATTGGCCCAGCATTTCCTGGCGATCGCGAGTCGTCAGATGGACAAGACCCTGAAGGGGTTCCTGCCCGAAGTGATGCGGGTCTTCATGATCTACGAGTGGCGTGGCAATGTGCGCGAGCTCGACAAAACGGTGCGCCGCATGGTGGTGCTCGCCGACGAGGGCGACGCGCTGGGGCCCGGCTTGCTGCCTCCCGAGATGATGGAGAAGCATCCGGCCGAGGCGGACAGGGGCAGGGTGCGCACCTTGCGCCACAACGTCGCAAACCTCGAGCGACGAATGATTGGCGAATCGCTGGAGCGCAACCGCTGGAACAAGGCACGCGTAGCGCGCGAGCTGGGTCTGAGCTATCCGACCCTGTTGAGCAAGATCCGAAGTTTCCGGATCGAGCGCAGGGCTGCCGAGCGCACTGCCAGCGACCTGTCATAGAATCGTCATTGGCGCTGTAAATCCGATTAACAACGAACCCCGCTCAGCCAAAGGAGTTAGCTCGAGGCTCGGCGGGATTGTCATATTTGTTTCGTGATCTGGTCCGCGATGCTCACCCACTGCCGTCGCGCTCGATCGCGGCTGGCCGCGCAACCCAAAGCGCGGCAATCGGTTTCTTGAACTGTCACCTGCGGTCCGAATGATGGCACGCCGAGTGCGAAATGCCCTGCGCGGAGGGGGGGACCTCCAAGAGCGCTGCAACCAGGCGTTCTTATCTGGGCTAGCCGGCTCGTTTCGGGCCCTGGACGAAGGGTACGAGCCCCGGTCATCTCGACAGCGCACCAGCCCGTTCGACCGGCTAGCCTGGGACTTTTCGAGACCACCCGTTTGCGCGTGACGTGCGCACGGCGGCCGCCTGTGGTTCGGACTCCTAGATCCGGTCTGTAAACCTCGGGGTCACCGCCTCGGCGCAGGATCCGTGGGATCGCCCGGACGCGACCGACTCCCCCTGCGAGCGAGCTTCGACGCAAGGGCGATTCCACGCGCTGGCGGAGACGGGTGTGGGGAGGACCTACTCGGCACATCAAAACGACGGTGTTGGGCCCATCGCGGAAAAGTACGTGACTCCTGCGCGCATAAGGAGGAACTCATGCAGCATGCCAGCCCCAACCGAATTTACCGTGCGGTCGTGTTCGTTGCGCTTGCAACGGTCCTCGGCGTCGTCTCGCTCACCCTGTCGCAGTGCACGATGGTGGGCGACAACCTTACCGGCGTGGGTCTGACGCGTGCCGCTCCCACGACCTGCATCAAGCACTGCAACGATCTGTACGATCTACTGTTCAAGCTGGAGCAAAAGCGTCACGCAGCCGAGGTAGCAGTCTGCCAGCTGATCGAGGACAACAACGCAAAGAACGACTGTCTGCAAGCCGAGTCGACTCGGCACTCTGCGGCAAAAGACGCGCTGACCGCTGGCAAAATTGACTGCCAGAACGATTGCCATCACCAGGGTGTCGGCAGCGCCGGCTAGCCGTTCGGTAGCACCATGTGGTTTAGAACGACCGGGAATCGGGTCCAGGTTCGCCGTGCTTCGAAGCGTGAGACACCGGTCAAACGTGGCATAGGCTGACACTGGGGGATGTTCCGGCTGGTGCCGCGAGCTACTTGGCCGGTGTCCTCTTGTTTGAGCAGTGTGGTGTCGCCGCACACCTGCATCGCCGCCGCAGCGCTCGGCGCCCGTTCCGCGAACCGCCACGACCTCTGCGAGCCCCGCAACTCGTGATTGCCGTTGTGGTTGGGGACGTGGCTCTCGCCTCTCCTCTCCGTGCCCAACCTGGCACGTGGCTTGCCGTTTTCGGCTTTCGTGGTGCGGGCGGCTCCCCGGCCCATTCATGGAGGCTCGAGGCATGCGCGCGACGTGGACGTTCCTATTTGCCGCGGCGTTGACGTTGGCCGGATGTGATGATGACACGGTCTCCGTGAGGGACGTCGTTCCGCCGGCCCCTCCCCGCGGGGTCTACACCGTGACGGGTGACCAAGACGTGTGGGTGTACTGGCTCGACAACACCGAGCCCGACGTGGCCGGCTATCGGGTCTACGTAGCGCCCTGCCCACGCGGATCCGACTGCGCATACCAGCCGGTCGGATCGACCACCGGTACCTCGTTTCGAGTGTCTGGTCTCTTGAACGGCGTCACTCGATACTTCGGGGTGACCGCCTACGATCGCCACGGCAACGAGAGCGAACTCTCCGAGGACATCCTGTTCGACACGCCACGCCCGGAAGGATTCGGCCGGTCGCTGGTGAACTTCCTCGACCAGGACGCGGGAAGCGGCTACGACTTTTCGACCGCGGCGGTCCAGAGATGGGACGATTCGTCCACCGACATGTTCTTCGGCTACAACGGGTCGGTCTACCAGATGTTCGTGCCACTCGACGTCGACATCCAGGACGCCGGCTACGCCCGCTCCCTGGATGCGGTCGACTTCGCTCCCAGCGGGGGTTGGTCGCCGAGCGGCTCGGTCGAGCTGATCGATGGGCACTGCTACGTGGTCTGGACAGCCGACGATCGTTACGCCAAGTTCCGCGTGACGGACCTGGTGGCTCCGCAGCTCGGGCAGCCAGCGCGAGTGGTGTTCGACTGGGCGTACCAAACCGCGGCCGGGAATCCCGAGCTGCGGGCGCGTCCGGCGCGGGGGGCCGGCGGCCGGCCGCTGGCCTGGGTGCGGTGAGGAGGAATGGGTGCGCTGGACGACTGCCGTGGCGGCAGGGGCTCTGGTGGCGGGCCTCCTCGGGTGCGCCGCCGGCTACCGGAGCGTGTTCCTCGGCTACAGCGTCGCCTCGCGACCCCATCCCAGCTACTTCTGCTATGACTGCCACGGCTACAGATTCTTCGATCCGTACTATGATTGGTGCGTTGCCTACGGATTTCGCTATCGGTGGGCCGACTACCCCGGGGCGGTGGCCCTCTACCGGGAGCGCTACGTGCGGATCAAGGAAAGCCACCCGGACTATGGCCGGTATCGGTACCGACCCGGATATCGGGTGCAGCCCCGTTACCTGGAGGGGCGGGACTACGAATCATGGCGCCGCTCGGGCGGCGCACCAGAGATCGGCAACGAGCGTCGCACGGAGCGATCGGCGACGGAACGGGGTAGGAAGCATCAGGGCAAGCGCGGGCGAAGGGATTCCGAGCAACGGCCCCGCGACGAAGGCCCGTAAGGAAGGTGTGGGATGAGAAGGACGTGCGGAATGCTGGTGGTGGCTCTCGTGGCAGCAGTTGCGCCCACCTCCCGAGCCGAAGCTTCACCCGCGCGAGGATTGGACATCGAGCTGTGGACCGACCGTGGCGCGGACGGCGTCTACCAGCCGGGCCAGACGATCGGGATCACGGCTCGGACCTCGGATGACGCCTACCTGCTGGTCTACGAGATCGACTCCGAGGGAGCCGTGCACGCCCTGTTCCCCCAGCGGGGAAGCCGTGGCTTCATCGAGGGACGGCGCAGCTACGCGATCCCGCCGGCGGGATCGGACGTCGAGCTGGTCGTGGAAGGTCCAGTGGGCGAGGGATACATTGTGGGCATCGCCTCCGAGCGCCCGTTCCGCAACCTGCCGTGGTATTTGAGACCCGTCGATGCGCAGGCCGGCGAGATCGGGTACCAAGGCGAGGGGGACGACGAGGAAGAGGGCGTGACCCAGGAGGGTCGGATCGTCGGCGACCCGTTCGTGGCCATGGAGCGTATCCGACGGCGGGTGCTCGAGGACCCGGAAGATCCGAGCGGTTTCGCGACCGCCTATGTCTCCTACTACGTCCATAACCAGGTCCGCTACCCGCGCTACCTGTGCTACGACTGCCACCGGCCCAACCACTGGGCCTGGTGGGACGGCTTCGACCCCTACTACACGACCTGTAGTGCCATCGACTTTCGGGTCAATTGGGCCTGGGCCTGGGGGCCGAGCTACTGGAACGGGTTCGTGCCCTACTACTATTACGTCTATCGTCCGAGCTGCCCGCCCCGATATCGGGGCTTGCTTGCCAGCCGGACGTGCTATTCTTCTTGGGACGGGTGGAAGCGGTGGAGCACTCTTTGGGGGAGCCGGCTCACTCGCTTCAGGTCAGACCCTCCTTCGGGCTACGTTCCTCCGTCGAAGTTCCGAAACGGCGGCGTATGGGGGGATGATTCGCCGGCTCCTCCAGGTTTCTCGCGACGCGACGCGACGCGTGGCGTGCGAGGAGGGCTCGCGTGGGTGCCGCGAGGCTCCGAGCGGGTGCGCGATGGCGTGCGTCCGATCCGCAAGGACCCACGACCACAACCATCGGACGATCCACGGTTCCGCCCTCGCCGCCCCGATGACCTGACCGACCCCGGATCGCGTGCCGCCGATCCGCCGTGGCGGGTGCTGCGACCCAACCAAGGCGCACGGCCCGAGGGACGGGACCGAGTCGAACCCGCACCCGCGCAAGAGAGACGGGTCCCGATGGGCCGCAACCGGCTGGAGCGCGTGCCCGCCGAAGAGCGCTGGGTCCCCAGGGGACGCGACCGGATGGAACGCATACCCGCGGAAGAGAGAAGGATCCCGATGGGACGCGACCTCGGCGATCTCCGTCCGGAGCGTGGCCCGAGTCGTGACGGCGAATCGCGGCGCGAGATCACGAGGCCGGATCCTCCGCGCGAGGAGCGGCGCCACGAAGAGAAACGACGTTCCGATTCGGAGCGCGGCGACGGCTCGCGCAGCCGCCCGTGGCGCGAGGGTCGCTGACCCGGCGTCGTCCTGGTAGAGTGGGCGCGCTCGTGGCGTCTCTCGCGGGCGCGCCCATTCCATCATGAACCGAATCCCCCGTCGCTCGATCCTCTCCTTGGCCCTGTTCGCGCTCACGTTCGCGCCTTCCCAGGCGGCCGCGGGCCCCCCGGGCTTCGCGTTCCTCGAGGTGCCGGCAGGCGCACGTGCCTCCGCTCTCGGTGGCGCGTACGTCTCGCTCTGTGAGGGAGTGGAATCCGCGTTCTGGAACCCTGCCGGCCTGGCCGCCGTGCACGGCATTCAGGTCGTCGGTTCGCACGTCGAGTTTCTGCAGAGCCTGCGCCACGATCAGTTCGCGGTCGCCGGGCGATTGTTAGGCGGTGGGACGTCGGCCGGAATCCGGGCGATGTATTCCGAGGCGATCGTCGAGCGCGACGAGGTGGGAAACGAGGTCGGGTCCTTCGGCGGCCACGATCTGGAGTTTTCGCTCGGCTACGGGCTCGCCGCCGGCCAGGCGTGGCGCATCGGAGGCTCGGCCCAGGTGTTGCGCGAGCGAATCGCCGAGTCGGCGGCCACGACCATGGCCTTCGGCGCCGGCACCACCTGGGAGCCGTTGCCGAGCCTCAAGGCCGGCCTCTCGCTCGAGCACCTGGGCCCGGCGGCTCGGTATCGGATCGGCGGCGAGCGCGGCCAGCCGGTGCCGCTGCCCATGGCCGGACAGGCCGGAGTCTCCTACGGGTTCGGCTCCCCGATGGCCGTCGGCGGGCACGTGGCCCTCGAGGCTCGCCTGACGCGGGGGGAGAGCGGTGTGGCCATGGTGGGAGGCGAGATCACTCATCCGGTGGGGGCCGCCCTCAGGCTCGGAGTGAGGGCCGGCGATAGGATCGCGCCGGTCAGCTACGGGGTCGGCTGGAAGCTGCCGACCGTCCGGCTCGACTACGCGTTCGTCCCCTACAAGCTCGACCTCGGGGACACGCACCGGCTGTCGTTCGTCGCGCAGTTTTGAGGCCGCCTGGCGCCCCGGACTAGCGACGCGGCCAGACGCCGAGCCTGAAGTGTCCTTCCTCCAGCGCCACGTAGGTGAACTGATCGATCCAGTCGCCGAGGACGAAGAAGTCGCGGCCGCCCTCGCGGCGCTCGATCGCGTGATGGAGGTGCCCTACCAGGACGGCATCGAAGCCCGCCGCGAACCTCGGGGCGGCGATCTCCCGCCACAGATGCTCTTCGTCGAGCGGCCGCCCGGCGCGGGAGGTCCTCGAGAGCTTGGAGAACCAATGCGCGAGCGGGAGGCCGAGGTCGGGATGGAGCAGCCGATAGAGCTGAATGCTCAAGGGATGGCGCAGGATTCCCTTGATGATGCGGTACCCCAGGTCGCCCCCGAGCAGACCGTCGCCGTGATGGAGCCAGATGCGCCGCCCCTGGATCTCCAACGACAACACCTCGGGGTGTGTCACGAGCCCCAGCTCGCGCGACAGGAAGGGCCCGAGCCAGAAGTCGTGGTTCCCGCAGAGGTAGTGGACTTCGACTCCGGCGCGACGCAAGTCGCGCAGCACCGTCAACGTTTCGAATGGCCGTCGCGGGATCGCCGACCGATACTCGAACCAGAAGTCGAACAAGTCGCCGACGATGTAGACCGCCGATGCACGGTCGCGAAGCGAGGTCAGGAACTCGTGAAGCAAGGCCTCGCGCTCGGCTTCTAATTCGCGCGGCTCCGCGCCGAGGTGCGCATCGGAAAGGAAGAACACCCCCGAGCCCGAGGCCATGATCCGCAGTCTAGCAACGACGTTTTGGCGGCCACAAGATGACCAGCGCCGCGTGTCGTGCGACGAGCGTGCGGGGCGGAACTCGGTCGGGCTCGACCGGGTATAATGGCCGCGTTGACCATGGAAAACGCTGGGCGCTCCAGACTTGACGGCCCTGTGACAGGCGCCGGTTTCGGGGCGCTAGGTTGAACGATCCAAGGCTCGTCTTTCGAGCATCGAATCGGTGAGCGCGTCGTCCCCGAGCGCACTGGGCCTCGGGACCCTTGGGGAGGATTTCAATGAGTGCTGATTCGGTCCGCAAGGTGCGGCCGCGCCGCTATTACGTGAGCGCGTTGCTGCTGGTGTTGGTGGGATTGGTGATCGGTCTGGGGCTCAGCGCCGGGCTGAACGTGCAAATACTGTCGACGGCCCAGAAGAGTCTGCTCTCGGCGATCAGCTCTTCGTCCCCGGTCCCTGAGAGCCCATTCGTCGGCGTGGTCGACAAGGCACTGCCCGCGGTGGTGTTCGTCGACGTGCGCAAGAAGGTGGGCTCGGGGGATTCCGAGGACCCGCAGGACGAGCTGTTCCGGCGCTTCTTCGATGCGCCGCGCCGTCCGCAGCGGGTGCCGAGCTCGGGCTCGGGCTTCATCGTGGACCCGCAGGGACACATCCTGACCAACAACCACGTCGTTTCGAACGCAGACGAGATCACGGTCACGCTGAACGACAAGCGCACGTTCAAGGCCAAAGTCGTGGGAACCGACCCCGCCACCGACGTAGCGGTGATCAAGATCGACGGCGACCACCTGCCGGCGCTGCCGCTCGGGGATTCGGACAAGATCCACGTAGGCGACTGGGCGATCGCAGTGGGCAATCCACTCGGCATGCTCAAGGGCTCGGTCACCGTGGGGATCGTCAGCGCGCGCGGCCGCTCGGACCTCCAGATCTTCGGTGGCACGCCGGAGTATCAGGACTTCATTCAAACCGACGCGTCGATCAATTTCGATCAATCCAAGCGGTCAGGGCATCGGCTTCGCGATCCCCATCAACCTCGCCAAACACGTGGCCGAGCAGCTGGTGGCCCACGGCGAGGTCGCGCGCGCTTGGCTCGGAGTGACGCTGTCCCCCCTCACACCCGAGATCGCGGAAGGCTTCGGCCTCAATACCGACAAAGGAGTCGTGATCGCGAGCGTCGGCGATGGCACCCCGGCCGGGCGGGCGGGTCTCAAGCGCAACGACGTCATCGTGGCGTTCGACGGCGAGCCCGTCACCGATCGGGAAAAGTTCCGCCTGCGCGTCGCCGATACCCAGGTGGGGAAGCGGGTTCCGGTCGAGGTGCTGCGCGATGGCAAGCGCATGACCTTCTACGTCACGCTCGGGCCCCGCAAC
>VBOY01000071.1:46601-49457 GCA_005893295.1 Candidatus Eiseniibacteriota bacterium | reverse complement strand
ATCCCAGCTCGACCTCGCCGAGAGGGGTGTCAGGATTCCGGGCGAGGGCCCGGGCGAGCTCACCGAAGTGTCCCACGAAACGCTGAGCGGTCGCCGCGTCGAAGAGGTCGGCGTCGTAGAGGAGCGATCCGAAGATTCCCTGCCCCGATTCGGCCATCGCCAGGGTGAGGTCGAAGGGGGTCGCGCCCGTGTCGGCGGGAAGCGGCTCGACCCGCAGGCCGCCGACCGCGGCCACCGGGGCGCCCGCGTGCTGGAGCACGAACAGGGCGTCGAAGAGGGGATTGCGGCTCAGGTCGCGGCGGAGATCGAGCGCCTCGACGATCGACTCGAAGGGAACGTCCTGGTGGGCGCAGGCGTCGAGCGTCTTGTCCCGGACGCGCTGCACGAGGGCGCGCAGCGTCATGCCGGGCTCCACCTGTGTCCGTACCGGCAGCGTATTGGCGAAGCAGCCGACGAGGGGCTCGGCCTCCTCAAGGCTTCGGTTAGCGACGGGCGTTCCGACGACGACCTCCTCGACCCCGGCGTGCCGGGCGAGGAGCGCCTGGAAGCAGGCCAGAAGGAGGTGGAAGAGGGTCGCACCCTCCGATCGGGCGAGCCGCGTCAGGGCCGCCGCGTCCTCCGGCTCGATCGCGAAGCCGAAACTCGCCCCGCGCAAGCCTCGGCGGGAGGGGCGGGGCCGATCCGTGGGGATCTCCAGCGGCTCGACGCCGTCGAGCTCGCGCCGCCAATAGGCGAGCTGGCGGTCGAGCTCTCCGCCTTCGAGCCAGGCCCGCTGCCAGGCCGCCCAGTCGGCGTACTGGATCGGCAGGTCGGCGAGGGGGCTCTCCCGTCCCTCGGTGAACGCGGCGTAGAGGGTGGCGAGCTCCCGGACGATCAGGTCCATGGACCACCCGTCGGTGACGGCGTGGTGGAGCACGATCGAGAGGATGTTCTCGCTCCCGCCGGCACGCAGGAGCCTCGCCCGCCACAGGGGCCCGCGCTCGAGATCGAACGGCACGCCGGCTTCCTCCGCCACGCGGCGCCGCGCCTCCCGCCACGGCTCGGCGCCCCCGGTCAGGTCTTCGGTCTCCAGGACGCGGGGGCGCGGAGGGTCGAACAACTGCTCCGGACCGTCCGGCCCAGGCACGAACCGCGCCCGCAGCGCTTCGTGCCGCCGCTCCAGCTCGGATAGGGCGCGGCCGAGCGCTGGACCGTCGAGATCGCCCGAGAGGCGGAGCGCGGTCGCGACGTTGTAGGCGGCGTTCCCCGGCTCGAGGCGGTCCAGAAACCAGAGACGGCTCTGAGCGTAGGACAGCTTGCGCCGCCGGGCGTCCGGGGCGCGCGCCATGGGCGGCAGCGGTGCGGCGCTCTCCCTCCTCGCCGCGGCCACGCACCGGGCGAGGCCCGCCGGGGTGGGCGATTCGAAGAGCGCCCGGAGGGAAACTTCGGCGCCCAGCGCCGACCGCGCCCGAGACAGGAGCCGCGTGGCCAGGAGCGAGTGGCCCCCGAGATCGAAGAAGCTGTCCGCCGCACCGGCGCGGGGAACGCCCAACACCTCGGCGAACAGGGCACACGCGATCACCTCGTCGGGCGTGCGCGGCGGGAGGTAGGCCTCCGGGATCCCCCAGGTCGGCTCGGGGAGGGCCCGGCGGTCGACTTTGCCGTTGGGCGTGAGCGGCAGCTCGTCGAGGACGACGACGATGGCCGGGACCATGGGATCAGGAAGAAGCTCGCGCATCGCCTCGCGCACCGCCCGCGGGTTCAGGCGGACCCCCGTCGCCGGGGTCACGTAGCCCACGAGGCGGCCCTGCCCGTCGAGCGCCGCGACCGCGTCCCGGACGCCGGATTGCGCCTCGAGGGCGGCCTCGATTTCTCCAAGTTCCACCCGGAAGCCGCGAACGTTCACCTGGCCGTCGCGGCGTCCCGCTACCGCGACGATGCCGCCCGGCAGATAGCGTCCCAGGTCGCCCGTCCTGTAAACCCGGCCGCCGCCCGTGCCGGTGAACCGCTGGGCCGTGAGCGCGTCGTCCAGGTAACCGAGCGCGAGGTGCGGGCTGCGGACCCAAATCTCGCCCGCCTCGCACAGGCCCACCTCGCGGCCGCCGTCGCGGCGCACGAGGAGCTGCGCGCCCTCCATCCCGACGCCGACCGGGATCGCCGCGCTCTGGATCGGCGCGCCGTCCTCGGCACGGAGCGCACCCCCCGGGGGCATGACGAAATAGCCCGCCGCGCGCTGCGTCTCGGTGGTGCCGTAAAGGTTGACGAGGGTGGCCTCCGGCGCCAGGTCGCGCAGCCGCCCGGCGTCGCCGCGCGTGAGCTGCTCGCCAACCAGGAAAACCAGGCGAAGCTCCGCGAGTCGCCCGGGGTCGCCGGCTTCGCCCGTGAGGATCTTCGCCATGCCCGGTGTGAGGTTCATCACCGTCACGCGCGCTCTCGCCGCCCAGCCGGCGAGGCGCGAGCGGTCCAGGTCGCACGGATCGGGTACGCACACGGCGGCGCCCGCCAGCAGCGCGCTGAAGACGTCCCGCTGGAGCGGGTCGTGGGCGAGACCCGAAAGCATGGAGAACCGGTCTCCGCGGTCGATGCCGAAGCGCCGCTCCAAGAAAGGCTGAAAGTGCGAGAGGGAGCCGTGCCGTCCCCGCACCCCCTTCGGCCGCCCCGTCGATCCGGAGGTGAAGGTGATACAAGCAACGTCGTCCGGCCCGACGTTGGCGCCCAACGGAGCCCCCGAAATGCCCGCGAAGGGGTCGCGCGCGCCGAGCCGGTCGAGGCGCGGCAGGGAAACCCGAGCGGGGCCGAAGGTCTGCTCGAGGAAGGTGGCCAGCGCCGGCGCGGGGGGGCCGGCCGCATCGAGTTCCACCAGGGCCCGGGGGCGCG
>VBOY01000071.1:0-46582 GCA_005893295.1 Candidatus Eiseniibacteriota bacterium | reverse complement strand
CGCCTTCAGCACGCCGAGCATGGCCCAGACGACGGGCGCGCTCCGGTGCGCCAGGACCGCGACGGCGTCGCCCCGGCGGACTCCATGATCGAGCAGCCAGCGGGCCAGTTGGCTCGCCCGTGCCTCGAGCTCGCCGTAGGTCCACGCCCCCTGCGGGTCCTCGACGGCGAGCGCGGCCGGAACGAGCCCGGCCTGCCGCGCGAAGCGCTGGTGGACCGCGCCGTGCCACCGGGCTGGGAGCGGCGCGGCGGCATCGGGGAGGTGGGCACGGGCCTGCGCCGTGACCAGCGACACGTCGTCCAGATCCCGCCCGGGCTCTTCCGAGACCTGCCGGAGGGCGAGGACGAGCTGGTCCAGGAACTCCTGGATCCGCCACGCGTCGAAGAGGTCCGTGCTGTAAACGGCGTCCAGGTCGATGGCTCCCTCGACCTCGGCCGCGTAAAGGCTCAGGTCGAACTTGGCGTCCACCGCTTCGGCGCCGAGCGGTTCCGTCCGGAGAGGACCGAAGCGCAGCTCCTCCTCGGGAACGTTGACGAGGTTGAACCAGACCTGGAAGATCGGCGTCCGCGAAAGATCGCGTGGCGCGTCAAGCGGGCCGAGGAGCGACTCGAACGGGACGTCCTGGTGTGCGTAGGCGCCCAGCGCCGATTCGCGCACCCGCGCGAGGAGGTCGCGGAAAGTCGTGCCCGCTCCGCCGGGCTGGACCCGCAGGGCGAGCGTGTTGACGAAGAAGCCGATGAGCCCCTCGGTCTCCTCGTGGGTGCGGTTCGCCACGGGCATACCGACGGCGAAGTCATCCTGGCCCGACCATCGGGCCAGGATGAGCGCGTAGGCCGCGAGCAGCACCATGTGGAGGGTAGCGCCCTCCGCGCGCGCCAGCCTCCGGAGTCGGTCTGTGAGATCGGGGTCGAGTCGCCCGCGGACGCGCGCCCCGGCGTGGCTCTGGGCGGCCAGCCTGGGGCGGTCGGTCGGCAGCTCCAGCGGCGGCACCCCGTCGAGCTGGCGCCGCCAGTAGGCGAGCTGCCGCTCGAGCTCCGCCCCTGCGAGCCAGCGGCGTTGCCAGATGGCGTAGTCCGCGTACTGGATGGGCGGCTCCGGCGGCGCGGCCCCATGCCCTCGTGAAGCCGCCTCGTAGAGCGCGCCCAGCTCGCGCACGAGCACCCCCATGGACCAGCCGTCCGTCACGATGTGGTGCAACGTCATGACGAGTGCGTGGAGGCGAGGGTCGAGCCGCAGGAGAAGGGCGCGCCAGACCGGCCCACGGGCGAGATCGAAGGGAGCGGCCGCTTCCGCCTCGACTCGGATCCGGAGCTCGCGCTCCGGATCGGGAGCGCCGGTCAGGTCCACCGGGGCGAGGAAGGCGGGGCGCGGCGGTTCCACGACCTGGACGGGCCGCCCGTCCTCGCTCTCGAAGCGGGTGCGGAGCGTCTCGTGCCGGCGCGCCAGCTCGCCCAGGGCCCTCTCGAGGGCCGCCATGTCGAGCTCGCCAGCGAGCCTCAGGGCGGCCGTGATCGAGAAGGTGGAGCCTCCCGCCTCGAACCGGTCCAGGAACCACATGCGCTCCTGCTGAAACGAGACGGGGGCGCGATCGCCACGCCGGGCGCGCGGAATCCGCGGCGACGGGACGCCGCCCCCGCGCAGGGCCGTGGCCAGAACCGCTGCGAGGCCGCGGACGGTGGGGGCGTCGAACAGGGCGCGAAGCGGGACGTCGACCCCGGCAAGGCGGCGCAGGCGCGCGACTGCCCGGGTCGCGAGCAGGCTGTGGCCGCCCAGATCGAAGAAATGGGCATCGCGGCCGAGACGGCGCGCGCCGAGCGTCTCCTCGAACGCGTCGGCGACCAGGGCCTCCAGCGGAGAGAGGTCCGAGACGGCCGGCCCTGCCTCGGGCTCCGGATCGGGGAGCGCCCGGCGGTCCACCTTGCCGCTGGGGGTGAGCGGGAGTGCCTCGACCTCGACGAAGAAGGAGGGAACCAGGTGTTCAGGAAGAGAATTCGCCAGTTCGTCCCGCAGCGCCCGCCCGCCGCCGCGCCGGCCTTCCTCCGGCACGACGTAGGCCACCAGCCGCGGGCCCGCGCCGGGCAGCGTCCGCGCCTCCACCACCGCGGCTCGAACTCCCGCGCACCGGGCGAGGGCCACCTCGACCTCTCCCGGCTCGACCCGGTAGCCGCGCACCTTGACCTGGCGGTCGCGACGGCCCAGGAACTCCAGGCGTCCGTCGGCGAGCACGCGTCCCAGATCTCCCGTCCGGTAAAGCCGCGCGCCGGTCGCGAAGGGGTCGGGGACGAACCGCTCGGCGGTGAGGTCGCTGCGGGCCAGGTATCCGCGGGCCAGGACCTCGCCTCCCAGGTAGATCTCGCCCGCCACTCCGATGGGAGCCGGCTCGAGCCACGCGTCCAGGACGTAGGCGCGCGCGTTCCCGATGGGGCGACCGATGGAGGGCAGCTCCGGCCACTCCCCGGCGTCGCCCTCGAGGCGCTCGGCCGTCGCCACATGGGTCTCGGTCGGCCCGTAGTGGTTGTCGAGCACGGCGCCGGGGAGGCGCCCGAAGAAGCGGCGGATCGGATCCGTGACCCGCAGCGCCTCTCCCGCTGCGACCACTTCGCGCAAGCAGAGGGGCGCCGGGCGTTCCTCGGCGGTCTCGGCCAGGCTCTGGAGGGCGACGAAGGGCAGGAACAGCCTTTCCACACGCTCGCCGGACAGGACGCCGAGGAGCTCCGCCGGGTCCCTCCGATCGGCCTCCGAGACGAGAACCAGCGTGCCGCCCTCGGCGAAGGTGGAGAAGATTTCCTGGAAAGAGGCGTCGAACGACAGGGACGAGTACTGGAGCGTGCGCCGGAGAGGGAGCGCGGCGGAGCGCTCGCGCTGCCACGCGGCCAGGTTGACGAGCGGGCCCTGCGGCATGGCGACTCCCTTCGGCCGCCCCGTGGATCCCGACGTGTAGATCACGTAGGCGAGATCGCCGGGGGCCGTCTGGAGGCCCGGCCGGGAGCTGTCGACGCGGGCGAGGACCTCCGCTTCGCGGTCGAGGAGCACGGCCTTCCCCGGCGCCACCGGCAGAGCCCCGACGAGGGCGCCGGTGGTAACGAGAGCCGCGAGGCGGGCGTCTTCGACCATCCACGCGAGCCTTTCGGCAGGATAGGTCGGATCGAGAGGGACGATGGCGGCACCGGCCTTGAGCGCTGCGATCACGGCCGTGATGAGGTCGACGCCCCGCTCCAGGCAGACACCGACGCGGTCGCCCCGGCCGACGCCGCGACCGGACAGAAGGCGAGCCAGCCGGTTCGCGCGGACGTCCAGCTCGGCGTAGGAAAGGTCGCGGCCGGCGGCGCGTAGCGCCGGCGCGGCGGACCGGGCGTCCGCCTGGGCCTCGAACAGTCCGACCAGCGTCGGCTCGATCTCAAAGGTCCGCGCGGTGGCGTTGAACCCGGATAGAAGGGCCCGCTTCTCTCTTCCTGGCAGGATCGACGCCCGGTGGACGGCAAGGTCCGGATCGCGGGCCGCCGACCGGACCAGGCGGAGGAAATGGGCGGCGAAGCGCTCCATGGTCCCGGCGGTGAACAGGTCGGTGCTCCAGTGAAGCCGCCCCGAGATCGCACCCTCCCCCTCGAAGAGCGACATCTCGACGTCAAACTGCGCGGTCCTCGGCTCGATCTCGAAGGAGCGGACGGCGACACCCGGAAGCGACAGCCCGCCCAGCGGCACGTTGTGGAGCGCGAACATCGACTGGAAAAGCGGATTGCGGCTCGTATCCCGCTCCGGGCGAATTCCCTCCACGACGCGCTCGAAGGGGACGTCCTGGTGGGCGTAGGCGCCCAGCGCTGCGTCGCGGACGCGTCGGAGCAGCTCGCGGTAGGTGAGACCGCGACCGTCCAGCCGCACGCGCACCGCGAGCGTGTTGACGAAAAAGCCGACAAGCTTTTCCGTCTCCACGCGCGTCCTGCCGGCGACGGGCGTTCCGACGGCCAGATCGCCTTGTCCCGACCACCGACCCAGCAGCGCGGCGAAGGCGGCGAGGAGAGCCATGTGGAGGGTCGCGCCCTCACAGCGCGCCAGGCGGGTGATTCGCTCCACCAGGCCCGCGTCGAGCGATGTTTCAAGAGCAGCACCGGCGTAGCTCGGATGCGCCGGGCGGGCCCGGTCGTAGGGGAGGGCCAGCGGCTCGACGCCGGCGAGGGCCTGCCGCCAGTACGCCAACTGGCGATCGAGCTCCCCACCTTCGAGCCAGGCCCGCTGCCAGGCCGCCCAGTCGGCGTACTGGATGGGCGGGTCGGGTAGCACCGTGTCGCGGTGCGTCACGGACGCCTCGTAGAGGGAGCCCAGCTCGCGCACCAGGAGCCCCATGGACCACCCGTCCGCCGCGATATGGTGCACCACGAGGCAGAGGACATGCTCGCGGGCGGATAGTCGCAGCAGCCGTATCCGCAGGACCGGTCCGCGCCCGAGATCGAACGGGCGCGCCGCCTCCTCGGCGACGAGCCGGCGGGCCGCGGATTCGGGGTCGGGCTCGGATGCGAGGTCCTCGGCTCTTAGAGAAACGGAGGACGGCGGGTCGACCACTTGCCGCGGCCCCGCTTCTCCCTCCACGAACCGCGTCCGGAGGGCCTCGTGACGCCGCAGGATCTCGGACAAGGCGCGCCCGAGGGCCTCGACGTCCAGATCCCCTTCGAGGCGGAGCGCATTGGGGATGTTGTACGCGGCGAGCCCCGGCTCGAGACGGTCGATGAACCAGAGGCGTTGCTGGGCGAAGGAGAGCGGGATCGGCCCACCGCGGTCGAGACGCGGGATCGGGCCGCCGCGGGCCGGCGCGGCGCTCGCGTCCAGGAAAGCCGCCAGAGACTCCACCGTGGGAGCCTCGAAGACCGCGCGCAGCGGCACCTCGACGCCCAGGACGGCACGCAGGCGAGAGATCACCTGGGTCGCCAGCAGCGAGTGCCCGCCCAGGTCGAAGAAGTTGTCGCCGGCGCCCACGCGGTCAACGCCGAGCACCTCCTCCCACACCCGCGCGACTTCCCGCTCGGCCGGTGTCCGCGGCGCCGCGGCCGCAGCGGTCCCGACCGGTGGACCGAAGGGAGCCGGAAGCGCGCGGCGGTCGACCTTGCCGCTGGGCGTGAGCGGCAGCTCGTCCAGCACCACGATCGCCGATGGCACCATCACCTCGGGAAGGCGCGAGCCGGCCAGCTCCCGCAGCTCCGGAACCAGGCTCCCCGCCAGGGTGGCAAGCCAGGGAGCATTGGTGAGCCGGAGCAGGGGAGCTCCATCCGTTGAAGGGGGAATCGGGAGGGCTGGTGCCACGGCCCCGGGCCTCCCACGCACGAAAGCCACGTCGAATGCGTCTTCCCGCTCGGGCGAAAGTGCGGCGACGCCGGTGTAGCCCGAGGCGTCGCCCAGGGCCGCGGCGTCGTCGGGGTGCGCGGCGCCGGCGAGGATCGCCTGCAAGTCCGCGAGCTTCCCGCCGGCCCGGAGGGCACGGCCGGCAGCGACATCACCCGCGACGCGGGCGTTCGGCACGCCGCGCAGGACGACCCGTTCCACGCCGGATCGGAACAGCTCGAGGAGTCGGGCCGGCGCGGACTCGCCCCAGGTGACCTCGGCCGCCGGCCGCACCGGCGCCGCACTTCCCACGTGGAGCACGGCGTCGTACCGGAATCGGGTGAGCTCGTTGTCGGCGCGGCCGCGCTTCACCAGCGCCTCGGACCACGCGCCGCGCGGCTGGCGCGCCGCCAGGGAGGCGAAGAACTGCGGGCAGACGAGCAGCTCCTCTTCGTTGGCAAGAATCCGCTCGGCGCGGGCGAGCGCCTCGGCGGCGGCGCCCTCCGGAGCATTGCACAGAGCCACCGACGCCGCGAAAGCACGGTGCAGCCGGGCGTCGCGCACGTCGCCGACGAACGCCGATCCGCCCGCCGAGAGGATCCGCATCGCCCCCTCGAGGACGCGCCGGAGGTATTCGGCGCCCGGGAAGTACTGCACGACCGAGTTCAGGATGACCGTGTCGAAGGAACCGGGCTCCAGGCCGCCGAAGTCCTCCGCACCGCGCTGCAGCAGCTCGACGTGGGCAAACTCCTTCCGGCCCGCCGTGGCGCGCCGGACGAGATCCAGGGAGACGCGGGAGAAGTCCGTCGCCACGTAGCGCTGGCATAGGGGTGCGATTCGGGTGAGCAGGAGACCGGTGCCGCATCCGATCTCGAGCACGCGGCGCGGAGTGAGGCCGAGGACGCGGTCGACGGTACGATCCCGCCACTCGCGCATCTCCTCGACGGGGAGCGGCTCCCCCGTGTAGCTGCTGTTCCAGCCCGCGATGTTGAAGGAAGGGTCGTGGCGCTCGCTCGTGCGGCCGTACGTCTCGTCGTACAGGTCGCGCCAGCGGGCGATGTGCTCGGCTTCCCACCGGGCGCGATCCCCGGCCGCGCGACGCGGAGCCACGTAGGCGACGAGCCGGGTCTCGCCGCTCTCCCGCCGCGGGACGACCGCCGCAGCTCCGACAGCCGGGTGCGCCGCGAGGACCGCCTCCACCTCCCCCGGCTCGATCCGGTGGCCGCGCACCTTCACCTGGGCGTCGAGGCGGCCGAGGAACTCGATGCGGCCGTCGGCGAGCTGGCGAGCCCGATCCCCGGTGCGGTACAGGCGCGCGCCGGGCGCATCAGCGTAGGGATCGGGCAGGAAACGCTCCGCCGTCCGATCCGGCCGGCCGGCATAGCCCCGGGCGACGCCGGCGCCGCCGACGAACAATTCGCCCGCGACGCCCACCGGCACGGGACGAAGCGCCGCATCCAGGACGCACGTCCGCGCATTGGCCACCGGGCGTCCGAGGCTGGGCGCCCCATGCCACGCACCCGAGTCCACCTCTCCCGACGTGGCGACCACGGTGGTCTCCGTCGGGCCGTAGTTGTTCACGACCCGGAACGGGAGCCGGCGGGCGCCCAGGGCGTGCAGCCGGTCACCGCCGGTGAGCAGCATCCGGAGAGCGCATTCCTGCGGCCAGTCGAGGTCGAGAACGGGCTCGGCGAGGGGCGTGGGGAGGAACGAGACGGTCGCGCCGTGCCCCACCAGCCAGTCGCGCAGCCCCGCGGGGTCCAGCCGCGTGGGGTCGTCGGGGATGAGCAGGCAGGCGCCCGACGCCAGGGCCGGCCACAGCTCCCACACACTGGCGTCGAAGCCGACGCCGGCGATCAGCGTCGTGCGGTCCGCCTCGGTCAGAGCGAAAGTCGCGCGGTGCCAGGCGACGAGCGCGGCGAGGTTGGCGTGGGTCACCTCGACGCCGTTGGGCTCGCCTGTGGAGCCCGACGTGAAGATCACGTAGGCGAGGTCGGCGGGGGCTGCGGAGCACCGCGGGCAGGCGGCTTCCTCCTCGGAGGGCGCCGGGTCATCCAGCCCGATCACCTTCGGGCCCAAACGGGCGGCGCGCGCCGCCAGCGATTCGGGCGCGAGCACGGCGCAGGCACCCGAGCGATCCAGCAGGGTGGCGAGCCGGCCGTCCGGATGGGCAGGGTCCAGCGGAACGTAGGCGGCCCCCGCCTTGGCCACGGCGAGGACCGCCGTGACCTGCTCGCTGGAGCGGTCCGCGAGGACGGCGATGCGGGACCCGCGGCCGACTCCGACGCGGCGCAGCCGCGCCGCGAGGCGTCTGGAGGTCGCTGCGAGCCGGCCGTAGGTAACCTGACGCCTCCCCTGCTCGAGGGCCGGCGCCTCCGGAGTTTGCGCGGCGCGCTCGTCGAACAGCTCGTAGACGGGGCAGGGCGGGACGGGCAGCACCTCACCGCGGGACAGGACCTGCGTCGCAACCTCGAGCTCGTCCCCCGCGGCGACGCGCAGCTCCGACAGCCTGCGCCGGGGGTCCTGGGCCACGGACGCCAGGAGGGTACGGTAACGCTCCGCCATCCGCCGAACCGTCGTCGCATCGAAGAGATCGGCGCTGTAGAACAGGAAGCCGTCCAGCCCGCCGCCCGTCTCCTCCCATAGGTGGAACTCCAGGTCGAAGCGCGTGGCGCCGGTCTCGGAGGAGACCGGGTCGATGGAGAGACCCGGCAGCTCGAAGGCGCCCGCGGGCGCATTCTGGAGGGCGAAGGCGATCTGGAAGATCGGGTTCCGGCCGAGGTCCCGCGCCGGCTGGAGCTCCTCCACGAGCCGCTCGAACGGCAGATCCTGATGGGCGAATGCTCCCAGGGTCGTCTCCCGGACGCGGCGCAGAAGCTCGACGAAGGAAGGATCGCCCTCGCAGCTCACCCGCAGGACCAGCGCGTTCACGAAGAAGCCGATGAGCGGCTCGATCTCCGGGAGGGTCCGGTTCGCAATGCCCGTGCCGAGGGTGATGTCCGCCTGCCCGGTCAGGCGCGCCAGCAGCGCGTCGAAGGCTGCGAGGAGCGCCATGAAGAGCGTGGCGCCTTCCTCGCGGGCCAGAACACGCAGGGCGTTCGCGACCTCTTCCGGGACCGCAACGCGCTCGACTCCGCCTCGGAACGTCTGGACCGGCGGTCGCGGCCGGTCGGCCGGGAGCTCCAGCGGCGGCGGCAGCGGCGTCAGAATCTCTCTCCAGTAGGCCAGCTCGCATTCGAGGCGTTCCCCGGAGAGCGCTTCGCGCTGCCACGCGGCGAAGTCGGAATACTGGATCGTCAGCTCCGGCAGCGGCGAGGGGCGGCCTGCCGCGAACGCCTCGTAGAGCGCCGCCACTTCCCGCACCAGCACGCCCATGGACCAGCCGTCCGACACGATGTGGTGCAGGGTCAGGAAGAAGACGTGGTCGTCGGGGGCCAGGCGGGCCAGGCGGGCGCGGAGCAGGGGGCCCCGGGCGAGGTCGAAGGGCGCGGCCGCCTCATCATCTGCGAGGCGCCGGATGGCGGCTTCGCGGTCGGGGCCCGGCAGGTGCGAGAGGTCGATCCGGTCCGGATCGACGCGCCCGCCGGGGTCGACCACCTGGATCGGGGCGCCGTTTTGGACCTCGAAGCGTGTCCTGAGGCTCTCGTGCCTCCGCACCACCTCGCCGAGGCAGCGTTGCAGCAGCGCCGGGTCGAGGGCCCCACGAAACCGCAGCGCCGTGGGCACGTTATAGGCGGGGCTGGACGGGTCGATCTGGTGAATGAACCAGAGCCGCTGCTGGGCGAAGGAAAGGGGCGGCGCGCCGGCGGGGTGGCGGCGCGGGATCACCGGCGCGGCGTTCGCGCGCTTGCCCCGCAACATCTCTTCCAGCAGCGCCTGCTTGGAAGGGGAGAGTCCAGCCCTCCGGGGAGCGGCGTCAGGGCTCATCACTCACCTGCTGGAAAGGACCGGGCTCGGAGTGGAGGAGCCGTGCCGCCTCCTCTTCGGGCATGGACCGGAGCTTGTCGACGAGCAGAGCCTCGACCATCCCCGCCAGCGCGGCGACCGTGGATCCCTCGAAGAAGCGGCGGAGCGGCAGGTCCACGCCGAAGGCGGAGCGCACGCGCGAAACAACCTGGGTCGCGAGGAGCGAGTCGCCGCCCAGATCGAAGAAATTGTCCTCGACTCCCACGCGGTCGCGCCGCAGCAGCTCGGCCCAGATCCGGGCGATCAACTCTTCGGCGGGGGTTCGGGGGGCGACGGTCGAGGAGGATGCGGCGGGGGCGCCGGGCTCCGGGAGCGCCGCGCGGTCGACCTTGCCGTGGGCGCCCAGCGGCAGCTCGTCCAGCGCCACGAATGCCGCGGGGATCATGACTTCGGGGAGCGAGCGCCGCAGCGCCGCGCGCAGGGCGGATTCGTCGGGCGCCTCCCCGTCCGCGACCAAGTAGGCCACGAGCCGACGCGCCGCACCTTCCCCGCGGGCCACGGCGACGGCCCGCCTCACGTTCGGAATCCGTTCGAGGGCCGTCTCGATCTCGCCCGGCTCGATGCGATGTCCGCGGATCTTGATCTGATGATCGGAGCGCCCGAGGAACTCCAGCACGCCGTCGTCGCGGAACTTTGCGACGTCCCCCGTACGATAGAGCCGTGCCCCCGCCTCCCCGGAGATCGGATCGGGCACGAAGCGGTCGGAGGTGAGATCGGGTCGCGCGAGATAGCCGCGCGCCAGCCCCACGCCGCCGATGGCGATCTCTCCCGGCACGCCCACCGGGACCGGCTGAAACGAGGAGTCCAGCAAGTAGACGCGCGTGTTGGCGACGGGCCGGCCCAGCGGCACCGCGCCGGGGGCGAGGCCGGGCCCGCAGTCCCAGGCCAGACAACTGATGGCGGCCTCGGTCGGACCGTAGAAGTGGGCCAAGGTGCGGCCCGGAAGCCTCTCGAAGAATCGGTCGTGCAGCTCCCGATCCATCCCCTCCCCCCCGCAGAACACCGCCCGCAGTGAGCGGCACTCGGCGAGTTCGGGGGCGTCGAGGAATGGGCGCAGCAGCGACGGGACGAAATGGGCCACGGCGACGCGCTCGTCGCGGACGAGGCGGGCCAGCGCCGCCGGATCCTTATGCTCGCCCTCCCGTGGAAGGACCACCGTCCCGCCGGCCAGGAGCGGGCCGAAGAGCTCCCACACGGCGATGTCGAACCCGAAGGAGGAGTTGTGGAGCACCCTCTCGCCCGGCCGGATGGGATACCTCTCCTGCGCCCACCGCAGCCGATTGACGATGGCCCGGTGGGGGACCATGACTCCCTTCGGTGCCCCCGTGGAGCCCGAGGTAAACATCACGTAGGCCAGGTCACCGGGCGCGGGCAGGGGCGGCGTCTCGTGGCGCCTCTCGAGACTCTCATCCCACGCCGGTTCGATCTCGAGGAGCGCGGCGCCGCCGGTCTGAGGGACCGCGGGTGCCAGGCGGCGCTGAACCAGGACCACCGTAGGACTCAGGTCGGCGAGCATGCTCGCGAGGCGCCCGGAGGGAAGTCCGGCGTCGAGCGGAGCGTAAGCGCCTCCCGCCTTGAGCACGGCCAGGACCGCGACCACCTGCTCGGGCGAGCGCTCGGCGCACACGGGCACCAACGAGCCCGCTCCGACGCCCGCCTCGCGCAGCCGGCGGGCGAGCCGGTTGGCCGCAGCGTCGAGCCGGCCTCCGGTCGTCACGCTCCTGCCGAACACCAGGGCGGGTTGGTCCGGCGAAGCGGTGACGGCGCGCTCAAACAGCTCGTGCAGGCAGGCGTCGTCGGCCTGCCGCACCGTGTCGTTGAACCGGACCGTCAGACCCTCCCGCTCCTGGGCGGTGAGCATCTCGATCTCGCCCAAGGGTCGGTCCGGCTCGGCCGCGACCGACTCGAGGATCCGGCCCAGGTGGCGCAGCATGCGCTCGACCTTCAACCGATCGTAGAGGTCGGTGTTGTACTCGATGTAGCCGTGGATTCCCGTACCCGGCAGCTCCGTGCACGCCAGCGTCATGTCGAAGCGGGACGCGCCGTTGTCCACGTCCATGGGGGCCGACGAGAGGCCGGCGTACTCGGGCGTCTCCAGGACGGGGAAGTCGAGGTAGATGAACGAGACCTGGATGAGGGGGTTGCGGCTGGGGTCCTGCCGCGGGCGGAGCTCGGCGACGAGGGTCGCGAAGGGGACGTCCTGGTGGGCGTAGGCGCCCAGCGCCGTCTCGCGCACCTGGGCGAGGAGCTGGCGGAAGCTCATGACCGGATCGAGGGTGGCGCGCAGCAGCAGCATGTTGAGGAAGTAGCCGATGACGTTTTCCGTCTCGGACCGGTTGCGATCGGCGATGGCGGAGCCGATGATCAGATCGCGCTGCGAGGTGTACTTCCAGCAGAGCACGTCCAGGGCGGCGAGCATGGTCATGAACATCGTGGCGTTGGCCTCGCGGGCGACCGCCTTGAGGGCCACGAGCAAGGCGTCGGGGTAGACGATGGTGGCGCGCGCCCCCTGGAAGGTCTGGACGGGCGGACGCCGCCGGTCCGTGGGGATCTCCAGCACCGGCGGCGCGCCGGCGAGCTTGTCGCGCCAATACGCCAGGTGACGCTCGAGGCGCTCGCCGGAGAGCTCCTCCCGCTGCCATGCGGCGAAATCCGCGAACTGGATGGGGAGGCGCGGCAGCTCCGCCGTGCCGCCGTCGCGCAGCGCGACGTAGATCCGCGAGATTTCGTGCTCGAAGATGTCGAAGGAGAAGCGATCCGTCACCGCGTGGTGCATGCAGATGGTGAGGACATGGTCCCCGGGGCCGAGCCGGGCGAGGCCGACCCGCACCAGCGGCCCGCGCTCGAGGTCGAAGCGCACGGCCGCCGCCTGCACCGCCGCCCGCAAGGCGGCCGCTTCCCGCTCGCCGTCCGGGACGCGGGAGAGGTCGGTGACGGGCACGTCGATCTCCAGCGATGGCGCGACCACCTGGACAGGCCGCCCGTCCACCACCCGGAACGTGGTGCGGAGCACCTCGTGCCGGGCCAGGGAGGCGTTGACGGCACGCCGCATGAGCTCCGCATCGATGGGACCGAACAGGCGGCTCGCCTGGTGGATGTTGTAGGCGGGGTTGCCCGGCTCCATCTGATCGATGAACCACAGCCGCTCCTGGTCCAGGGAGGTGGGAAACGACTCGAGGCGCTCCCGGTTCGGGATGGGCTGGATGCGCTGCGGCCGAGGCGCAGTGAGACCTTTCTGCTTCAGCCGCGCCTCGAAGAGAGCGCGCTGCTCGGGTGTGAGCGCCGCGAGTCGCGCGTCGAGGCCGGTCACAGGGTCGGCTCCTGCGGGCGCATATCCGTCCTCAGGACGCGGTGGCGGCTTGGGATGCGAAGGCCGCGCGTTCCAGCGCGTCGAAGAACGCGATCCAGTGGCGCCACATCGACTCGGCGCTGGCCAGCAGCGCCTTCTCCTGGGTCTCCGACAGATCCAGCCCCAGGGAGTCGTTGGCCCGGGCGACGTGCTCGGGCTCCTGCTCCACGTGGATGTCGACCCACGGGAGGGCCGCCGCGCCGGTCACGCGCCGCACTGCCGTCCCGATCCCGGAGACCATGGCCAGATCGGCCACTTCCGTCCCGTACATGAAGCCGAGGCCGGCGAGCAGATCGGCCGAGGACTCGGCATAGGCGGCGACCAGGCGCGCCGTTGCCGGAAAGGGGGCCGCTCCGCTCACTTCGGCTTTTGCGAAGCCGAGGGGTGTCATGGTGCTGAGATAAAGGACTTCGTGCGCCCGGCGCTCGTCCCCCTCGCCAAGCTCTTGGTAGAGGATCTTGGAGACCGCCGTCTGCAGTTCGACGCGCGGCGAGATCGAGATGAGCCGCGACAGGAAGACGGGAAAATAGTGCAGCGGATGCCACCACTGACCCAGGAACGTGGCCACCTGGCCGCGGGACAGGGGCGCGGTGCGGATTCGGTCGAAAAACGAGTGGGAGACGAGCTGCTGGCGCAATGGATGGTTGGTGAGCGTTTCCTTGAGTCGTCGAGCTAGCATCGGGGAGTCCTCCTTGTCTGCGGCCTGCGCCGCGCTTGAAAGTGAGTCACGCACTTACCTCGTCGCCGGCGACGACCGGCGGGGCCTTGCCGTCGAAAGCTCTCTGGGTCCGGGCCGGACCGGCGGCGTAGTGCTCCCGCAGCTGGGCGAGCCGGGGGAGCGCTGCGAGCACCAGGTCCGCGTCGAGTCCGAAGTCGATCAGACAGGCGATCTCGTCCGCCCCGCACCGGGCGACGGCGTCCGCGATCCGGGCGCACTTGTTCGGCGTCCCGAGCAGCGTGCTGGAGTCGAAGTAGTGCTCGAAGGCCAGCGCCGCGACGTCGCGCGCGTCGCGCTCGGTGGCGTGGGTCGGCTCCAGCGCCAGTCTCTGAAACTGCTTGAGGTAGGTTTTCAGGTAGTTCGTCATCGGCTCGCGCACTCGCTCGCGCACTTCCGCGTTGTCCGTCCCGACGTAGGTGTGGACGACGATCGTCACGATCCCCCGGTCGGGGTCGTGCCCGGCGGCGGCGCGGGCCCGCCGGTAGCGCCGGATCTGGTCCGCGAGCTCCTCGGGCGGATAACCGACCAGCGCGGCGAGCACGTTGGCGCCGATGGCTCCGGCGCGCTCCCAGGTCTCGGGGCTGCCCGCACTGGTTACCCAGATGGGGAGCTCGGGCTGCACCGGGCGGGGGAGGATGCGGATTTCCACGACCCGTCCCTCCGGCCCCTCCAAGGGAATTGCCTCACCCGCCCAAAGACGCCGAATCGTTTCGATGCCGCGGAACATGACCTCCTTCCGTTCGCCGTAGGGGCTCGAAGAGAGAACGAAATCATCGGGGTGCCAGCCCGAAGCGAAGGAGAGTGCCACCCGCCCGTGGGAGAGGTTGTCGACCACCGACCACTCTTCGGCGACCCGGACGGGATGGTGCAGCGGCAGCGCCACGCTCCCGGCCCGGATGCCGACGCGGGAGGTGATGGCGGCCAGCGCCGCTCCCAGCACCGACGGATTCGGATAGAGGCCTCCGAAAGCCTGGAAGTGCCGCTCGGGCGTCCACACCGCGTCGAAGCCGTGCTCGTCGGCGAAGCGCGCGCTCTCCAGCACCAGGCGGTACTTGTCTTGGGTCTCCTTCGAGCCGTCGTCCGAGAAGAAGTAGAGACTGAAGCGCAGGGGGTGCTCCGGAGGCCGGCGGCGCCAGGCGTCCGGCTCCCGCTCCTCGGCTGCGGCGGAGTCGGGGTTCGCGCGGCGCACCGGGCGGGCTCCCGGCGCCTCGAGGCCGCGCTCTCTCAGCTTCCTCTCCAGCAGTCGCCGCTGCTCCTGGCTCAGCTTCGCCAGGCGGTCGTTCACGTCGCTCATCGGGCTACCTCCCCCCCTCTGCTCCGACGGCGCGGGTAAGCTCAGTTCGGACCTCGTCCTCCGACAGACTCTCGATTTCCTCCAGTAGCCGGGCGACCTCCTCGCCCTTGCGCCGCTCCTCCAAAGACGCCTCCACCGCGGCCGCGAGGCTCGCGAGGTCGGGCGACTCGAACAATCGGGCGATCGTCAGGTCGATGTCGAACGCCTTGCGAAGGTGTGAGGCGAGCTGAATGGCGAGCAGCGAATTCCCGCCGAGGTCGAAGAAATTGTCCTGCCGACCGATCCGTCCGACGCCGAGAAGCCGGGACCATAACGCCGCGACCCGGCGCTGGGTGTCGGACTCGAGCGCCGAGACATCGGTCCCTTCACCATCCTGCTGCGGAGTCGCCCGGCCGACCCCCTCGAGAAACTCGGCCACCGAGGACGAAGTCGCCTGGGCCACAAGTTCGTCGAGATCCTGCGTCGACACGACCACCTGGGGAAGACCCAGATCGAGGGCCCTCCAGAGCGCCTCGACCCCCTCGTCGATCGGCTCGTGACGGAGCCCCCGCGCGCCACGGCCAGGTCGACGACGGCGCGCGCGAGCTTCGAACCGTCATCGAAAACGAGCCACGGCGGCTCCGCCTCCGGGAGTGGGCGAAGGCATCCAGAAACGCGCTGGCGGCGCAGAAATCGACCTGACCGAAGACCCCGGTCGCCGAAATGGCCGAGGAGAAGAGCACGAGCGTCGCGCCGGGTTCGAGCTGGCCGGCCAGGAGTCGCGCGCCGTCGAGTCGCGGCGCCAGCAGGCGCTCGGCGGCCTCGCGCTCCTTGAGCTGGATCATTCCGCCCCCGATGGCGCCGGCCGTGTGGAAGATGGCGTCGAGGCGGCCGAAGCGGGTGTGGGCCGCGGCGACGGCCCCGGCGAGAGCCTCGCGGCGGGTGACGAGGGCCGGGGAGCAGAGGACCTCGATGCCGCGGTCACGCAGCCCGGCCACCGCCGCTTCGGCGCCCCCGTCGCATTCGATGAACGCGATGCCTTTCGCCCCCGCCGCCGCCAGGCGCTCCGCAATCGCCAGCTCGAGCGGCCCCGTGCCGCCGGTCAGCAGGAACGCTCCGCCCGCCCGGACCACCGGCGGCCCGCCGGATGGCGGCTCGAGCCGGATCTTTTGATAGGCAGGGACCCAGCGGTGGCCGCCGCGCCAGGCGACCACTCTCTCGCCATCGTCCGCCTCGAGCTCGTCGGCGATGTTGCGGGCTGCCAGGGTGATGTCCGCCTCTCCCACGTCCACCAGCCGGCAGGTCAACCCCGGGTATTCCTGAGACGCGACGCGGCAGGCCCCCACGAGCGTGGCCCGCTCGGGACGGACGACTTCCTCGCCGACGACATCGAAGAGTCCGCCCGCCACGGCCGCCAACCGGACGTCATCCGCTGCCGCCACGGCCCCCATCGCCTGGAAGAGAGCGAGCAGCGAGAAGAACCCAACATCCTGGGCGGACGCGGGGTCGATTCGCGATCCGTCGGCACACCACAAGTGCACGATGCGCCCCGGCGATCGCCCCGTCTCGTGCAGCTCTCGGAGCAGCCGGTCGTAGTGCTCCCGGCGGCGCGGGTCGATCCGGAACCGCTCTCCTCCCTCGTGCAGGAATTCGGCGCCCGCAAGGACGCTCGTGACGGAGCCCCCGCGCGCCACGGCCAGGTCGACGACGGCGCGCGCGAGCTTCGAACCGTCATCGAAAACGAGCCACGGCGGCTCCGCCTCCGGCGCTGCCCCGCGCGTCAGCGATCGTTTCCAGCCCGGAGCGTAGAACCAGCGGGCGATGTCCGGCTCCTTGGCCGGCACACCTGTCGCCTCCGCCGCGCCCGGGCCGGACCCTGGCTCGATCCAGTGGCGCCGCCGCTCGAAGGGATAGGTCGGGAGGGGGACACGCCGGCGGCCGAACCCCGTGTGAAACGCTTCCCAGTCGATGTCGATGCCGGCGCACCAAAGCTTCCCCAGCGCCTCGAGCAGGGCGACTTCCTCGGGGCCGCCCTGCTTAGGGTGCCGCAGCGATGCGACCAGGGTGATATCGGGGCTTCCCTGCTGACGGGCCAGGGACGTGAGCAACGTCCCGGGGCCGACCTCGAGCAGCACGCGCGCGGGGTCGGTGAGCAGGGTTGCGAGGTTGTCCGCGAAGCGCACCGCACTCCGGAGGTGACCCACCCAGTAAGCCGGATCCGTCGCCTGCTCCGCCGTAATCCAAGTCCCGGTCAGGTTGGAAAGAAACGGGATGGAGGGGGCGCTGAGACGGGTTTGCCGGACGCGCTCCGCGAACGCCCCGAGGATCGGGTCCATCATGGCGGAGTGGAAGGCGTGGGACGTGTGGACGCGGCGGTGTGCCGTTGGGGTGCCGGCGAGCTCGGCCTCGAGCCGCCCGATCTCCGCCTCCGGCCCCGAGGCGACGCACGATGACGGACCGTTGATCGCGGCCACCGACAGCGCCGGATAGCCAGTCAGCCGCGCCGCCAGGTCCGCCTCGGTGGCCTGCACGGCGAGCATGGCACCGCGGGGCAGGCTTCCCATGAGCCGGCCTCGTTCGGCCACCAGCCCGAGCGCTTCCTCCAACGACAGCACGCCCGCCAGGCAGGCGGCGACGTATTCCCCGATGCTGTGGCCGGCCATGGCCACGGGCCGGACACCCCAGGAGATCCAGAGCCGGGCGAGCGCAAACTCGACGGCGAACAGCGCCGGTTGAGAGAGGGAGGTCTCGCGGAGGCGCGCTTCCGCCGTCTCCCAACCCTCGTCGGCAGCGAAGACGAGACGGCGCAGATCGAGGCCGAGCAGGGGACGGAGCCGGTCGGCGCACCGGTCGAAGGGATCGCGGAACGCCGCCTCGTGGCGGTACAGCTCGGCGGTCATCCCCGGGTGCTGCGCACCCTGGCCCGGGAAGAGGAAGGCGATTTCGGCGCCGCGGCGCAGGTCATGGCGAGCGCGTGACGAATGCGGGCCTTGCCGGAGGGCGGCGATCACTTCCGCCGTGTCTCTTCCCGTAACCGCCCGGCGCCACGGCAGGCGCTTTCGTCCGACCTGCAGCGTGTAGGCGGCATCCGCCAGGTTCGGAGAGGCGCCCGACTCCAGCAGCGCTGCGAGGCTCTCCGAGGCCGCCGACAGCGCCGACTCGGTGGCCGCCGAAAGGACGAATACTTGTGCCGGGCGGGCGCGCCCCGACGGGGCCGAGGCGGGCGGCTCCTCGAGGATCAGATGAGCGTTGGTGCCGCCGATGCCGAAGGAGCTCACCCCGGCGCGGCGCGGAGTGCCGTCGCCCGGCCAGTCACGCAGGTCGGCATTGACGTAGAAGGGGGTGGCTGCGAAGTCGATCTTCGGATTGGGGCGCCGGAAGTGCAGGCTGGGAGGGATCTCCCGATGCTCGAGGGAGAGCACCGTTTTGATCAGCCCGGCCACGCCGGCCGCCGCATCCAGGTGGCCCACGTTGGTCTTGACCGACCCGAGGGCGCAGCGGCCGATGCGGCCGGCCGGAGCGCCGAAGGCCCGCGCCAGGGCCGCCACTTCCACGGGGTCGCCGAGGGTGGTGCCGGTGCCGTGCGCCTCCACATAGGTGACGCTGGCCGCGTCCGCGCCCGCCACGGAGAGGGCTTCGGTGATGACCCCGGCCTGGCCCGCGTCGCTGGGCGCCGTGAAGCCCAGCTTCAGGCTGCCGTCGTTGTTCACGGCCGAGCCCTTGATGACCGCGCGCAGGGTGTCGCCGTCACGCAGGGCCTCCGCGAGACGCTTGAGGACGACGATCCCCGAGCCGTTCCCTTTCACGCATCCGGTCGCGGCCTCGTCAAAGGCGCGGCAATGGCCGTCCGGGGAGGCGATGCCACCCTCCTCGTACAGGTATCCTGCCGTTTGGGGCACGCTGATGGAAACGCCGCCGGCGAGGGCGATGTCGCACTCATGGTTGAGCAGGCTCTGGCACGCCAGGTGGATGGCGACCAGACTGGTCGAGCAGGCCGTCTGGACGACCAAGCTCGGCCCCCTCAGGTCGAGACGGTAGGAGACATGGGTGGCCAGATAGTCCCGCTCGTTGCCGATGGAAGTCTGGAACGCACCGAGCGTCTGGGCGGCCTGCGGGTTCGAGTAGACGTTGTTGAGGAGGTAGGTATTGGGCCCGGCGCCCGCGAACACGCCCACGCGCACGTCATGCCGGTCGGACAGGTAGCCGGCGTTCTCCAGTGCCGTCCAGGAGTCCTCGAGGAAGACGCGGAATTGCGGGTCCATGAGCTCCGCTTCGCGGGGCGTGAAGCCGAACAGCGCGGCGTCGAAGCGATCGGCACCCCTTAGGTCCGCCGCTCGCCGTACGAGGCGCGGGTCGGCAAGGGTTGCGGGGTCCACTCCGGCCGCTCGCAGCTCGTCGTCCGACAGGTCGCGGATCGATTCCACTCCTGCTCGGAGGTTTCGCCAGAACGCCTCGATGGAATCCGCGCCGGGAAAGCGGCCCGCCATGCCGATGATGGCGACCTCGAGGTCGAGGGGATTCTCTCGGCTCATGGCGTCTCAAAGCTCCCGGGCGGCCGGGAAATGAGATTGGCTTGGAGGGAGCGATTGTTGCGAACCTGCCCCCACCCTGTCAAGAGAGGCCGATTCTCTGGAGGCCGCGCCGTCGGGCTCATGCGTCGCCTCCAGGCGTCGCGGCCCGGCGCCTTCCCGCACGAGGCCGGATGGCGGCGCGCCGCCGGGCGCCGCGGTTTCGGTCGGCCTGCGGCGCGCTGAGGTCCGCTGTCTGCCCCGCGAGGCGCGCGGCGAGGGAGGCGACGGTCGGGAAGCGGAACAGGTCCACCACCGACAGGTCCGCGCTCAAGGTGTCGCGCAGCCGCGCGTGCACGCGCGCCAGCAGCAGGGAGTGGCCTCCCAGGTCGAAGAAGTTGTCCTCTGCGCCGATGCGCTCCCGTCCGAGCAACTCGGACCAGATGCCGGCCACCGCTCGCTCCAGCTCGCCTCGAGGCGCCACGTAGGCGACCTCCCGCGCCTCCGGCTCGGGCAGGCGGGACCGGTCAAGCTTGCCGTTGGCGGTGAGCGGCAGGGACTCGAGGAAGACCCAGGCGGAAGGGAGCATCGGCTCGGGCAGCGAGCGGGCCAGATGGGCGCGCAGGACGTCGGGCGCCAGGAGAGCCACGCCGAGCTCGAGCAATCCCGTGGACGGCCCGGTCCCGGGAGCGAGAGTGCGCCCCGAAGCCCGCCGCGCGGCATAGACGTAGCACAGCTGTGTCCGCTCGAGCAGCGGATCCCGATCGACGAGAACCTCGAAGTCGTGCTCCTTAAGGAGCGCGAGGATGGGAGCGAGGTTCGCGGTCAGGTCGACCTCGACCACGATCTGGCTGATCCGGGGCCAGTCCTTCTCCCTCAGGCCGAGCAGCACGTCGAGCTCCGCCTTCTCGGCGTTGACCTTGAGAAGGTCGATGCGCTCGACGCCCTGCTCGGCGATGACCTCCGAGAGGACCCGCAGCGGCACGTCGAAGGTCCGGCCGGCGAAGCGCCCCTCGAGCAGCGCTTCGGCCTCCCGCGCGAGGCCCGCGGCGCCCTCGGCGCCGGCGCGCCCCTGGTTTTCAAGGAACGATTTCACGACCTGCTGGTCGGCCTCGGCATCGGCATAGAGGCCCGAGAGGAGGGAGAATCCCGGGAAGAACGTGAACGGGGCGGTCCGCTCCTCGGCGGCCAGCCCGACGGGGAAGATCCTCGAGCCCGGCGCGTACAAGGACGCGTTGGCGCGCAGCATCGGCAGGAGGTGCGGATTGGGCTCGAACGCGAAGACGACTGCCGGGGCGCCGGCGAGGCTCGCGAAGACCGTGAACAGGCCCACGTTGGCCCCGACGTCGAACACGATGTCGCCGCGGCGCAGTGTGATGCCGTGCCGGACGTAGGCCCGCCGCTCGAAGATTTCGCGGAAGATGTAGTCGGTCTCGTTGCGGTTGAGCTCGGCGAGCGCCAGGCCGTTCGGCAGTCTCCGGCGCGGCAGTCCGTCGACGGTGGGAGAGGCGGCGGGTTCGGGGACGACGTAAGCGACAAGACGGGCCCCGGCCGCAGCGTCCGCGCGGGCGACGACCACCGCTTGCCGCACGCCGGGATGGCTCTCGATGGCCGTTTTCACCTCACCCGTCTCGACGCGGTACCCGCGCACCTTCACCTGCCCGTCGCCCCGGCCGAGGAATTCGAGGCGTCCGTCGGTCAGCCAGCGGGCCCGATCCCCCGTCCGGTAGAGGCGCTCGCCCGGCACCGCTGAGTACGGGTCGGGACCGAAGCACTCGGCGGTCAGGCCGGGAGAGCCGAGGTAGCCGCGGGCAACGCCGGCGCCGGAGAGGAACAGCTCCCCCGGCACGCCCGCGGGGAGCGGCTGCAGCCGCTCGTCGAGGACGTAGGCGCGGGTGTTGCCCAGGGGGCGCCCGAGGGGGGCGCCGGCACGCGCGGCATCCGCTGCACCGAGGAATCCCGCCACGGCGCCGACGGTCGTCTCGGTGGGCCCGTAGTGATTGGCAATACGGCAATCGGGCGCCCGCTGGCGCAGCGCCGCCAGACGCGCCCCCCCGGTGGCCTCGCCGCCGAGGATGAGGAGGCGGCGCGGCAACACGCGCTCGGGACGCGCTCCACCTTGCAAGGCCTGCAGGTGCGACGGGACAATCTTGAGGCAGTCGATGAGGTGCTCGTCGCAATAAGCTTCGACCCCCGCAGGGTCGAGGGCGATCTCCGGCGGGAAGAGGTGGAGGCAGCCCCCCGTTGCGAGGCACGGAAAGATTGCGGTGTTGCCCAGGTCGGCTGCCAAGGTGGAAAGCAGGGCGAAGCGCCATCCCGGGCGGATGCCGAGTCGCTCGATGGCCGCATCGACGTAGCTCACGATCTGCCGGTGCTCGATGCCCACGCCCTTCGGCCGGCCGGTGGAGCCGGACGTGTAGAGCACGTACGCCAGGTTTTGCGGCCGGGCACGGGCGGGCGGGCAACTTTCCAGGTGCCGCGCGATCGCCGCCGCATCCCGGTCCAGGAGGACGAGGGGCGCGCCACCGGCCGCGATCTTGGCGGAAGATCGGCTGTCGGCCACGACGAGGCTGGCGCCGCTGTCCCGGACGAGCCAGCCAAGGCGCTCCTCCGGCTGCCCGGGATCGAGCGCCACGTAGGCGCCCCCGGCCTTGAGGACGGCGAGGATGGCGAGAATCGCCTCCGGCGAGCGCTCGAGGCTCACCGCGACCCGCCGCTCGGGACCGATGCCGAGCGAGCGGAGGTGGTTGGCCAGGCGGTTTGCCCGCGCCTCGAGCTCGGAGTAGCCCAGTGTTTCGGGCCCACGGGCCAGCGCCGGCGCGTCGGGCGTGCGCCGTACCTGCCGCTCGAACAGCTCGTGCAGGAGTGCCGGCCCCTGCGGGCCGGGAGCGGGCGGATTCCATTCCACCAGAACGCGGCGCCGCTCCACCTCGTCGAGGAGGGGAATCTCCACGAGGGGAGTGTCGGGCGCCGTGACGCCCCCCGCGAGGACCCTGGCGAAGCGCGAGAAGATCCCCTGGACGGTGTCGCGATCGAACAGATCGGTGTTGTATTCGAAAGCGCCCGCCAGGCCTTCGGCGGTTTCCTCGAGGGTAAGCATGAGGTCGAACTTCGCCGTGGCGGAGTCCACCTCGAACGGCGTCACCCGCAAGCCCGGAAGATCGATGGGCGGCAGTCGGGCGTTCTGCAGCGCGAAGGCGGTCTGGAAAACGGGCGCACGGTTGAGGGAGCGCTCGGGCTGGATCTCCTCGACGACGCGCTCGAACGGCACGTCCTGGTTCGCGTAGGCTCCGAGGCAGGCGGCGCGCACCCGAGACAGCAGGTCGCGGTAGGTCATTCCTAGCCCGCCGGCGCACACGCGGACCGCCAGGGTGTTCACGAAGAAACCGACCAGCGGCTCGGCTTCCGCGGCGCGCCGATTGGCCACCGGCGTCCCGACGACCACGTCGCGTTGCGACCCCTGACGCATGAGAGTCCACGCATAACCGGCCAGGAGCGCCATGTGGAGCGTAGAGCCTGCCGATCGGGCGAGTTGCTGCAGACGGGCGTGCAGCCGGCCTTCGAGAGCCACCGGGATCGTTGCTCCTCTCCAGGTCGCGGTGGCCGGCCGGGCGCGGTCGGTGGGGAGCTCCAGCGCCCGCGGCGCGCCCTCCAGCTCCGCGCGCCAGTAGGCGAGCTGCCGGTCGAGCTCCCCTCCCTCCAGCCAGGCCCGCTGCCACGCCGCCCAGTCCGGGTACTGGACCTCCATCTCCCTCAGTGGATTCGGACGGCCCTTGGTGAAGGCCGCGTAGAGCACGCCCAGATCGCGTACGAGCACGCCCATGGACCAGCCGTCCGCCGAGATGTGATGTGCCACCACCGACAGCACGTGATCCCCGGGGCCCAGTCGCAGGAGCCGCACGCGAACCAGCGGCCCGCGTGCCAGGTCGAAAGGCCGTGCCGCCTCTTCGGCGAGCTGTTGGTGCGCCGCCGCCGCGGGCGGACCGGCCGCACGGGAGAGGTCCTCCGCTTCCAGGAGTAGATCGAACGGGTCGTCGGCAATCGACTCGGGCCCGTTTGGCCCCTCGACGATCCGGGTCCGCAGCGCCTCGTGCCGCTGCACCATCGCGCTCAGTGCGCGCCCCAAGGCGGCGATGTCCAGCTCCCCCTCGAGGCGCAGCGCCACGGGGAGGTTGTACACGCCCGAGGCCGGCTCGAGCTGGTGCAGAAACCAGAGGCGGCGCTGGGCATAGGAGAGCGTCCGCCTTTCCGGTTCGGCCGCGCGGCGGATGGGTGGGAGAGCCGGCGTACCGACGTTCCGTGCCGCCGCGGCGGCGACCCCCGCCGGGGTCGGTGACTCGAACAGGATTCGCAGCAGCACTTCCGCGTCGAACGCCCGCCGAACCCGGGATATCACCTGGGTCGCCAGCAGTGAGTGCCCGCCCAGGTCGAAGAAGTTGTCGGCGACGCCGACGCGCTCCAGTCCGAGCACCTCCGCGAAAATGCCGCACACGATCTCTTCCTGGGGGGTGCGCGGGGCGATATAGGTGGCCGCGGCGCCCCATTCGGGCTCGGGAAGGGCCAAGCGGTCCACTTTACCGTTGGGCGTCACGGGCAGCGCCTCGAGGACCAGGATCGCCGCCGGCACCATGAACTCGGGCAGCTCGCGGGCGAGGTGCTCCCGCAGCTGGGCCGGCGCGGCGCACTTTCCCTCGTGGAGGAGCACGTAAGCCGCCAGCCGCTTCCCGCCCCGGTGCTCGTGCGCCGCGACGACCGCCTGGCGGACGGCAGGATGCCGGGAGAGGGCAGCCTCGATCTCGCCCGGTTCGACGCGATAGCCTCGCACCTTCACCTGCAGGTCGAGCCGGCCGAGGAACTCCAGGTTGCCGTCGGTCCGGAAGCGCGCCAGGTCGCCCGTGCGGTAGAGGCGCGCTCCCGCCTCGCCCGAGAAGGGATCGGGTACGAAACGCTCCGCGGTGAGCTCCGGCCGCGCGTGGTAGCCGCGGGCGAGACCCGCCCCGCCCACGCACAGCTCACCCGGGACTCCGATGGGGACGGGTCGCCCGGCGTCGTCGAGCAGGAAGACGGGCGCGTTCGGGATCGGTCGTCCGATGGAGGGAAGCTCCGGCCAGCGGGAGGGATCCCCTTCCATCTCGAAGGCCGTCACGAGGTGCGTCTCGCTGGGGCCGTAGTGGTTCACCAGCCGGCAGCCGGGCAGCTTCCCGAAGAAGGCCCGGAGGGCGGGAGTGATCCGGAGCTGCTCGCCGGCGGTGTTGATCTCCTTGAGGTCCGCGGGGGAGAGGCCCGCGGACTGGGCCGTCTCCGCCAGCTGGTTCAAGGCGACGAAGGGAAGGAAGAGACGCTGGACCCGGTGCGCGGCCATGAGGCGAAGCAGGCGCGTCGCGTCGCGCCGCTCCTCCTCGGTCACGAGCACGATCGCGCCCCCCGCCGTGAGCGTCGAAAAGATCTCCTGGAACGAGACGTCGAAGGAAAGGGACGCGAACTGGAGGGTGCGGAGGGCCCCGAGCCTGCCGGAATCCCGCCTCTGCCAGGAGAGGAGATTGGCGATGGCGCGGTGGGTCATGGCGACCCCCTTGGGCCGCCCGGTGGAGCCCGAGGTGTAGACGGAATAGACGAGCGAGTCGGGAGGCACGTCGAGGCCGAGATCGCCGGGATCCTCGCGGGCGATCGCCTCCCAGTCCTCGTCGAGCAAGAGGGCACGCGCCGCGCGCCCGGGCAGCCGGCCGGCGTGGGACGCCTGAGTGAGAACGACGGGCGTCCGGGCGTCCTCCAAGATCAGGGCGATGCGATCCAGCGGGTACTCGGGATCGACGGGGACGTAGGCGGCGCCCGCCTTCAGGATCGCCAGGAGCGCCGCGAGCATGTCGAACGAGCGCTCGAGGCCCACGGCGACCAGGTTCTCGGCGCCGACTCCCTGCCTTCGCAAGAAGCGGGCGAGCCGGTTGGCGCGCGCATTGAGCTCACCGTAGGAGAGACAGGCGTCGCCGCAGAAGGCTGCGGGGGCCTCGGGATCGAGGGCCGCGAGGCGCTCGAAAAGCGCCTGGACGACGGGCGGATCGGGGTAAGGCTCGCGGGCTGCGTTCCACTCCGCCAGGACCCGGTGGAGCTGCGCCGGCGCGAGCGCCGGGAGGTCCCCCAGGGCGCGGTCGGGGTTCTCCACCCCCGACTGGAGGAACGCTGCGAAGTTTTCAGAGAAGCGCTCGACGGTTTCGCGGTCGAACAGCTCGGTGCTGTAGTTGAGGGTCCCTTCCAGGCCGGACGGAGTCTCGGCAAGGAACAGCTCGACGTCGAAGCGCGTCACGCCCGTGTCGGGTTCCTCGTAGACCAGGGAGAGGCCGGGCAAGGCGATCGCACCCACCGGGGCGTTCTGGAGCGCGAAGAGTGTCTGGACAACGGGGTTGTGGCCGAGGTACCGCTCGGGCTGGAGCTCCTCGACGACCCGCTCGAACGGCACGTCCTGATGCGCGTAGGCGCCCAGGGCCGCCTCGCGCACCCGGCCGAGCAGTCGGCGAAACGTGAGGCCGGATCCGCCGACTCGCAGGCGCACGGCCAGGGTGTTGACGAAGAAGCCGACGAGCGACTCCGCCTCGAGCGTCCTGCGGTTGGCGACCGGGATGCCGACGGCGAAGTCCTTCTGCCCCGACCAGCGCCCGAGGGCCGCGGCGTAGCCGGCGAGCAGCGCCATGGTGAGCGTGGCTCCCTCCTCGCCGGCAAGCCTCTGCAGCGCCGCGCGCAGCGCCGCCGGCAACCGCACCGGGATCTGGGCGCCGGCGTGAGTCGGCCGAGCCGGGCGGGGCCGATCGGAGGAGAGTGCGAGCGGTTCGACCCCTTCCAGCTCCGCGCGCCAGTAGGCGAGCTGGTGCTCCATGGTGCCCGCCGCGAGCCAGGCGCGCTGCCAGGCGGCCCAATCGGCATACTGCACCGGGAGCTCCGGGAGCGGGCTCTCGTGGCCCCGGCAGTAAGCGCCGTAGAGGAGGCCGAGCTCGCGCACGAGCAGGCCCATGGACCAGCCATCCGCCGCAATGTGATGCACGGTCACGAGGAGCAGGTGTCGCACCGGTTCCAGACGGAGCAGGCGCGCGCGCAGCAGCGGCCCGCGGGCGAGGTCGAACGGCCGCCGCGCCTCCTCCCGCGTCAGGCGCTCCACCGCGCGCTGCCGCATCCCCTCGGGCAGACCCGAGAGATCCTCGGAGCCGAGTTGGAGCGCGGCGGGGGCATCGATGACCTGTTCCGGTGGGTCGGGCCCTTCGACGAACCGCGTCCGCAGAGCCTCTTGTCGCCGCACCAGCTCGCCGAAGGAGCGCTCCAGCGCGGCCACGTCGAGATCGCCTTCGAGGAGGATCGAGGACGGCAGGTTGTAGGCCGCGCTCCCCGGCTCGAGGCGGTCGAGGAACCAGAGCCGCCGCTGCGCATACGACGGCCGTCGGCGCTCCTCCTCGGTGGCGCGGCCCACGGGCGGTGGAGCGCCGCTCTCGCCGGGCGCTCCGACGCACGCCGCCAGGGCCCGCACCGTGGGCGCTTCGAAGATCGCCCGGAGAGGCAGCTCCACCCCAAGCGCCGCCCGGAGCCGGGAGATCACCTGAGTCGCCAGGAGAGAGTGGCCTCCCAGGGCGAAGAAATCATCGCCCGCACCCACCCGCGCGCGCTCGAGCACCTGGGCGAACGCTGCCGCGACCGCCAGCTCGGTGGCGGTGCGCGGCGGCTCGTAGGCGCCGGACACTCCCCATTCCGGTTCGGGCAGCTTGCTTCGATCGACCTTGCCGTTCAGAGTGAGTGGCAGCGCCTCGAGCCCGACGATGGCCGCGGGCACCATCGCCTCGGGTAGCTCCGCGCGCAGGAGGCGCCGCGCCGCTTCGGGGTCGAAGGAAGTGCCATCCCGAGGAACGACGTAGGCGGCGAGGCACGGGGCGCCGCGGGGGTCGCGCCGCGGGACGACGGCGCAGGCGGCGACCGAGTCGAAGGACGCAAGGAGCGTCTCGACCTCGGCCGGCTCGACACGCAGGCCGCGGATCTTCACCTGGTCGTCCAAGCGGCCGGCGAAGAGGAGACACCCATCCGCCGTATAGCGAGCGCGGTCGCCGGTTCTGTACAACCGGTCGCCGGGCTCGCCGAACGGGTCCGGCAGGAAGCGCTCGGCGGTCGCGTCGGGCCTGCCGATGTAACCACGAGCCACCGCCGGGCCGCCCAGGAAAAGCTCGCCCGTGATCCCCGCGGGCACCGGCTCGAAGCGGTCGTCCAGCACGTAGACGGTGGTGTGCGCGAGCGGGCGACCGATGGGCGGGTTACCGGCGGCGACTCCGTCGCCGACGAACCAGCAGGTGGAGTCGATCGTCGCCTCGGTGACCCCGTAGCCGTTCGCGAGCCGCGTGCCGGGCCCGAAGACCGCTCGGAACTCGGCGATCTCCGCTGCCGTCCAGAGGTCCGAGCCGACGACCGCCAGGCGCACGGAGGGGAGCCGCCGGCCGCCCTTCCGGGCATAGGCTGCGAGCGGGCGCAGGACCGCCGGCACGAACTCGGCGAACTCGACCTGCTCGCGCCGCGCCAGCTCGAAGAGACGCTCGGAATCGAGCAGCTGCTCGCGCTCGCAGAACACCAGGGTGCCGCCGGAGCAGAGGGCCCGCAGGACGTCGCCGGTGCAGACGTCGAAGCCGACCCCGGCCATCTGGAGGTGACTGCGAATCCCCGGGAAGCCGTAAAGCCGCTCCCAGGCCAAATAGGCGGCGGAGAGAGCGCCGTGGGCGACCATCACCCCTTTCGGCCTGCCGGTCGTGCCCGAGGTGTAGATGACATAGGCGAGGCCCGCTGGGGAGGGGCGCCGCCGGGGGCGCAGCGGGCCGGCCGCATAAGACCGCTCGTCGTCGAGCCGGATGATCTCGCGACCTGGACCCTCGACCAGGGTGGCGCTCGCGCCGGTCGCCAGTACGACGCGTGCGCCGGCGTCCCGCAGCGCGAAGGCGAGACGATCGCGCGGATGCTCCGGGTCCAGTGGGACGAAGGCGCCGCCCGCCTTGAGCACGGCCATCAGGCCCACCAGCAGCTCGGGGGAGCGTTGCACGCACAGCCCGACCCGCGACTCCGGTCCGACGGCATGTTCCGCGAGACGCGCGGCGAGACGGTCGGACCGCTCGTGAATCTCGCCGTAGGTCACTCGCCGGTCGCCGAGAACGGCCGCGAGGCGCTCGGGTTCCGCCACCGCCTGCTCGGCAAACAGCTCATGGACCAGGCGGTCGGCGGAGCCGACCCGGTTTCGGCCGCTCCACTCCTGGACGATGCGGACATACTCGTCGGAGCCGAGCAGGCGCGCCCGGCGGACATCCGCCGCCGGGTCGTCGGCGACACTCTCGAGGAGCCGGACGAAGTGGTCCCACAGGCGCCTTATCGTCGCTTCCTCGAAGAGTTCGGTGCTGTACTCCATGAAGCCGTCCAGGGCATCGCCCAGCGGTGCAAGCGACAGCGTCAGATCGAACGTGGACGTCTCGATGGGGGCGTCGAAGGGGGTCAAGCGGACGCCGCCACCGAGGTCCAGCTCGCCGGCCGGGGCGTTCTGCAGGATGAACATGACCTGGAAAAGCGGCGTGCGCGACAGGTCGCGGTCGGGTTGGAGCTCCTCGACGACGCGCTCGAAAGGGACATCCTGGTTGGCATACCCTCCGAGGGCCGCCTCGCGGATCCGCCCGAGCAGCTCGCGGTAGGGAAGCCGGTCACCCCCCAATCGTGCCCGCACCACGAGGGAGTTGACGAAGCAGCCGATGAGCGGCTCCGCCTCCTCGCGGCTGCGCCCCGCGACCGGCGTGCCGATCCCGAAATCGCGTTGCCCCGACCAGCGCCCGAGCACGGCGGCGAAGGCCGCGAGCAGGGCCATGTGCAGCGTCGCTCCCTCCGACCGCGCCAGGCCCGTCAGCCTCCCTACGAGATCCGCATCCAGCCGTACCTCGAGGGACGCCCCGGCGTAGGTCGGCCGCCCGGAGCGCGGCCGGTCGGTGGGAAGAGCGAGGGGTTCGAGGCCGTCCAGCTCGGTACGCCACCAAGCGAGCTGCCTCTCCATCTCTCCGCCCTCAAGCCAGGCCCGCTGCCATGCCGCCCAGTCCGCGTCGGTAGCGTCGCGCCGCGGGCATGGGCGGCGTATGCCGCCGCCAGCTCCCGGACCAGGACGCCCATCGACCAGCCGTCGGCGGCGATGTGGTGGATTACGACGATGAGGATGTGGTCCGCGGGTCCCAGGCGCAGGAGTCGCACCCGGAGCAACGGGCCGTGCGCCAGATCGAAAGACTCGCGGGCGGCGCGGCCGGCCAGCCGCGCCGCCTCGCCCTCCCGGCTGTCGGGAGCCAATCCGGTCAGATCCTCGATGGTCAGCGCGACCGGCGCAGGAGGGTCGACGAGCGGGACGGGGCCGTCCGGCCCTTCCTCGAAACGCGTCCGCAGCGCTTCATGGCGCCGCACGATCTCCGAGAGCGCGCTCCCGATCGCCTTGACGTCGAGCTTTCCCTCGACGCGAATCGCGTTGGCGATGTTGTAGGCCGGGCTGTGCGGCTCGAGGCGATGCAGGAACCAGAGGCGCCGCTGCGCGTAGGAGGGTCTGAGCCGCTGGGCCGGCGTGGCCGGCACGAGGGGCGGAGTCGGGGAGCGGCCGGCCTGCTCGACGCGTGCGGCCAAGCCGCGTAGCGTCGGAGCGTCGAACAGGCAGCGCAGCGGCAGCTCGATACCAAAGAGGCGCCGCAAGCGCACCGCCACCCGCATCGCCAGGAGGGAGTGCCCGCCCAGGTCGAAAAAATTGTCTTCCCGCCCGACCCGCTCGATTCGCAGGAGCTGCGACCAGATTCCGGCGAGGATCTCCTCCGTTGGGGTGCGCGGAGCGATGCCGGCGCCGTCGAGGGCCGGCCCGATGCTCCTGGGAGAGGGGAGGGCACGGCGGTCGATCTTGCCGCTGGGGGTCAGCGGCAGCGCCTCGAGGCTTACAAAGACCGCCGGGATCATGAACCTGGGGAGTCGTTCTCCCAGAAAGCTTCGCAGATCCTCCGGGGTGGGAGCTTTCCCGGGAACGGGCGCCAGATAGGCCACGAGTCGAGGACCCTGGGAAGCGCTGCCAGCCGGGTCTTCGCAAGCCACCACTGCCGCCTTCGACACGGCCGGATGCTCCGCCAGGACTGCCTCGATCTCTTGCGGGTCGACGCGCAAGCCCCGCATCTTGACCTGGTGATCGATCCGGCCCAGGAACTCGAGCTCGCCGCCCGCCAGGCGGCGAGCCAGGTCGCCGGTCCTGTAAAGCCGGGCCCCCGCCGCTGCCGAGAAGGGGTCCGGAACGAACCGCTGCGCCGTCCATGCGGGATCGCCGCGATAGCCGCGGGCGAGGCCGTCTCCGGCGAGATGCAGCTCGCCGGGAACGCCCAGCGGTAAGAGCTGGAGGCGCGAGTCGAGGACATAAGCCCGAAGGTTCGCGATGGGAGAGCCGATGGGAACCTTCCGTCGGGGGCCGGACTTCCGGCAGGCCCAGAAGGTTGCATCGATGGTCGCCTCGGTCGGTCCGTAAAGATTGATCAGGTCCGCGGCGGGCAGCTGGGCGAAGAAGCGCTCCTGCATCTCCCAGGGCAAGACCTCGCCCCCGCAGAAGACCCGTTTGAGGCTGGTGCAGGAGCGCACCCCTTCGTCTTCGAGCAGCAGCGCGAGCATGGAAGGCACCAGCTGGAGCGTGGTGATTCCCTGCTGCTGAACCGTGTCGATGAGATACGCCGCATCTTGATGCCCCTCCGGCCTGGCCAAGATCAGCCGGGCGCCGGCGATCAGCGGGGCGTAAAACTCCCAGACCGAGGCGTCGAAGCTGGTAGGGGTCTTCTGCAGGACCCTGTCCGATTCCGCCAGGGGAAAAGCCGCAGCCATCCAGCGCATGTGGTTGCCAAGGGCGCGGTGGGAGATCATGACGCCTCGGGGACTGCCCGTGGAACCCGAGGTGTAGATCACATAGGCCAGGCTCTCCGGGCGGGGGCTGCCGGCCGGAGCGGCGCGGCTGTGTCCCTCAAGGAGCTTCCATCGGTCGTCTACTGCGATGATCGGAGCCGCGGTCCCGGGAAGATCGTCCTGGAGACCGGTTTGGGTGAGGAGGAGGACGGCCCGGGCGTCGCGCAGCATGAACGACCGGCGCTCGCGAGGGTAGGAAGGATCGAGGGGCAGGTAGGCCCCTCCGGCCTTCTGGATTCCCAGCAATCCAACGACCATTTCCAGCGAACGCTCCATGTGCAGTCCCACCACATCGTCGGAACCGACTCCCATGCCTCGAAGCAGGTGCGCCAGCTGGTTGGCCCGCTGGTCGAGCTCACCAAAGGTCAGCATGCGTTCCTGGAATTCCACCGCCACGGCTTCGGGGGTGCGCTCGGCCTGCTCCTCGAAACATTGATGAGCACAGCGGCCGGGGGCGCCATCGTGGAGGGGTTCCCGATCGGCGAGCAGCTGGTGGCTCTCTTTTTCCGTCAGGAGCGGCAAGCGGGAAAGACGTGTCCAGGGATGGGCGGCGATGGCCTCCAGCAGGGTCTGGAAATGTCCCGCCATGCGCAGGACGGTGGCGCTTGCGAACCGGTCGGCGTCATATTCGAATGTGCCCGACAGGAGCGGTCCTTCTTCGGCCAGGTTCAAGGTCAAATCGAACTTGGCCGTCGGGACGTCGATCGGCAGAAGGGTCGAGGAAAGCCTGTGCAAGTGGAGCTCCTCCGCCGGAGCGTTCTGGAGGGCGAACATCACCTGGAAGAGCGGTGTGTGGCGCATGTCCCTTGCCGGTCGGAGCGCTTCCACCAGCTGCTCGAACGGGAGGTCCTGGTGGGCGTAGGCCCCCAGCGCCACCTCCCGAACCCGACCCAGCAGCTGGACGAACGTGGGGTCGCCGGATAGATCCGAACGCAGGACCAGCGTATTGACGAAGAAGCCGATCAATCCTTCGACCTCGCTCTGGTGCCGGCCCGCGACCGGTGTGCCCAACACGATGTCGTCCTGGCCGGTATAGCGGTGCAGCAACGCCTGGAACGCCGCGAGAAGCGTCATGAAAAGGGTCGCCCCTTCCCGTCGGCCGAGGGCTTTCAATGACTCGGTCAGCTCCGCGGAGAGGCTGAGCGGTTGCTGCGCCCCGCGCCGTCCGCGGGTCGCAGGCTGCGGCCCGTCGGCCGGAAGATCGAGCCGCTCCGGCGCGCCGGCGAGCTGTTGCTTCCAGTACCTGAGCTCCTCATCCAGGACCTCCCGCTCCAGCCACTGCCTCTGCCACAGGGCGTAGTCGGCATACTGGACCGGCGGCTCAGGGAGGCTGGGCGGGAGGTGCGCGAGGCCTGCGTTGTAAAGCGCTCCGAGCTCCCGAAGGAGAATGCCGATGGACCATCCATCCGCGACGATGTGGTGCATCGCGATCACCAAGGAGTGCTCGCGGGGGGAGAACTCGACCACCGCAGCGCGCACCAGCGGCCCGCGCCCGAGGTCCCAGGCCGGGTGCGCCAGCTCTGCCGCGACGCGGGCGCTCTCGGCGGCCGGGAGCGAAGCGTCGCCTGGGGTGCGCCGGAGAACGACCGGCATGGCGGCGTGGACCCTCTGGCGCGGCTCGCCCGCATCGCTTTCGAAGGTCGTCCTCAGGACTTCGTGCCGTGCCACCACCCCATCCAGGGCCGCCTGCAGCGCGGCGAGGTCGAGATCGCCGCGCAGCAGCACGGCCCCCGAGATGGTGTAGGCGCTGGAGAGGGGATCGATCTCCTGGAGGAACCAGAGCCGCCGTTGGGCGGAGGAGAGTGGCGCGACCCGCGCACCGAGCTTCGGGATGCAGGGGGTGCGGCAAGTCGCCACGCCTTCCGCGTCGAGCAGCGCGTCGAGCAGCTGCAGCTCCTCGCCCGCCAGAATCTCCCCGGCGGGGCGGTCCGGTTCGTCCGTCACGCTGGGCCCATCACTCATGGTGTCTTCACCTCGCTCCGGGAACTCTCGAATGCCCCTGGCGGCTGGGCGCCGGTCATCGCCCGCAGCCTTGCCAGGGCGCGCGCCGCCCGCTCGACGTGCCCCGGTTCAGGCTGGTGGGCAAGCAGGGCGCGCGCCAGGCCGGCGACGGTCGTCGACTCGTAAAGCTCTCCGAGGGGTAGCTCGATCCGGAACGCCCGCCGCAACGCGGCCAGCAGCCGGGTGGCGTGCAGCGAATGCCCGCCGAGCTCGAAGAAGTCGTCGTCGGGGCCGACCTCCTCGGTGCCGAGAACGCGGCGCCAGAGCTGCGCCACGGCATCCTCCACCGGCGTCATGGGGCGCGTTGCACGGCCGCCAGGGGCGCGCCGCGGGACGGCGGCCTGCAGCGCGCGCCGGTCGACCTTTCCTTGCGGGGTGAGCGGGAGGGCATCCAGGCGCACGAACCGGGACGGAATCATGTAGCGGGGAAGGCGGCTGGCGAGTGCCCCCCGCACCCCTTCGGTGTCGCGGTTCTCGTCCGTGACCAGATAGGCCACGAGCTCCGTCGACCCTCCGTCGGCCCGCGCCACCACTGCGGCCGCGCGGATGCCCGGCGAGGCGACGAGGGCCGCCTCGATTTCACCCGACTCGACGCGAAAGCCGCGGACCTTTACCTGGCCGTCGCGCCGGCCGAGGAACTCGATCCGGCCGTCGGCGCGCCAGCGCACGGTGTCTCCGGTGCGGTACAGGCGCGAGCCGGGCGGCCCGAACGGGTCCGGCACGAAGCGGTCCGCCGTCAGGCCGGGTCGCCGCGCATAGCCGCGCGCCACGCCGTCGCCGCCCACGTGAAGATCGCCGGGGGCGCCCACCGGCACGGGCCGCATCGCCTCGTCCAGCACATAGACGCGCGTGTTCGCGATGGGGCGCCCGATGGGCACGCGGTCGCCCACCGGCTCCCCGGGCATGAGCCCATGGCAGCAGGCGAAGGTGGTGGTCTCGGTGGGGCCATAGCCGTTCACGACCCGGCCGCAGCCGGCGGCGAGCAGGCGGCGCACGTGGGTCGGCGAGAGAACATCGCCGCCGGCGAGCACCTGTTCTACTTGGGCAAGGGCGTCCGGCTCCGCGTCGACGATCAGGTGGAAAAGTCCGGCGGTGAGCCAGACCACCGTCACGGCAAAGCGCCGGAGGAGCCGGGCAACGTCCGCGGCGGAAGCGGAGCCGGGCGGTGCGATGGCGAGTCTCCCCCCCCGGAGCAACGCGCCGTAAATCTCGAACGTGGACGCGTCGAAGGCTACGGGTGCGAGCTGGAGCAACGTCTGGCCGGGCCCGAGCTGCGCGAACTCGGAGCCGAGCACCAGGCGCAGCACGTTGCGGTTCGTTACTTCGGTCCCCTTCGGTTCGCCCGTGGAGCCCGACGTGAACATCACGTACGCGAGACCCTCGGGGCCCGCGCCCGGCGCCGGGAGCGGTGCGGCCGCCCCCGCGGCGGCGCCGAGCTCCTCGAAGGAGACGAGGGGGAAGGCTCCGCCCCAGGCCGCCGGGCGGCCGTCGGTCACGAGAAGACTCGTCCCCGCATCGGCGAGCAGGCGCGCGGTTCGCGTGCCGGGCGACTCGGCGTCGAGGGGGACGTAGGCCCCGCCCGCCCGGAGAATGCCGAGGATGGCCACGATCAGCTCGGGGGAGCGGTCCATCGCCAGGGCAACGCGGGATTCGGGGCCGACGCCCCGGGCGCGCAGTGCACCGGCGCAGAGCTCCGCACGATCCCGGAGCTCCCCGTAGGTCACCTCCCCGCCTTCGAATGCCAGCGCGACCTCGTTCTGGCGCTCGCGCGCCACCCCCTCGAAGACCTCGGCGATGGTGGAGCCCCGGGGATAGTCGCGCCGCGTGTCGTTCCAGTCGCACAGGACGCGCTCACGCTCGCTCACCGGAAGAACGGAGATCTCGCCGAGACGCGCCGCGGGGCGCGTGAGCAGCTCCTCCAGGGTGGTCACGAGGCGCTGGAGAACGAGGCGGACCCCCCCTTCGTTGAAGTGCGGGCGGCGGTAGAGGGCACGAAAGCGCAGCCCGTCCTCGTGCGACACCACCAGGGTCAGGGGGTAATGGGTCTCCTCGTGGAGGCGGACCGAGGTCACCGCGAAGCGCGCGCGGCGGCCGAGCGCGGCGATGTCGACGGGGTAGTTCTCGAACACCAGAAGGCTCTCGAACAGCGGCGTGTTGGGGGGGATCGCGGCGCAGCGCTGGATCAGGGCCAGGGGTGCGTACTCGTACTGCCTCAGTTCGGCGCCGAGACGCTGGAGAGCCAGCATCCATTCCCGGGCGCGCGCTCGGCCATCCACCTTCAGGCGCAGGGGAAGCGTGTTGATGCAAAGCCCGACGAGGGATTCAATCCCCTCGATCTCCGGTGGCCGCCCGGAGGAGGTCGCGCCGAAGAGGACGTCCCGTTCGCCCGAGGAGGCAGCGAGCACCATCGCCCAGGCGGCCTGCACGACGGTGCTCATCGTCAGGCCGAGGGCCCGGGCGCGGCGCGCGGCGTCGCAGGGTCCCCGGGCGTAAAGCACACCGCAGGTCGCGGAGGTGCGGGCGGAATCGGCGTCGGAAGGCGGGTCCGGATTGGGCGCGGCGGTCGGCGACGCGAAGTTCTCCAGGTATTTCCGGAAGAAGCGCGTGGCGTCCCCGGGGTCGCGCGCCGCGAGCCAGGCGGCGTACCGGCGCAGGGTGGCGGCCTCGGGACGCGGCGCCATCCCTCCGGAAGTGAGCGAATCGTAGGCCTCGAACACGGTCCCGAGCAGCACCGGCAGCGACCAGCCGTCCAGCAGCAGGTGATGGTGCGTGAACACTGCCGTCGTCTGCCCCGGGCCGTTGCCGAGGAGGTCGACCCGGGCCAGAGGTGCCCGCGACACGTCGAAGCCGCCGGCTCGCGCCCCGGCCATCACCTCGTCGAGCGTGACCTGAGCCCGTTCGTGGACCGTCACCGGCAGCGCCACGTCGCGACGGATTATCTGGACCGGATGCTCGACGCCTTCCCAGACGAACTCGGCCCGCAACGCGGGGTGCGTGTCGACGGCCAGCTGCCAGGCGCGTGCCAGGGCGGACCGGTCCACGCTGCCGGTGAGCTCCAGAGCGATCTGGGCGACGTAAGGATCGGCGCTCCCTTCCCGGAGGTGATGGAAGAGCATCCCCTCCTGCATGGGCGTGAGGGCCAGCCGGTCCTCCACGACGGGATGCCGGGTTGGGCGAGGCGCCGCAAAGGCGGCCAGCGCCTCGCGGAAGCCGGCGGCCAGCTGCTCGATCGTCGACGCCTCGAACTGCGCCCGCGAGTAGGACCATCGGACCCGCAGCCGCCCTCCCACCACGCTGGCGTCGATCTCCAGGGCGTGGGTGCGGCGCGCCTTCGGCGAGCGCTGCACCGAGGACGGTTCCAGCAGGCGCTCGAAGAGTGACCCGGCTTGCAGCGCCGCGTCGAAGCGGCCAAGGTAATTGAAGCTGACGGAGGGGACGGCGATCCGGCGAAGGGTGTCGCGCACTTGCGGGTCGGGGGAATGGCGGAGGAGCGCGTGGAAGCCGTTCCCCGCCGCCGCTTGCGTGGCGCGCGCCACGGCCTTCAGCGTCGCGCTGAAATCCGCGGGGTCGACTCCGCCGATCAGCACCGGGTGGGTCTCGGTGAACCAGCCCACCGTGCGCGAGACGTCAAGCTCGCCGAGGCCGTCGCGGCCGTGGCCCTCGAGCTCCACGTAGAATGAGCCGGCGCCGGTCCTCAAGGCCGAGGACGACGCGAGCGCCGCAAGAAAGACGTTTTCGACCCGCTCTCCGGCGCTCCCCGAGACCCGTAGAAGATCGCCGGTCTCGCGCTCATCGAGCTCGAGCGTGGCCGCCGCCGTCGTCTCCTCCCGCGGCCCGGCCGCGGTCCGGTCCAGCGGAAAAACCGCCGGCGGGGTGTCCGCGAGCCGCCGCCAATGGTCGAGGTCACCGTCAAATCGTCCCGCACGGGCGGCCTCGGCAAGCGCCGCAGCCCAGGTGGCGGCCGGCAGCGTTCGCGGCGGCAGTCCGACGCCGCCTCCGGTCTGCGCCTGGCGGTATGCCCGGTCGAAGTCTTCCACGAGCAGGCGCAGGGAAACGCCGTCCACGACCAGGTGGTGGGCCGCCAGGACGAGGGTCGTGGAGGCGTGCGATCGGTCCGCGACGATTCCGAAGCGGACGACGGGGCGGCGCTCAATGTCCAGGCTCGTGTTGAGACGCTGCGCGCACCTGCCGACGGCGGCCTCGAAGCTTTCGCCCGGGGAGGCTTCGAGGACAAGCAGGTCGGCCTCTGGCGCGCCGGGAGGCTCGATCACCTGGTGCCAGTGGGTCCCGTCGTGCTCGAAGCGCGCGCGCAGCGCATCGTGGTGTTCGACCAGCGCCGCAACGGCGCGCCGCACGGCCTGAGCGTCGAGCGGTTCGCGGGTGTCGAGGGCCACCGTCAGATTCCAGTGACTCGGCTCGGAGAATGTCTGATCGAGGAACCAGTGCTGCATCGGGAGGAGGGGAGCCTCGCCCGACCATGCGGGGATCACGGGGGCGACGGTTGCGGCCCGTTCGGAGGCGCCGGCGAGCCCGGCCACCGTCGGATGCTCGAAAAGCATCCGCGGTGTGACCCGCAGCCCCGCTTCGCGGGCTCGCGCAACGACCTGGATGCTGAGGATTGAATCGCCGCCGAGCTCGAAAAAGTTTTCGTCCCGTCCGACGCGAGCCAAGCCAAGAACTCCCTGCCAGATGCCCGCGAGGGTGCGTTCCTCCACGCTCGCCGGCACTCCCTCGGCCGACTCCGAGTCCTGGGGCCACTCCGGCTCGGGGAGCGCCCGGCGGTCGACCTTGCCGTTGGCAGAGAGGGGCAGCGCTTCCAGGACGACGATCGCCGAGGGGACCATGTAGTCGGGCAGCTTGTCCGCCAGGTAGGCTCTCAGCCCGGGAGCGGCCTCGGGAAGTTCGCCGTCCAGGACGGCGCACGCCATGAGCCGGGGGCCGGTGCGGTGCTCCCGGGCGACGACGGCGCAGGCGCGTACCTTGGGGTGAGTCTTCAGCACCGCCTCGACCTCGGCCGGCTCCACGCGATAGCCCCGGATCTTCACCTGCGCATCGGTGCGCCCGACGAATTCCAGGCGCCCATCGGCGCGGCGCCTCGCCGCGTCGCCCGTGCGGTACATGCGGGTGCCGGGACCGCCGTGGGGGTCGGGCACGAAGCGCTCGGCGGTGAGGTCCGGTCGAGCGACGTATCCCCGCGCGACGGCGGGTCCGCCCAGGTAGAGCTCGCCGCGGATTCCCGCCGGGAGCGGCTCGAGGTTTCCGTCGAGCACGTAGGCGGAGGTGTTTGCCAGGGGGCGACCGATGGCCGGAGCCGCCCGCTGCCGCTCTCCCTCGGTAACCTCATCCAGGGTGCTGTCGATGGTCGCCTCGGTCACACCGTACGAGTTCACCAGGCGCGTCGCCGGGCCGAAGGCCCGGCGGAACAGGGCGTAGTCGGCCATCGACCAGGTGTCCGACCCGACCGCGACGAGCCGGAGCGAGTCGAGCCGCTCTCCGACCCGCCAGAGGTGCCCTGCGAGCTCGCGCAGTGTGGCCGGGACGAACTCGGCAAACTCGACGCGGTGAGTTCGAGCCAGGGCGGCGAGGGAGGGCGGATCGAGCAGGGTGTCCCGATCGCAGAGCACGAGGGTGCCGCCCGAGCAGAGGGCGCGCACCAGGTCGCCCGTGAAAACGTCGAACCCAGGATTGGCCATCTGCAGGTGGGTCGCGAGAGAAGGCAGGTCGTAGCTCTTCTCCCAGGCGCGAAAGGCGCCGTGCAGATTCGCCTGGGTGACGCCGACGCTCTTCGGCGTGCCCGACGTTCCGGAGGTGTAGATCAGGTAGGCGAGGTTGCCCGGCGCCGGAGAGACGGCGAGATTCTCCCCATCCGCCGCGCCCTCGACGGCAGGGTCCGGCCACTCTTCGCGGTCCAGACGGAGGAGCTGCGGGGGGAAGCCCCGGGCGAGCCCGGCGCGGGCGAGGAGGACCACTGCCCCCGAGTCGGCCGCCATGAAGTGCCGGCGAGCGGCAGGGAGCGACGGGTCGATGGGAACGTAGGCGCCGCCGGCCTTGAGCACCCCCAGGAGCGCCACGATCAGATCGGCTGACTTTTCGATGCAAACGGCCACGCGCGACTCGGGTCCGACGCCGACTGCACGCAGGCACCTCGCCAGGGCGCCGGCGCGCCGGTTCAGCTCGCCATAAGAGAGGCAGGCCTCCCCGTGATGGACGGCCGCGGCCGCGGGCCGGCGCGCCGCCTGCCGCTCGAAGAGGCGGTGCACCGGCTGCACCTCCCTGCACGCCGGCTGTGCGTTGGATTCTCCCAGGGCCGCCGCCCGCTCGTCGCGCGACAGGAGTGGAAGCTGCGACACGCGCGCCGACGGGTCGGCCGCCACGCCGCCCAGCAGCGTCACGAACCGCTGCGCCAGGTGGTCTACGGTGGTCGCGTCGAACAGATCGGAGTTGTACTCGAACTCCAGGGAGATGCCGTTTCCCTCGTCTATCGCCGTGGTGGAAAAATCGAACTGCGCTCCACGCCGAGCGACCGGCAGCGGCTCGGCCGCGACGCCTAAGGCGAACTCCAGCCGAGCGCCGCCGTTGCCGGCCGCCAGGTCGCCGCGTACCAGGTCCCCGGTCCCCTGGAAGTCAAACAGGGTGTCGAAAAAGGGAGAACGACTTGGATCGCGCTTGGGAGCCAGCCGACGGACAAGGGTCGCAAAGGGGTAGTCCTGGTTCCGGAGGGTGCCCAGGACGCGGTCCCGAGTCGCGCGGGCCAGCTCCAGGAACGGCGGGTCCTCCGAGAGGTCCGCCCGCAGGACGACGGTGTTGACGAGATAGGCGACGAGTCCCGAGAACCTCGGGAGCGTGCGGCCCGAGGCGGGCGAGCCGACCTGCACGAGCGTTTGTCCCGTGATTCGACCCAGAAAGGCCTGATAGGCGGCGAGCAGCAGCGTGTAGAGGGTGATACCCCTGGACCGGGCCAGATCCCGGAGGCTTCCTGCGAGAGCCGGATCGAGGCGCAGCGTCCGTGCGGCTCCGGCGAAGGTCTGGGCCGGGGGACGTGCCCGATCGGCGGGGAGATCGAGGGCGGGGATTTCGCCTGCGATCTGGCCGAGCCAGAACTTGAATTGCGACTCGCCCGCGCCGCTCCCCACCAACTGCTCCTGCCAGCGGACGAACTCCGAGGGATGCGGCGCAGCCGCCTCGCACCCGCCCGGGAGGCCGAGCTGGGCCGCGTACAGCGCCTGGAGATCCCGCAGGACGACCGAGAGCGACCAGAGGTCCGCGATGGCATGGTGGGCCGAGACCAGCAGGATGTGGGAGTCGGCAGTGCGCAGGAGCGCGAGGCGGAAAAGGGGACCCTCGGCCAGAGGGAACGGCTGGTAAGCCTGCTCGGCGAGCCGGTCGGCAAGACTGCCGGGCGCGCGGTCGTCCAGATTCTCTCGAGAGTAGATCGCCTCGAACCCGACATCGAAGCGCTGCCTCGGCCCGACACCCTCAGAGACGATTCTCGCCCGCAGGGACGCGTGGCGCGCGATGAGGGCGCGCACCGCCCCCTCCAGGGCCGCTTCACGAAGCGGGCCCGTGAGGCGCAGCGCCGAGGCCATGGTGTAGGCCGTGCTGTCGGGCGCCAGCTCCTGCAGGAACCAGATCGCCTGCTGGCCGGCGGAGAGGGGGCATTCCTCCGGCTCGCTGCACACGCCGCCCGGCGCGCCGCAAGCGGAGGCCGATTCGGCCTCGACCCGCGCCGCGATCTCCGAGAGAGACGCCGCCGCGAGCAGGTCAGCTGCCGGCAGGGTCGCCCCGAAGCGCTGCTGGATCTCGTGCGCCAGCTCGAGCGACCGCAGCGAGTCGAATCCGAGGGCCGCCAGCGGCTGGTCGAAGCGGAGGGAGCCGGGCGGAACTCCGAGCTTCGAGGTGAGTCGCGCAGCCATCCAGGCGCGGACGTCCGCGGGTGCCCTATCGGAGTCCGGAGTGTCGGGGGCCTCGGGAGCCTGCCATCGGGCGACGACCGGCAGCGCGTCTGCGAGAAACATGGCGCGACAGGCGGCCCGTCGCACCTTGCCGCTGGAAGTCTTCGGCACCCCGGCAGGTCCGACGAGCACAACGGCGAAGGGATCCACCTCGTACGTCTCGACGATGGCCGTGCGGAGGGCGGCGAAGATCTCCGGCGAGTCGCTTCCTCTATGCCGATCGACCTCCTGCACGAGAACCAGGCGCTCCTCTCCCGCGACCTCCACCCCGAAGGCGGCGCCGGCGCGCAACGCCGCGTGGCACTCCTGGGCGGTGCGCTCGATGTCCTGAGGGTAGAGGTTCCGGCCCCGGATGATGAGGAGATCTTTCAGCCGCCCGGTGACGAAGACCTCACCGTCACGCAGGAATCCGAGGTCGCCGGTACGCAGAAACCGGGATCGGTTTCCCGGGATCCGTGCGCCGAAGCTGCGCGCGGTCTCGTCGCTCCGGCTCCAGTAGCCCAGGGCCACGGACGGTCCCGAGACCCAGATTTCCCCGACCTCGTTTTCCGCTCGGCGGTGGCCGCTTAGGGGGTCGACGATGGCGGCTCGTGTTCCGGCACCCGGGCGCCCCGAGCCGACGAGCGCCTGGCCTGTGTCGTCGTCCGCGGCGCGTCCGGCTTGCAGCGCCGCGCGGTTCAGGTGCAGGATCCGCGGCCCCTCGCCACGCCGGCCTCCGCTGACCTTGAGGGTCGCCTCCGCGAGGCCGTAAGCGGGATAGAAGGCCGAGCGGCGGAACCCGCACGGCGCGAATCGGGAGGCGAAACGCTCCAGAGTCTCCGCGCGGACCGGCTCGGCGCCGTTGTAGGCGACGGCCCAGGAGCGGAGATCGAGCTTGGCGTTGTCCGGATCGATGCGCCGGACACAGAGGTCGTAGGCGAAGTTGGGGCCGCCGGAATGGGTGATCCGGTGGCGGGATATCGTCTCGAGCCAGCGGGATGGGCTCTGGAGGAAGCTGCCGGGGCTCATCAGGACGGCCGGGAACCCTGAGTAGACGGGCTGAACCACGCCGTCGACGAGCCCCATGTCGTGGAAATGCGGCAGCCAGGAGAGGGACCTGCTCTTCCGGGTATGGCCGAATCCCCGCCGGATGTCCTCGCAGTTGGCCACGAGGTTTGCGTGGCCGACCATCACCCCCTTTGGCTCGCAGGTCGATCCGGAGGTGTACTGGAGGTAGGCGAGGGACTCCGCCTGCAGCGCCTGGGGGACGAACCCGGTGGCCGCGTCGGCGGGCACTTCGTCGGTGGCCATCCAACGCAGCCCGGCGAGCGCCGCGTGGCTCGCACGCGCCTCCCGGAAACGCCGCAGAAGGTTTGCGGGAGCGAGAGCGGCACGGGCCTCCGCATTGGCAGCGATGGCCGCGAGGCGATCCAGGCTCCGCTCGCCCCGCGGTGGAGGGGCCGGCACCGCAACCACACCGGCGTACAGGCATCCGAAGAATGCTTCGATGAATTCCAAGCCGGCCGGGTAGAGCAACAGGGCAGGCTCGCCGCTCAGGCCATCGACGAGGAGTCGGGAGGCGATCGCCCGGGCGCGCGCGTCGAGCTGGGCGAAGGTCAGCGCCGCCGCGTCGGTTTGCCCGTCGGAGATGAACGCGAAGACCGTCTCGGAGGCTTGCTCCGCGGCACGCCGAAGCAGGACGTCGACGATCGTCCGCGCACTCCCGACCGCCGCATTCTCACGCTCACGTGCCGTACGAACTGGGAGTTTCACGGCCCTCCCGATGGGGCCCCGCTTCCCGAACCCAGAGATCAAGTCAGAGGTGCGAAGCGTGACCCGATCGCACCCCGGTGGCACGGTAGCGAGTCGCGACTCCGACGACCATCCGCCCAGGCCACCGAAGGCAGTCCGACTCCGGGGGCACACGTCCGGGAGACCGGCCCGTGCACCCAGAACGCGGAATGTGCTCCGAATCCCCGCCAGGCAACGGGTGCCTCAGGCGGCATCTTTCTGACGGCTCAGAGAAATGCATGATACCCACGCTTCAGCGGGACGGCAAGCGGAATGTTCTTGGAAGGCTCGGATGCAACGCCTGCGGGTTGAGAGGATTCCGGCAGTCCATCCGCGGGAGTCGGTCCGCCGACCTGCCGGCGCACCCCCTATAGATGATAAGGAGGGTGGAGAGGCGGGGGATTCCGGCCGCGCCTGGCGTACAGGCCGGATCGGCGAGCCACTACCTGAGGCTCTCGGCGGAGAGGGCAATGCCCGTGAACAGCTGCTTCGGGCCCCGGGCGAATCGTCCCCGGAGCCGCCGCCCCTTCCAGGGTGGAGGCAGGCGCGGATTCGTGAGGGTGGCGGAGAAGCTGCCCGCACCCTGTTGCAGCTCGATCTCGCAATCATGGAAGTCCAGGAAGACGCCCGTCAGCGGATAGACGCATTTGAAGACGCTTTCCTTGGCGCTAAACACCAGCTTCGCCAGCAAACCTCGGTCGGCCTCCCGGGAGTCCTCCAGCCGGGCGATTTCGCTGGCGCCGCAAATCAATGGGACAAGCTCCTCTTCCAGCGACTCGGCGGTGTCAACGTCCAGACCCAAACCGCCGATGATGCACTTTCTGGCCAGGGCCACGGCGCAGTAGCCCCCACTATGGGAGAGGCTGCCGACGATCGCCTCGGGCCAGACGGGGGATCGATCCTGTTTCATGAGCAGGGGAAAGTTCCGGATCCCCAGCTCGGCCAGCGCCCGTCGGGCGCAAAGGCGCCCCTGGGCGAACTCCCGCCGCCGGAGAGGAACGACTCCGCGAACGCACTCCGCCTCCTCTGGATACAACAGTCCGGGGTCCGGCTCCTCGGTGGTGCAACAGGTGTGGACTTCCCTGGGGAAGAGCGTCTCGATCATGTCAACGGCTTCCTTCGTCGGTGCTTTTCCTGAGCGGTATTGTGACTGGAGTCACAAAAGCTGGCCATCGCGGGTCTCTAGAATGCCGCCACCGGCGGTTGACTTCTCCTTCGGCCTAGGAAGTGTATTCCGCTCCCCGGCGGGAGGGTTGACCAGGAGAGCGAGCTGACTGCCGACCCTTTTCCGGGGAGCGGAGACCGCCGGGCGTCCTCTGGGGCAGGCCACCTCCCCCAGAGGGGAGAGAGAGGGGGATGGGGGGAAAGCGGAGACGCTGTCCCCCCAATCTTTTTGCTCGGACCCATCAGCTTTCTTGGGCCCGATGGACCCGTTCCAGAGCATTCCGGTTCAAGATTTGGATTCGTTTCCGGCCCAGCCTTAGCACGCCCGACTGTTGAAACGATTCCAGAATTCGGCTCACGACTTCCCGCGTGGTCCCCAGGGAATCGGCCAGCGTTTGATGGGTCACGGTGATGGGCCCTTTGTGAAGCAGCAGGTGCGAAGCCAGTCGTTGATCGACCCGGCGAAAGGCCACGTCGTCGATGAGGGCCATCAGGTGGGCCATCCTGATGGAGAGAAACTGGAAGACGAAGACCCGGAAGGGTGGGGACTTCAGGACCAGCTCCAGGAACAGGTTTCTGGGAACGGCGAAGAGGCTCAATTCCGTCTCGACCACCGCCCGGGCCGGATAGGGAGTCTCACCGAGCAGCGCCACCACCGTGATGACGCACGATTCTCCCGGCTGCAGGTGGTAAAGAAGAATCTCCTGTCCATCGGGGCCGGATTTTGTGGCTCGAATGGTCCCTTCGATCAGCATTGGATAGGCGGTACAGGGGCTTCCGTCGTAAAACAGCTCCTGGCCAGCCGGTGCCTTCACAAGCCTGGCCTCCTGTCTAACTCGCCGGAGCAGATCCGCAGGCAACTGGTCTAGCACTGGGTAGCAGCGGTGAAGTTTTTCGTGGTCTGTGGTTTGCAAGTGAAAACCTCCCGAATTCATTGACCTGCTGGCAAGTCTCCTAGCTGGCGCTGATCCCCGCCGAACAAAATAGGGCCGGACCGCATCCTCCATGATTCAGAGCAAAGGATAGGAATCCTTCAAAATCTCGGTTTCTCGGATGAACGACTCTAGATTTTATGGGGGTCCGGGTCAAGTGCGTCCCAATGAGAGGAAGGTCCCGAGGAGGACTGCTGGCTTACCCGCCGGACCGGGGACCGTCACGACGCTGAAGCAGGACGAGAGACACGCCGTTCGGGAAGCTCCAGCGCTGCACCGGCTCGTAGCGGGCGCGGAAGGTCGGATCTTCGGCAAGCTCCGGCAGGTGGAGGTAGCGGCTGTCCGAGGCGATGAAGTCGGGGCGAAAAGTCTGGATCACTTCCCGGCTCCATTGCACCGATTGCTCCGGGTAGGCGAACCAGGGAGACCCCGGGTTCTCACGACGCAGCCTCTCCCCGTCCCGCTTCCGCAATTCGAAGACCTCCCGGGAATTGATTCCGGCGCTGTCGATGATTCGCGCCTCCGGCAGCTCGTAGCCGATCACCCCGACCTCCCCGACATAGACCGTCAAGGAGGCGGGATCCCTTCCGACAGCCTGCGTCCTCTCCCGGATCTCGCGGGCCATGTCCGCCATGGCGACCTCCTTGGCGTTGACCGATTGGAGGTTGCGGCCGTTCCAGATCCACGACCCGTTTTTCGCAATGAGGAGGAGGACGATGGCCACCGGCAGCAGCCAGGAAGCGGCTGCCGCGACGCGGAGCCGAGCGCTGCAGAGGTGGGCGCGCAACGCCTCGAAGCCCAGCGCGGCACCGAAGGCCACGCAGGGAAGCAGGGGAATCCGATACCAGAAGAAGGGGCCAATCTGCAGGAGAGAGAGGCCAAGGAGGGCCACTGCAGGCCAGACCAGATACGGAAGCCCCTCCCTCCAGGCGCGCGCCGCGGCGCTCACCCCGACGAGCCAGAGCACGAACAGGATGAACATTCCGGCCGAGCCGTCGCCTGCCCCCGCGAGCCACCCGAAGTTCCGCTGCAGGGCCTCGGGCCAGGGGAGGGGGTGGATCAGGCGCTTGGCGGCCAGGGACTGGGGAAGCGGAGTCCCGAAGGTGTAGGTCGCATACAACAGCCACGGGGCGAGACCGGCCAGTCCCGCGGCGGCGAATCGCCAGGCGCGAGCGAAGCGACGATCCACCAGGATTTGCTTCGCGAGCAGAAGGATCGCAAGACCGGCGGCGTCGGGACGCGTGAGTCCGAGGAGCGCCGCGGCCAGACCACTGGAGGCGCTCCAGCCCCGGAGGTCTAAGAGAATGGTGAGTGACAGGAGCATCCCCGCGAGCGTCGTCTCCATTCCCGTCTTGCTGTTGAGCCACCAATCCGGCATCAGCGCCAGCAGACCTCCGCCCAAGAGCCCGACCACCGGTCGCCCCGCGGCCGTGCCAATCCTCCAGAGCAGAACGGGGGTGAGTGCCGCCGCCGTCACGCCGAGGGCGAACGCAGCGACGGTCGGCGCGATTCCAGCCATCCGCAGCAGCGCCAGGAGCAGGCAGTACAGCGGCGCCGTCGCACCGAGCAGAGGCTCCGAATTGAAGCCGAAGGCATGGCCCCGCGCGATGTTCTCGGCGTAGCGGAAGGTGATGTGGGCGTCGTCGATCAGGGCGGGGCCCCGGAAAAGCCCGAACACGAGGGGGGG
>VBOY01000070.1:1679-34191 GCA_005893295.1 Candidatus Eiseniibacteriota bacterium | reverse complement strand
GCTTCGGGCGGTGCCTGTCGCCCGGCGACTCGGTGCTCAAGCTGATCGCGCCGCCCGGGCCCCACGACGGGTTCCGCATCTGGTACTCGATCACGTACGAGAAACGAAACCAATCCTCGAACGACTACGAAGACATGTTCATTCCCGACACCATCCATTGCGGGGGCCGGCGCGATACGTGCAATCTCAACAACAAGGCGCTCAACCTGATTGCCGCGCCCGTCGAGCCCACGGCCGGGCCGTTCTCGAATCTCGAGGCGGTCACCGTGGTGCCCAATCCGTTCCGCGAGGCCGAGGCGTGGGATGCGACGCCGAACCACGAGCTGCACTTCGTACGCCTGCCGACGCCGGCTCGGATCCGGATCTACACGCTGGCCGGCGATCTCGTGACCGAGCTCCAGCACCTCGACCCGATACGGGATTTCGAGCGATGGAATCTGAAGAACGGCCGAGGTCAAGAGGTGAGCTCGGGCATCTACCTGTACCGCGTCGAGTCGGGTGAGTTCAGCTTCCAGGGCCGTTTCGTCGTGATCCGCTGACCGTCCGGCGCACCCTTCCCGGGACTTGCTGCGATGCGCCTGCACATCGAGACTCGCCTCTGGCGGGGATCGATCCTCGAATCGCGCCATCACCTGCAAGCGGCGGTGGTCGGCCTCGACGGCCGGATCGAGGCCGGCACCGAACAGCCCTCGCTGGTCACGACCTTCCGCTCCTCCGCCAAGCCCTTCCAGCTGCTGCCCCTGGTCGAGCGCGGGCACGCGGAGCGCTGGGGATGGTCCGACGAGCAGCTTGCCGTGATGGCGGCCTCGCACACCGGAAGCCGCTCCCACCGCATGCTCGTCACCGGCATTCTGGATCGCCTCGGCCTCTCGGACCGAGATCTGGCCTGCGGGTTTCACGAGCCGCTCGACCCGGAGGCCCTGGCCGAGCTCGAGGCACACCCGGAGCTCCGCTCCCCGCTCTACGACAACTGCTCCGGCAAGCACGCCGGCATGCTGTGCCTGGCGCTGTCCGAAGGCTGGCCGGTGGCCGGGTACGAGCGGGCCGACCACCCGGTCCAGCAACGGATGCGCCGCTCGGTGGCCGAGGTGTGTGGCGTGCCCGTCGATCAGGTGACGGTGGCGGTGGACGGATGCAGCGCGACCGTCTTCGGGCTGCCGCTCGACGCCATGGCGCGCGGCTTTGCCCAGCTCGCCGCCGCGGCGCCTGATGGCGACCCGCGTGCGCGCGCCCTCCACCGCATCCGTGAGGCGATGAGCCGCCACCCACGGGTGGTCGGTGGGGAGGGCCGTTTCAGCACGCTCCTGATGGAGGCGACCGGCGGACGGCTGGTGGCCAAGGGTGGGGCCGAGGGCCTGGAGTGCGTGGCGATCCCCCGGCGGGGTCTCGGGGTAGCCGTCAAGTGCGAGGATGGTCAATCGCGAGCCGTGCCGCCGGCCACGATCGCGCTGCTCGAGCAGCTGGGGGAGCTCTCCACCGAGGAGCGAGCTCGGCTCGCCGCGGCCCGCCGCCCGCCGATCCTCAATCATGCTGGAATCGAGGTCGGCTTCCTGGAAGCGGTGGTCGAGATCCTGACGCCCTCGGCCAAGATCTCGTAGAGAGGTCGCCACCGCCGCTTTGGATCGGGGTTCTTGAGGCGCAGGCTGGGCTGGATGAGACGACACGCGGCTGCTAGTCTGACGCGCCCATTTCAGTCTTCCCTTTGAAGAGAGGATCGTCCGGCATGAAATGGTTGGGATGCGCGGCTCTGGGGCTCGCCCTGCTCGCGGCGGGGCCGCCGGCCGCCCCCCCGTCGCCAAACCCGATGCCGGTCGTCACCTTGCGCAACGGCGTGCGCCTGCTGCTCGTTCCGGACGGACAGGCCAGCGCGGTCGACGTGGCGGTGTGGTACGACTCGGGATCTCGTCACGAGCGCCCCCGGCTGAACGGGATTTCCCACTTGTTCGAGCACCTGATGTTCGAGGGCTCGAGTCATTTCGGCCCCGAGGAGCACCGGCGTCTGATCCGCGGCCAGGGCGGGACGGCGGGCGCCTACACGGGGGCGGATTTCGTCTGCTTCTTCGAGACCGTGCCGCCGGGGGCCACCGAGATGGCGCTGCGCCTCGAGGCGGATCGCATGGATTCTCCGCGCCTGGCGGAGGATGCGCTCGAGGCCGAGCGCCGGGTGGTGCGCGAGGAAAACGCGCAGCGCACCGCCTCGTCACCGCTCGCACGCGGGATCGACCGCCTCTACGCGACCGCCTTCCGCGTCCATCCCTATCGCTTGCCGGTGCTCGGCTCCGATTCGGCTCTCGCTCGCATCACGCTTGCCGATTGCCGCGCCACGTTCGCGGCCCGGTTCGCGCCCAACCGATCGCTCGTCACGGTCGTCGGGAACTTCGATTCGGCACAGGTCGTGACCTGGGCTCGCCAGTACTTCGAGCCCATCCGGGAGCGACGCACGGCCGACGCCCCCGCGCCTAAGGAGCCGCCCCAGGGCGGCGAGCGGCGGGTGGTGGCCCACGAGGCCACTTCGACGCCGCTGCTGCTGGTGGGCTGGCGCGCGCCGTCGCGCCGCGACCCGGACTGGCCCGCGCTCGTCGTCCTGTCGGACCTGCTGGCGCGCGGCTCGTCCGCCCGCCTCCAGCGCGCCCTGGCCGGGCGGGAGGGCCCGTGCTCCGAGGTCCAGGCGGACGTGGAAGGCCGACGCGACGCCTCGCTCCTCTACGCATCGGCTCGGTTGCGCCCCGGCGCGGACAGCGCCGAAGTGGAGAGCACCATGAAACGAGAGCTCGGCGCGCTCGCCAGGAAGCCCGTCGACGAGGCGGAGCTGGAGGCAGCGAAGCGACACGTGGAAGCGGCGACGCTCTTCGGCTTACAGACGGCACGGGGTCGCGCGCAGACGCTGGGAACGTTCCAATTCTTGGACGGCGACGCGCGCGGCCTCGAGCGCCATCTGGAGCGGGTTCGGGCGCTCACCGCGGCGGATCTGCGACGCGCGGCGGCTCGCACGCTGGTTCCGGCACGCCGCTGCGTGGTGTGGATCCTTCCCTCGCAGTCCGGTGTCGTGGGCGGAGGCGAGCGATGAGGCGTGCGGCCCTTGCCGGTCGGCTGAACACCTGGTTCGCGATCGCGTGCGTGGCGTCGCTGGCCTCGGTCTCGGCCCACGCCGGGCCGGCCCCGGTGGTGCGCAAGCTCGCGAACGGGCTCGAGGTGGCGGTGATTCCGGATCACCGCATCCCGATCGTGTACATCCAGATCGCCGTCCCGGTCGGGGCGGCGCAGGATCCGTCGGGTGAGAACGGCCTCGCCTTCTTGACCGCTGCTCTGCTGCTCCACGGCACCAGCTCTCGCACGCCGACCGCGTTCGCCACGGCAGTGCAACAGCTCGGCGGGGTCGTCACCAGCGGAGCGGGTCGTGAAGTCTCGACCCTGAGCGGGACCTTCCTCGCGCGTGACTTCGACGCAGGGCTCGAGCTGGTCGCCGACGCGCTCGTGAACCCGTTGTTCCGCCGCGGCGAGGCCGGGCGGTTGCGCAGCGATCTGGTGGAAGCGGCGGCACGCGCCCGGGTCGATCCGGGCCTCGCGGCCGACCAGCATCTATGGGGACTCCTGCTCGGAGGCCATCCCTATGGCGCCCCCCTGGTCGGTACGCCGCCGACGGCGCAGATCATCTCGCGGACCGACGCCCAGGAGTTCCATCGCCAGTGGTACCGGCCCGAAGGAGTACGGATCGCGATCTGCGGCGACGTGGACGTCGACTCGGCGTTCACGACCGTCGCCTCTCAGCTCGGTTCGTGGGCTGGACGGCCACCGCAGCGTGCGGTGCCCGGATTCTCCGATGCTCCTCGGCAGCGCACGCGCATTCGCTTGGTCGACGAGCCCGACGCGCCGCGGATCGAGATCCGCATGGGATGGGTCGGGCCTCCCCAAGGGTCCCCCGACGCCGATGCCCTCTCGGTGCTCGAGCAGATCCTGGCGGGGGGGCCGGAATCGCGTCTCGGGAAGGCCTTGGGCCCGGGGATACGGAGCGGCTTCTCGTCGCTCCAGCGCGGCGGCGTGCTCGCTCTGGGAGTGGCGACCCATGGCGATTCGGTCGCCTCGGCGATCGACCACATGCGATCGGAGATGATGCGGTTGATGGTCGAGCCGCCCGGAGCGGCCGAGGTCGCCGCTGCCCGCGACCGCGTGCGCGGAGCCTTGACGCTGGCGCGCGAGTCCTTGGCGTCGCAGGCTGCCGCGTGGATCAACTCCAGCCTCTACGGTCTTCCGGCCGACTTCGCGGAACGAGCGTCCGAGCGGGCCGGCACGGTCGATTCCGCGGCGGTGCGTTCCTCCGCGGCGCGCTGGCTCGATCCGGCGCGCGCCGGCCTCGTGGTGGTCGGGCCAGCCGCCCGGCTCGAGCCGATCCTCGAGCGGCTGGGGCCGGTGGAGGTGGTCTCCACGTCGTCACCGCCGGTCGCGATCCCGGTGCGCCCGTCCCTGGACACCGCCGCGGCGCGGCCCGAGCAGCGCACACGGGGTGCGGCGCTGGTCCGACAGGCCCTCGCCGCGCACGGGGGCGTGGAGCGGCTCAAGGGGATCCACGACTCGGTCGTGGAAACCCAGGTCCGGATGATCGCGGAGTCGGGGAATGAAGTGCGCGGGTCGGTCCAGCAGGTCCGCAAGGAGCCGTTCCGCATGGTCTCGGTGTCCTCGTTCGGCCGCCTGACCACCACTCAGGTGCTCGATCGAGACCACGGATGGGGAAAGTGGAGCGCGGGCCGCGACACGGTGGTCGAGGAGTCGCCCCAGGGTGTCGCCGCGCTGCGAGCCGCGTTCTCGATGGATCTGCCGCACCTGCTGCTCTCGGCTGCCGACACCGCGTCACGGGTGGCGTTCCGCGGCCGGGAGAAGGTGGGCAGCGCCGACGCCGACGTGATCGAGGTGGCGGCGGACGGGCTGCGCCGGGTGCTGTTCCTGGACGCGGACAAGCACACCCTCGTGGCCGTGGAAGAGAACGATCCGAGCGGGCTGCGCCCGGCCGAGCGGCGAGTCTACGGAGATTTCCGGATCAGCCAGCAGGGAATCTTGTGGCCGTTTTCGGAGGAGCGATTCCTGGACGAGGAGCTGTCGCTCAAGGTGCAGGTGAGCCGGGTCGACCTGAACCGCGGCGCCGACGACGACCTGTTCGAGCGTCCCTCCGAGGGCTCCGAGGGAGAGTCACTGGGACGGTAGTGGGGCGAAGATCCTTGGGAGCGAACATGGCAGAGCGATACGTCTACTTCTTCGGCGACGGGCGCGCGGACGGGAGCGCCGAGATGCGGGATGTCCTGGGCGGCAAGGGCGCCGGCCTGGCCGAGATGTCCAACGCCGGCGTGCCGGTGCCACCCGGCTTCACGATTTCCACCGCGGTCTGCCGTTGGTACTACGGCAATGGCGCGACGTTGCCCGAGGGTTTCGAGTCGCAGCAGCAGGAGGCGCTCGAACGGCTCGAGGGTCTCATGGGCAAGCGCCTCGGGGATCCGCGTGACCCGCTCCTGGTCTCGGTGCGGTCGGGAGCGAAGTTCTCGATGCCGGGGATGATGGACACGGTGCTCAATTTGGGCCTCAACGACCGCTCGGTCGAGGGCCTGAGCGCGCGCTCCCGCAATCCGCGCTTCGCCTGGGACTGCTATCGCCGCTTCGTCCAGATGTTCGGATCGGTGGTGATGGGACTCGAGAAGCCGGCGTTCGAGGAGCGGCTGCACGGGCTCAAGACTCGTCGCGGGGTGCGTTCGGATCAGGAGCTGTCGGTCGACGACTTGAAGCGGCTGGCGGCGGAGTTCAAGTCCTTGGTGCGCGGCCGGTCGCAGCGCGATTTCCCGCAGGATCCACGCGAGCAGCTCGGGCTCGCGCGCGACGCGGTGTTCCGTTCGTGGTCCAACGACCGGGCCATCTACTACCGCCGCCAGAACGGCATCCCGGACGATCTGGGCACGGCGGTGAACGTCCAGGCGATGGTGTTCGGCAACCTGGGCGAGACGTCGGGCACCGGCGTCGGCTTCACGCGCAATCCGGCCACCGGCGAGAACGCGTTCTACGGCGAGTACCTGACGAACGCGCAGGGGGAGGACGTGGTGGCCGGCGTGCGCACCCCGCGCCCGATCGCCGATCTCGAGCGCGAGATGCCCGAGGTGTACCGGCAGCTGCGCGACATCACGTCTCGACTCGAGCGTCACTACCGCGACGTGCAGGACTTCGAGTTCACGATCCAGGAGGGGAAGCTGTTCCTGCTCCAGACACGCACCGGCAAGAGGACCACGCAGGCCGCGGTGCGGGTCGCGGTGGACATGGTGCGCGAAGGTCTGATCGGCCGCGAGGAAGCGGTGCTCCGCGTCGCGCCCGGCTCGCTCGACCAGCTGCTCCATCCCCAGCTCGACCCCAAGGCAAGATCCGGGTGATCGCCAACGGGCTGCCCGCCTCGCCGGGAGCGGCGGTCGGCCGCGTGGTGTTCCACGCCGACGCCGCCGCGGAGCGCGGCCGGAAGGAGAAGATCATCCTGGTGCGCAAGGAGACCACTCCCGACGACATCCACGGAATGGATGCGGCGCAGGGAATCCTGACCTCGACCGGCGGGCTCACGAGCCACGCGGCGGTGGTGGCTCGTGGCATGGGCCGGCCGTGCGTGTGCGGGGCCGGTGGAGTGCGGGTCGACGACGAGGCACACCGCTTCACCGCCGACTCCGTGGTGGTCGAGGAAGGCGACTGGGTCACGATCGACGGCGGGACCGGTCGCGTGATGGCCGGTCAGGTGCCGACGATTCCCGCGCGGGTGAGCGGCGAGTTCGGGACGTTCATGGAATGGGCCGATGCCCTGCGCCGCCTCAAGGTGCGAGCCAACGCCGACATTCCCCGCGACGCCCTGCAAGCCCGCTCGTTCGGGGCGGAAGGGATCGGCCTGTGTCGCACCGAGCACATGTTCTTCGCCGCCGACCGGTTGCCGCACGTGGTGCGGATGATCCTGGCGGCCCCGCGAGCCAAGGCGATCCAGACCGAGGTCGACGCGAAGCGGGCGGCATGGAAGAGCGCCGATCCGGCCGAGAGAAAAGTGCTCGGGGGCGAGCTCAGAGCGCTCGAGAAGAAGCTCGCGGCGCCGCGCAAGGCCTACCGCGAGTCGTTGGCCAAGCTCCTCCCGCTGCAGCGCTCCGACTTCCGGGGCCTGTTCCGGGCGATGGACGGCTACCCGGTGACGATCCGCACCCTCGATCCGCCCCTGCACGAGTTCCTGCCCAAGCGCGAAGAGCTGATCGCCGAGGTGGCGTTGCTGCGCGCCGACTGGGAGCGGGCGCGCAAACGCAGCCGCAAGGCGGTCAAGCCCGCCAAGCTGACGCGGCTCGAAGGGCTACTCGAGCGGGTCGAGGAGCTGCACGAGTTCAATCCGATGCTCGGGCACCGCGGCTGTCGGCTCGGAATCACCTATCCCGAGATCACCGAGATGCAAGCGCGCGCCATCTTCGAGGCCGCGTGCGAGGTGGCGAAGCAGGGCATCCGGGTGATCCCCGAGATCATGATCCCGCTGGTCGGACACGTCGAGGAGTTGCGTCATCAGGCGCGGCTGGTGCGGCGGGTGGCCGACGAGGTGATGGCTCGGCGCGGCGTACACGTGAACTATCTCGTGGGAACGATGATCGAGGTGCCGCGGGCCGCGGTGACGGCCGGCGAGGTGGCATCCGAAGCCGAGTTCTTCTCGTTCGGGACCAACGATCTCACCCAGCTCACCTTCGGCTTCTCGCGCGACGACGCCGGCAAGTTCCTGCCCGAGTACGTGGCCCGCAAGGTGCTCCCCGTGGACCCGTTCGCGACCTTGGACTTGGAGGGGGTGGGAGAGCTGGTGCGTTGGGCGGTGGCGCGCGGGCGCGCGGCGCGGGCCGGACTCAAGGTCGGGATCTGCGGCGAGCACGGCGGGGATCCGGCCAGCGTGGAGTTCTGCCACGACGCGGCCCTCGACTACGTGTCGTGCTCGCCCTTCCGCGTGCCGATCGCCCGTCTCGCCGCCGCGCATGCGGCGGTGCGCGGCAAAGCCGCCGCCAGCGATCAGCGCTAGGCGTCGTCTAAGAGCCCACTCGCCGTGCCGGCCGGGTACTCGGTCGCGGTGGTGATCCCGGCCCGCGACGAAGCAGCGACGCTCGCCGGCGTCCTGGCCGCGATCCCGCGCGACGCCGTGGATCGGGTGGTCGTGGTCGACAACGGCTCCGCCGATCGCACCGCGGAGGTGGCGCGCGCCGCCGCCGTCGCCGTGGTGGCCGAGGAGCGCCGCGGCTACGGTGCCGCCTGCCTCGCGGGACTCGCCCACCTGCGCGCACATCCGCCCCAGGCAGTCGCGTTTCTCGACGCGGATGGGAGCGACGATCCGGCCGAGCTTCCTCGATTGCTGGCCCCACTCCTGGAGGGGCGTGCCGATCTCGTGGTCGGCTCGCGCGTGCGCTCCGCCGAGGCGGGATCGCTCACGCCGGCGCAGCGCCTCGGCAACCGGATCGCCGTGTTCCTGATTCGCTGGCTCTTCGGAGTGCGCTTCACCGACCTGGGGCCCTTCCGCGCGGTGCGCTGGCAGACCCTCGAGGCGCTCGGCATGCGGGACCGCGATTACGGGTGGACGGTCGAGATGCAGGCGCGGGCGGCGTGCGCCCGCGTGCGCTGTCTCGAGATTCCGGTGCGGCATCGGCGGCGGATCGCGGGCCGCTCCAAGGTGGCCGGCACGATCCGAGGCTCGGTCGGGGCGGGATGGAAGATCCTGCTCACCATCGCTCGGGTGCGGCTCGGCGGCTGAGCCGGGCTCGCTTTGCCCCCCGCGGGCGAGGCGTGCCAGGATGCGCGTCTCGACCGGGGCGCGGGCGCACTGGAGGATGGGCCATGCCGACTTCCGAGCACTGGCAGATTCCACACGTGCTCGACGCACTGGTCGCCGAGCGGCCCGACACGCTGCTCGACGTCGGAGCGGGATACGGAAAGTACGGCTGCCTGGCGCGCGAGTACGCGAGCCCGAGCCGGGTGGACGCGGTGGACGTGGTTGCCCCGCGCTTCCCCTGCTACGACCACTGCTACCTCGGCGATCTGCGACGCCTCGATACGCTGCTGCCCGCCGACGCGCCGCGCTACGACCTGGCGCTTCTGATCGACGTGATCGAGCACTTGGAGAAACAGGAGGGGCATCGCCTGGTGGGCGAGCTGCTGGGGCGCGCGCGCCGCGTGCTGATCGCCACGCCGTGCGGCTTCCGCGCGCAGGAGGTGGCGGGTAAGCCGTTCGAGACCCATCGCTCGGGCTGGCTGCCGTGGGATTTCTGGGGCCGCTATCGTGTCCACCGGCTGCGCGTGTTCGCGGGGCATCGGACGCGCTTCCTGAGACGTCCGCGCTTGTGGCAGATCCTGGCGCTGGTGAGCGGGCGCTAGCGCAACGAGCTCCAGATCGCCACCGGATCCACGAACGCCGAGAAACCCTCGGGCCTTATGTCCTCGAGACCCTTCGCCTGGGGGAAGCGCCCGCGATCGAAGCGAAAGCCGGCCCAATCGCCGAAGCGAAGCCCGAGGCTCCAGCCCGACGTCGAGTCGTCGATGTGGCCGGCCTTGTCCTCGTAGGACCCGGTGCGGAACGTGAACACGTTGGCCAGGCCGATCTCGAGACCGGATCCTTGGGTGCGGTAATCGTTGTCTTGCAGATTCCCGGCGGTGATGTGGTCCCAATCCGAGGCCAGCCCGATCGAGATCAGCGGATCGAGGCCGCGGGCGAGCCAACCCAGGTGATGGTCGGCGAGCCCCTGCACCATGCCCCCCGGCCAACCGGCCGCCAACCGGAAGGCGACGGCGTCGCGGTGGTGGCGAGACACGGGGTCGGGCTTCAAGAGGAACGTGACGGTCGCATCGTTGTAGCTGAGCACGGACCAGCCGTAGGCCACGTCGGCCCGCACCGGGATCTCGAGCCCGCCCGGACCCATCGTGGCGCGCAACGGGGTGACGCGCACCAACACGCCGATGTCCCGCGCGGTCGTCGAGGCATCTGCGCCGGGGCCGAGGTGCATCTCGAGATCCTTCTCGCTCATTCCGAACGACACGTCGCCGTGGCGGCTCAGGTTCGGCATGGTGCGGCCGACGAACGGAGCGATGGCTTCGGCGAGCTCGCCGGCCGAGACCGCCCAGCCCCACGACCGGATGTGCTCGAAGCTTGCGAACGTCCCCGTCGGGTTGCCGCTGGGATCGATTCCCTCGCTCAGTCCGTAATCGAGCGTCAGACGTCCGAGCCGACGCGAGGGCTGCCCCGCGGTCCAGAGGGCGAAACCCCCGCCTCCCACCTTGAGCATCTCGCGGCGGAAGGTGACGTTCGCCGCGAGGCCCGGCACCAGCCGGGTGTTCCCCCACTCGTAACGGAACCCGTGCTGGTAGGCCAGCAGCGCCGGGTTGGCCCAATGGTTCGCGTCGTCGCCCCAGAACACGGCGCCCGAGGCCGCCCCCATGCCGCTCGCCCGGACCGAAGGGTCGAGATCGAGCGAGCGACCGCTACCCTGGGCGTGCGCCAGGGCGGCCGCGACGCTGAGCAGGACGGCAAGCGGTGGGATCAGCGACCGCGGCGTTCTCATGTCGGTTTCTCCGTGCGCGGTGGCAGGGTAACTCCGCCGGCCGCCCACTCACAATGCCGGTCCCGGGATGACGGCGAGGGCTATGCCACTTGACGCTGGCCGGCCCCGTGCTTGAGTCTGCCCGCATGTTCGTCGAGGAATACCTGGAAGAATTGCGGCGCGAGCGGTTTGCGCCGGTGGCGATCGCCGCCTACCTGCGGCGCGTGGCCGCGCGCACCCGCGAGCAGATCTGGAAGAACCCCGCCGCGGTGCGCTCGATCTGGAGCGTGGGGCTCGGCTTCTTCGCCGCCGCATTCGTGGCCGCCGGGGCCATGGCCCTGGTCTACGATCGCCACCTGGCCTACGACTTCTTCCTCCAGACCTCGCTGTGGATCCTTCCGGCGTTCGCCTTCGTTTCCCTGAACATCGAGCACCTCCGCGACCGCGATGGATATCCGCTCTCGGCCCTCAATCTCCCGACGGTGCTCACGCGATTGCCTTGTTCCTGCTCGATCGTCATTTCACGCTGGCGCTGGGGACGTTCTTGGTCGCCGCGCTCACCGACGTCGCCGATGGCTGGCTGGCGCGCCGCTGGAAGCAGGAGACCCTGCTCGGCATCGTGCTGGATCCACTGGTGGACATCGTCTTCAACTTGGCGATGTTCTTCGCCCTCGCCGCGGCGGAGCTGCTGCCGGGCTGGGTATTCTGGGTAGCGGCGCTGCGCTATGGGACGCTGCTCGTCGGCGGGGCTTGCTTGTACCTGTTCGTCGGTCCGTTGCGCATTCGGCCGACGTTGTTCGGCCGGCTCACCGGGATCGTGATGTCCGCGCTAGTCGCCCTGCTCACCTTGCTCCACGCGGTGCGCGGCCCGCTGCGCGAAACGCTGATGCCGCTCACCCAGATCGCGCTCGGGGTGCTGATCTCCGCCACCGTGCTTCAGGTGGTCGTGATGGGGTGGTACAACCTGCGCTTGATGACGGGCGAGCAGGCGACATCCCAGGGGCGCGTTGTCGGCGACGTGCGCTGGGGGCGTGAGTGAGCCGCGTCGCCCCGCTTGGCGCAAGGTGTCCCGCGTGAGCGCCGAGGCGCTGCACGGCGATCTCGGTCGGTTCTTCCTTTCCGAGGTGTTGCAGCTCCTCCAGCTCGCCCGAGCAACCGGACGGCTCGAGCTCGAGCGCGACGGCGAGCGGGCCGAGGTGCTGATCGAGCGCGGGCGGCCGGTGTTCGCGCGCGCGACCGGCTCGAGGGTGCGCACCGGAGACGTTCTGGTCCATCGCGGGGCGATCTCCGAGGCCACGCTCGAGGCGGCGCTCGAGCGCCAGCGGGCGGGGCCCGAGAAACGGCTCGGCGCGCTGTTGGTCGCGGCGGGCGCGGCCCAGGCCGATCAGGTGCGCGCCGCCGTGCACGATGCGATGCGTCGCACCGTCTACGGCCTCATGCTGTGGCGCGAGGGCAGCTTCCGCTTCGTTCCCGGGGGGGCCCCGGAACGCGAGGACATCCGGCTCGACCTCGATCTCGATCGGCTGATCCTGGAAGGGCTGCGCCAGGCGGACGAAGCGCGAACCCGCCTCTCGTCCGATCCTCCTCTTTAAGCCATCATCCTAGCCGACCTCGCCGGAGCCGCGCCGATCGATCGCGTCCGGGCGCTCCACGCGACCCCGGCACATTCCGCTTGCGTCACGCGGGGCGTGGCCCGTAGTCTGCGGACGCCGCCGGAATTCGTCCCCCTTCACCCGCCCTCCGCCATCGTTCGTGATCGGATTCTCGGTTCATCTCGCTCCCAACGCCCCGTGGCCCGCGCTGGTGCTGGCGAGCGTGGGGCTCGTGCTGCTCGGCCTGTGGGCCTATCGCTTCCCTTCACCCCCTCTGCCACCACGCGCTCGTCGGCTCCTGCCTGCGCTGAGGATCGCTGCGCTCCTCGTGTTGGCGTGGCTGCTCGCCCAGCCGATCCTCGAGCGGGCTCGCGCAGGCCGGACCACGGAAGTGGTGGTGCTGGTGGATCGCTCGCGCAGCATGGACCTGCCGGTCGCTGCCCGGTCGCCCTCCAAGGCGCCGCCCGCCACGCGGGGTGACCGCGCCGAGCGCGCCGCGCGCGAGATCGAGCAGGCATGGCGCGGCCGGGCCGCGGTGCGCGTGCTGCCGTTCGCGGGCCGCCTGGGGACCGACTCGACCTGGCGCGAGACCCGTGGCCTGACGGCTCTGGGAGACGCGCTTTCGGCGCTCGCCGGCAGCGACGGAGACGAGCCCGACGGCGTGGTGGTGGTGAGCGACGGAGTCGTCAACGCGGGCCAAGACCCGATCGCCGCGGCTCGATCCCTCGGGGCTCCCGTGCACACGGTCCTGGTGGGGGATCCAGGGGGACGCGACCGGGCGGTCGTGGAGGTGGAGTCTTCGGCGCGCGCCCGGGTGGGCGAGGCGACGCCGGTGCGGGTCAGAGTGACGAGCAGCGAGCCGCGTGGCACGCCGCTTTCGGTCCGGCTCGCCGATGGTGCGCGTGCCCTCGGCCAGACGACCGTAGTTGCGCCGGGAAGCGGCGCCGAGGCGGTCGCCGAATTCCGGGTGGTGCCGGCGCGTCCGGGGCTCGCGGTGTGGACGGCGAGCATCGATTCCGCCGCGGGGGAGAGGACCACGGCGAACAATGCGCGCCAGACGGCGCTCGAGGTGGCTCCGGGACGGCTGGGGGTGACGATCGTGAGCGGGGGGCTCAATTGGGACCTGACGTTCCTGCGCCGCGCGCTGCTCGGCGATTCGAGCCTTGCCGTCACTTCCTGCCTGCACGATCGCTCCGGGTGGAGGCAGGTCGAGGCCAAGCGCACGGTGCCCACCCTGGGAGCGGAGGCGCTGCGCGGCCAGGCGGTGGTCGTGCTCGACGGCATTTCGGGGCCCGAGATCGGCGCCGACTTCGACCGATCGTTGGCCGCATTCGCTCGCTCCGGGGGCGGACTCCTCCTCCTGGGTGGGGCGAGCCCCGGCATCCAGCGCCTGGCTGCGGGCGCGCTCGCCGCCGACTTGGCGCTGGCGATCGCCCGCGTGCCGGTGGCGCGCGGCGGCATGCCCGTTCCATCGCCCGCGGCCCGTGAGGTGCTGGCCTGGGACGACGATCCGGCGCGCGGTGATCAAGCGTGGCGCGCCGCCGCGCCGCTCACGGATCCGGCACCGATCCAGGCCTCCGCCGGGGACCGCGTGTTCATCGCCAGCGAAGGCGGGGGCCCGCCGCTCCTGCTGGCGCGGCGGGTCGGACGCGGGCAAGCGCTGCTCGTCAACGGCGCCGGGCTGTGGCGCTGGTCGCTCGCGGAACACGACGATCTCGCCTCGGAGCGCGGGAATCGGCTGTGGCGGCTCATCGTGCGCTGGCTCGCCGAGCCGGTCCAAGGCGAGCCGCTACGCGTGCGGCCCGAGCGCTGGCTCTCCCCGCACGGTGAGTCGGTGCGGCTGCTCGCGAGCCTCCAGGACGAACAGTTCCGGCCGTTGGCCGGCGCGACGGTGGAAGCCTACGTCCAGAGCGGAGCCGGCCGCGCCACCCGCGCGGCGTTCACCGCCCGCGAGCCCGGTTCCTACGACGTCTCGCTGGCAGCCCTTCCGCCCGGGCGGTACCGGGTGAGAGCGCTCGCGTCTCGCGCCGGGCGCGAGATCGCCCAGGCGACCTCGGAGTTCGCGGTCGACCGCTGGAGCCTGGAGGAGGCGCGGAGCGAGCCCGACTCGGCCACGCTCGCCAGCCTCGCTGCGGCCACCGGGGGGCGGATGACCAGCGCGGCGCACGTCGCCAACTGGGCGCGTTCCCTGCCGACTCGGACGATCGCGCGCGAGCGATCCGAGTCGTTCCGGCTGTGGGAGTCTCGCTGGACATTCTTCTTCCTGGTGGCGGCGCTCAGCCTCGAATGGGCCTGGCGCCGCCGCCGCGGCCTGCCGTGATGCGAATCGACACGTCGTAGCGAGGAACTTCGCCCGCGCGGCAATCGGGCATCCGATCGAGCCACGTGAGCCCCCGCGACTTGCCCCCGCGGAGTCGCGAGCGTGACACCCCTCCTGTTCCTCGCCGCTGCGGCGTGCGCGCCGCCGTTCCACGCGCTGATCTCCGAGATCCTGTACGATGCCGCCGGCGACGACACCGGGCGCGAATTCGTCGAGCTCTTCAACCCCGGGCCGATCGCACTTCCGCTCGCCGGAGCGCGACTCGAAGCCGGCGACGGCTCCGGGCCCGGCCGCTGGTCGCTCCGCTGGACCGCGGGCGAGCGCGACAGCATCGCCGCGGGCGGGCGCTTCGTCATCGGCGGCCCGCTCGTGGATCCGCTACCCGACGCGCTCGCGGCGCTCGAGCTCCAGAACGGGCCCGACGCGGTGCGCCTGGCATGGCCGGACGGCGCGTCCGAGGTGGTGGGCTATGGCGCCCAGGAATTCGCCGAGTACGCCTGCGGATCTGCTGCGCTCGATGCGCCGTCCGGCCAGTCCCTGGCGCGCATTCCCGACGCGTCGGACGTGGGAGGCAACGCCCTCGACTTCCGCGCCGCCACACCGTCGCCCGGCCGCGCCAACCAGCCGGGTCGCGACGTGGCTCTGGTCCCAGGCTCGCTCCGGCTCGATCCCGAGCGCCCGGAGAGTGATCGGGCCGCGTGGCTCTCAGGCTCGGTCTGGAACCGCGGAAGCGCGAGCCTCGCCGCCGGCGAGATCTCGCTCTACGGCGTCGCGGCAGGAGTGTCCACCGCGCTGTTCACGATCGCCCTCGACCGCCCGATCGCCGCAGGCGACACCGCCGGCTTCGGCGTCTCGCTGCCTCCACTCGCCTCGGGCCGCCACATCGTGCGCATCGTGGCGAGCCTCGCCGGCGACGAAGCGCCCGCGAACGACGCCGACTCGCTGGTGGTTCGTGTCGGGGAGGGGCCGCTCGGGCTGACCGAGATTCAGTTCCATCCCCTAACGGGTGAGGGCGAGTGGGTCGAGGTGCGAAACCAGCTCGGCCAGCCGCTCGAGCCGGCGGGATTCACGCTCGCCGACCGCCGCACCAAGGGCTCGACGCACGGCGAGGGCCGGCTCGATGCCGACAGCCTGGGTCTGCTGGTACAGGACCGTAGCGCATTCCTCAAGAGCCATCGCGATCTCGACTCGCTGCGGGTGTGGCAAGTCACGCCGTGGCCGAGCCTCAACAACACCGATGGACCAGACGGCGTGGCCGATGCCGTCATCGTGCGCGAGAGCGACGGCACGCTTTCCGATCGGGCCGACTACTCGGCGCACGGCGTGCCGGCAGGGATCCCGCTCGAGCGCGTTGCCGGCTCGTGGTCCCCCTCGCTCGAGCCGGGCGGCACGCCGATGCGCCCCCCTCGCTCGCCGCTCGCGGTGGAGCGATTCGACGTGGCGCCTCGCCGGCTCACGCCTGGAGCGAGTCAGGCGCGGATCGCGTGGTCGCTCCCGTGGGCGCGGGCGCGCGTGTCGGTGGAAGCGTTCGACCTGGCGGGACGCCGCGTGGCTCCGGTGTTCGCGGAGGCTTCGGTCGCCGGCCGCGGCGAGGTGGTGTGGACGGTCGGGTCCCTGCCGGCCGGACTCTACGTGCTGGTCTTGAAGGCGCGAGCCGAGTCCGGCGCCGAGTCGATCGCCGCCGCTCGGCCGGTGCGGGTCGTGGGCCGCGTTCCATGACGCGCGCGGCCGAGAAGCTCGGCGCGCGGTACGCCTGTCTGGCGGGGCTCGCCTTTGCCGCACTCGTCGCCCGCGGCGCGGGGGCACAGGACTTTGCCGGGGCGCTGCCGCCGTGGCCGCCCCAGGCGCCCAGCGACTTGCTCGAGCGAGGCCTGCCTCCGCGCGGGCGATCGAGCCTGGTCGAGATCGACGGCGTGCGTTGGTTCTCGCTTGCCGACCTCGCGTCCCGCGGATGCGCCGTCGGGTCGGCCTTTGGGCCCCTGCGCGCCGCATGCGGTCTGTCGCAGACCGGAAGCGAGGAGCTCGGCTGGACGACGCTGGGAGTCGCCCTCGGCGCCGCCTATCCGATGGCCGGCGCCGCGGCACGGATGGTCGCGAGAAGCGACCGCAGCGCCTCGCTCGATCCCGCGGTGGCTCCGCGGGAGGGCTACGAGGTCGGTTTCGGAGCCTGGGCGGAAGCGACCCGCGGACTCCACGTGTGGACATCGGTTCCCCAGCTCTGGCGAGACGGCGCGGCGCCTCCGCTCGCGCGCGGGCTCGAGCTCGGCGTGGCCCTGGCCGCCCAGGATCTCTCCGTATGGCTCGCGCGCACTTCCGCGGCGGGCCCGCCAGGCGGCGTGGCCGAGCACACGCTGGGACTCGGGCTCACCGTGGGCCCGCTCGGCGTATGGCTTGCCGCCAGGGACCGGCCGCTCCGCGGAACGCTCGGCTTGGGCGCCGCCTTCAAAGCGGTCTTCGTCGCCGCGGGCGTCGATGGCCATCCGGTGCTGGGCGAGACGGTGCGGCTTTCCGTGGGCTGCCCAAGGTCGGAGCGATGAGGCGCGCGGCGCTGTTCGTGGCGGCCCTGCTCGCGGCGAGGGTCGCGCGCGCCGAGCCGCTCGAGCCGGTTGAGCCGCCGCCCGAGGCTCCCGAGGGCAGCGACTATACGGTCGAGCCCGCGGATTCGATCGCGGGCGGCGACTTCGAGTTCGGTTTCGGAGCCGCCGGCACCAAGGGCAGCGCGCCACGGCCGAGGCGCAGGCTCTCCTTCGATGAAGGTGGATTGCGCGGCACGGTGCGCGAGGGCACCGGCGACCCACTGGCGGGCGGCCTGGTCGAGGAACGCAGCGACGACCGGGCGTGGCTGATCGGGCGCCTCGCCCCGCGCTGGGGCCGTGGGCTCCTGCTGGGCTCTCCCGCCGATCCGTGGCAGGGCGCGGCAGCGGATCGCGGCGCGGGTGCGGCGTTTCGTGGCCGTTCGGGCCAGGGAGTGCTCTATCGGCGCGGCCATCGATCCGGCCTCGAGTGCGTGGCGGGCCGCTTCGCGCGGCGCGACCTGGCCGGGCTTCTCCTGTGGCACGGCGGCCTGGCAATGGGCTTCCTCGCCGGGCGGGGGCGCCAGGCTCAGGGCTCGGTCGCCTTCGGCGATAGCGGCGCTTCTTCCGAGCTGGCCTTAGACGGGAAGGGGCGCTGGCGAGCCGAGGGGCTGCTCGCACGCCGGGTGAGCGGATCTCGGCTCACGGCGCGCGCGCGGGGCGGCCATCCCGCGTTCCGATCGCTGGCCGAGCCTTTGCGCAGCGGGCCCGCGCAGGCTCTGGCGGTGCGACTCGTCTGGCCCACCTCGAGGGCCAGCCTCGGGATCACGGGAGCCTTGTGGCGATTTCGCGCCGGCCGGGCCGGGGCGCGGCTCGCGGGCGAGGTGGAGCGGCACCAAGACGATCGATCGATCGTGGCGCTCGGGCTCGAAGAGCAGCACGGCCCGCGGCGGGATACGCCGTCGCCGGCGAACGCGTTCCGTCAGGGAGCCTGGGGCGAGTTCCGGCGGGTCGCCACCCCGCTGGCCCTGTCCCTCCGTCACGAGGCCTGGGGCGACCGCGCGATCCTGCGCGGGGGTGCTCGCGTCGTCACCACGGTGCGCCTCGAGGCCAGCGGGCCATTCGGCTGGAAGCTCGCCGTCACGCACAGCGTGTTCCGCTCGCGGCGCGGCGAGAGCCTCTACCTCGCCGAGGGCGAGATCGATCGACTGGTGCTACGCGCCGTCTCGGGCGAGGGGGAGCGCTCGCGGATCGAGCTGCGGCTGCCGGCAGCGGGCGGGCGGCTCACGGGCGGGCTTCAGCTCGTCCGATCGGTGGGCCGCGCCGCTCCGGTGCGCTGGTCGCTCGACTGGTCGCGTCGGGGCCGGCGCGACGCTCGTGATCGGCCGTGAAGGCCGCGTTCGCCGTGGTCGAAGTGGACGCCTCTGTCTTAGGCGTGGACAGCTTCGCGCGCACGCGCCTTAGGCGCCTCCGGCCCCGCGCACGTCGAGGCCGCGGCATGGTCGCTGCAACGACGTCGGGACCCGCCGCCTCCGAACCGCCGCAATGCCCCCGCTCCACATGCCCCGCGAGGATCCACCGATGCGCCTGGCTACCGTCGTACTTCTCGCCCTTTCTCTGATGCCCTTGGCCCCTGCCGACTCGACTGCCGCGACGCTCATGCTCAACGAGTTCATGGCGGGTCCGGCCCGTGATTGGGACGGCAACGGAACGTTCTCGTCGCGCGACGACGAGTGGATCGAGGTGTTCAACGCCGGCGCCACACCGGTCGACCTGAGTGCCTTCGTGATCACCGACGGGGACTCGATCCCACGCTACGCTCCCACGGGAACCTTGAGCCCCGGCGCGTGGCTGCTGGTGTTCGGCCGGGAGTCCGTCGACTGGGAGCGCGCCAACGGGTTTCCGGCGTTCGGCTTTTCGCTCGCCAACACCGGCGACCGCGTGATGCTCTGGCAGGTGGTGGCGGGCGACACGCTGCTCGTCGACTCGTACGCCTACACCAGCCACCAAGCCGCCTCCGATCGGTCGGTCGGTCGCTTGCCGGACGGAGGAGGCTGGTCGCTGTTCGACGCGCTGAACCCCTACACCGGTTCCACCGCTCCGCTCGGCAACGGTTGCTTGCCTTCGCCGGGGAGCAGCGATCTGTGCGGTACCACCGGCACGGCCAAGATCACCTGGGGGAAGCTCAAGGCGCTCTATCGGTGAGCGGGCACGAGCGGCTCGGCTTCGCCTCGGCGGGCGAGGGCGAGCCGCTCGCGCCACGACGAGCGTCCGCTCCCCTTAAGAAACCCGCGGCGTTGACGGCTTCTCGAGGCAGCCTCTATAGTCCGCGCCCGGCTTCGTGCGGAAGTGGCGGAACTGGCAGACGCACTAGATTCAGGGTCTAGCGCCCGCAAGGGTGTGGGGGTTCAAATCCCCCCTTCCGCACCATCTCCATCTCCCGACCGCACGCGACCGGCGAAGCCCGGGCGATCCGGCGGTGGGCCCGTGTCCCGACCCGGACGGCATCGACCATGCCCCGTGACGCCGAGCCGAGCGAACGTCTCGTCGCGCAGAACCGGCGCGCGCGACACGACTATTTCATTCTCGAGACGATCGAGGCAGGACTGGTCCTCAAGGGAACCGAGGTGAAGAGCCTGCGCCAGGGCAAGGCGAGCATCGCCGAGGCCTACGCCGTCGTGGAAGGGAGTGAGGTCTTCGTCTTGCAGATGCACATCCCCCCCTACGAGCAGGGCAACCGCTGGAATCCGGACCCGCTCCGCAAGCGCAAGCTGCTGTTGCACGGCGCCGAGATCCACAAGCTCCGCAAGGCCACCGAGCAGAAGGGGAACACGCTCGTGCCGCTCACGCTCTACTTCCGGCGGGGCCACGCGAAACTGGTGCTCGGGGTCGGGCGCGGCAAGAAATCCTACGACAAGCGCCGCTCGATCGCGGAGCGCGACGCGCGCCGCGAGATGGAGCGGGCGCGGAGCGCACGCTCGTGAGGGATCGCCTGGCGAGGCGCCGATCTCGCTGGTGGATCCTGGCCCTCGTGGCGTGGGCGGCGTGGGGAGCGGATTGGCGCACGCCGCCGCCCGGCGAGGGGCCCGAGGCGGTGCCGGTGCGCCGCCTCGATGGTGCGCCCTACGTCGGGGTGAACGACCTGGCGCGGCTCCTGGACGCGACCAAGTTCTGGCGCGCCGACGTGCGCAAGCTGGTGCTCCGCAGCGGCCCCCACAGCATCGTGCTCACGGCCGACAACCCGTTCGCGATCGTCGACAACACGACCATCTGGCTCGGTGCGCCGGTCCGCTCGTTGGGGGGCGAGCTGCAGGTGCCGGCGGCGCTGGTGGACACACTCCCTGCCGACTCCACCCTCGCGCGCTTGATCTTCGATCCGCGCGGCGACCGGGTGCTGGTGCTCCCGGCGAGCGGCGGCGTGGGGAGCCCGCGGCTCACCGTGGCGGCCCAAGTCACGCGCTTGACCTTCCCCGCCGATCACCCGGAGGCGGCGGTGGTCGCCGCGCGCGCACGCGCCCATTTTCGCGTGCGCATGGGCGGCTTGTTCCTCGGCGTGCTTCCCGAGTCGCTCCCCTCGGGCTCGCTGCTCAGGTCCATCCGGACCATACCGGCCGCCGGCGGCAGCGCGTTCGAGTGCGCGATCGACCCGGCGGCCGTGGGCTATCGGATGACCCAGGACCCGGCGTCACGCCGCGTGACCCTGGAGTGGTCGCGCGCCGAGGGCGACCTGGACGAGTTCGCGCCCGAGGGCCCGGCGGGCGCTCGACCCATGCGCGTGATCGTGCTCGACCCGGGCCACGGCGGCGCGGATTTAGGCGTCACGGCGGGCCGCGCGGTCGAGAAGAAGCTGGCGCTCTCCCTGGCTCTGCTGCTGCGCCCCGAGCTCGAGCGCCGCCTGCACGCTCGGGTGGTGCTGACGCGCGCGGACGATCGCACCGTGAGCGCCGACGCCCGCGCCGAAGTGGCGAACCGGTCGCGAGCCGACCTGGTGCTGTCGCTCCATTTCGACGGCTACGTCGATGCGCGCGCGCGCGGAGCGACCGCCCTGTGTCCACCCGCCACGCTGGGGGCGGAGCAGGCAGGAGCGAGGAATCACGGCCGATTCGCGGCGGACGACGCGGGTCCGGGCCGCGTGGCGATGCTGCGCTGGCGCGATGTCGCGTTCCGCCACGCGGTCGAGAGCCGCGCGCTCGCCGAAGCGGTGCTGTCGACGATCGAGCTCAAGGGGCAGGGCCCAACCCGGTTGCGCGAGCGGCTTCCCTACGGGTTGTTGGGCGTCAACGCGCCCGGGATCCTGCTCGAATGCGCCACGCTCACCGCTCCTTCGGACCGCGAGCGCGTGCTGCAGGAAGAAGGCTTGAGGCAGCTCGCGGTCTCGATCGCCGAAGGCGTGGCCGCCTACCGGCGCAACGAGTGAGGGAGCGGCGATGAGACGGCTGTGGATTGGCGGGCTTCTGATCGCTGTGCTAGCGTGGCTCGTCTGGATGTGGGCGGGCCAGCGCGGCAAGGCGCGAGAGGAGCCGATCGCGGCCGATTCGCTGACCGTCGGCGTGCGCGCCGTGCGCCTCTACTTCGGCGCGGCGAGCGGCGACAGTCTGGTGAGCGAGCCCCGCGAGCTGGTCGAGGTGAGCGGCCTGCACGAGCGCGTCGCGGCGCTGGTGGGCGAGCTGGATCGGGGTCCGCGGGGCCGCGGAGTGGCGCTCCTTCCGGCGGGCACCTCGGTGCTGCACGTCTATCTGGACGACCGCGGTCTCATGACCCTCGACCTGTCGGGAGCGTTCCGACAGGGATTCCGAGGTGGGTCGACGGGCGAGGCTTGGGCACTGGCCTCGCTGGCGCGCACGCTGGGGGCCAACCTGCCGGAGGTGAAGCGCTTGCAGATCGTTTGCGCAGGTCGACCCATCGCGTCGCTGGGCGGCCACCTTCCCCTGGATCAGCCGCTCGACGTCTCGGATTGGCCCTAGTGCCCAACGATCCACGGCCGATCGGCGTCTTCGATTCGGGCATCGGCGGGCTCACCGCGGTGCGCGAGCTGTTCCGTGCCCTGCCCGGTGAGTCGGTGATCTACTTCGGGGACAGCGCCCGGCTTCCCTACGGTTCGAAGTCGCGCGAGACGGTGACGCGCTTCAGTCTCGAAATCGCGTCGTTCCTGGTACGCCAGGACATCAAGTGATTGCTGGTGGCGTGCAACACCGCGTCGTCGGTCGCGCTCGAAGAGCTGGAGCGGCTCGAGGTGCCGGTCGTGGGAGTGATCGAGCCGGCCGCGCGCGCGGCCGTGGCGGCGAGCCCTGGAGGTCGTATCGGGGTGATCGGCACGCTCGGCACGGTGGCGAGCGAGGCCTACCCGGCGGCGATCGCGCGCCTCGCCCCACACGCAAGCGTGCTCGCGCGGGCGTGCCCGCTGTTCGTGCCGCTGGTCGAGGAAGGGTGGATCGACCACGCGGTCACCCAGCGGGTGGCCGCGGAGTATCTTTCCGAGCTCAGGGGCGCGCGCCTCGAGAGCCTGATCCTCGGCTGCACCCACTATCCGCTGCTGGCGCGTCGGATCGGCGAGCTCATGGGGCGGGCCGTCACGTTGATCGATTCGGGCGCCGAGGCGGCGCGGGCCACGGCGCGCCTGCTCGAAGAGCGCGGCCAGCTGGCGCACGGCGCGACTCCCGAGCACCGCTTCTTCCTCAGCGACGAGCCGCGCAACTTCCGTCCGGTCGCCGAAGCCTTCCTGGGCGCGCCGCTACCGCAGACGGTGATCGTGGACCAGACCGATCTGCCCTGGTTCGCGCGCGCCCACTCGGCCCCCGCCGCCCTCGGCCGGCGGGGCCCGGAGAGCCGGCGATGACGCGGCCGCCGCGCCCGATCCGGGAGCAGGCGGCGCGCGTTAAGGAACCGACCCGGCCGGATGGCCGGCGCGTGAACCAGGCGCGGCCCCTGTCGTTCGAGCGAGGCGTGCTGCGTCACGCGGAGGGATCGGCGCTGGTCAGGATGGGGGACACGCGCGTGATCTGCACGGCCACCGTGGAAGAGCGTTCACCCGCGTGGCTCAAGGGCCAGAAGCGCGGCTGGGTGACCGCCGAGTACGGGATGCTGCCGCGCTCCACCGGCGAACGCTCGCCACGCTCGAGCCAAAGCGGGGGCCGTGCCCAGGAGATCCAGCGGCTGATCGGTCGCAGCCTGCGCGCCGTCACCGACCTGACCGCGTTCGGCGAGCGCACGGTGCTCATCGATTGCGACGTGATCGAGGCCGACGGTGGCACGCGCACCGCGGCCATCAATGGAGCGCTGGTGGCGCTCCACGACGCGTTCGTCGCGCTCTCGAACCGCGGGCAACTCGTGGGACCGCCGTTGCGCGATACGGTGGCTGCGATCTCGGTCGGGATCGTGAACGGCGTGCCGTGCCTCGATCTGGCGTACGCCGAGGACGTGGGGGCCGCGGTGGACATGAACGTGGTGATGACCGGCGCGGGGCGGTTCGTGGAGATCCAAGGCACCGGCGAATCGGCGTCGTTCAGCGAGGCCGAGCTGAAGGCGATGCTCAAGCTGGCGCGCGCCGGGATTCGGCGCGTCTCCGCCGCGCAACGGCGGCTGCTCGGCGACTCCGGACTCCTCCCCCAGGAGCCTCGTTGAAATTCGTTCTCGCCACCTTCAATCGGGACAAAGCCCGAGAGCTCGAGGCGTTGCTCGCGATCCCCGGGGTCGAGATCCTGAGTCTCTCCGAGTTCCTCTTGGTCGCCTCGCCCGAAGAGACCGGTGCCACGCTGCTCGAGAACGCGGTGCTCAAGGCCGAAGCGGCGAGGCGGGCCACGGGTCTCGCCGCGATCGCCGATGACACCGGCCTCGAGGTCTTGGCCTTGGGAGGCGCGCCTGGCGTGCATGCCGCGCGCTTCGCGGGCCCGAGGGCCAGTTACGCCGACAACGTGCGCGTACTGCTGGAGCGGCTCCACGGAGTGCCGCCCGCGCGACGGCAGGCTTGCTTTCGCACCGTGTGCGCCGCCGTGCTCGCCGACGGCACGCGCGTCGTGGGGGAGGGCGTGCTCGAGGGGCGCATCGTCGAATCCCCGCGCGGCGCGAATGGCTTCGGCTACGACCCGGTGTTCGAGCCCAGTGGAAGCGACCGGACGCTGGCCGAGATGACGAGCGAGGAGAAGAACGCGATCTCGCACCGCGCTCGCGCGGTGCGAGCGCTCGCGCGGCAGCTCGCTCCCGGCCGCGCCGGATAGCGAGGCCCGCCGTCCGACTACCCGCGCCCGAGGCGGGCGAGAAACGGTCGTTCGCGCTCGGGATCGCTCACGTGGTCGAAGTAGAAGCGCCGAAAGCGAACGTAATCGGCGCGCACGCGCGCATCGTCCATCGCAGGCATGCGCTCGCTGTACCCGTCCAAGTAGGCGGGGAAGTCGGAGAACCGGGCTCCGCGCCGCGCGAGGGCTTCCATCACCGGTGGATCCCACCACAGCACCCAGCCGTCGAGACCGCCCAAGTGGACGAACACCGCCGGAACGAAGGCGCCCAGCGTGTCCCTGAGGCCGGGCGAGTTGTCGATCAGCAGGTGCACGTGCCGCCGCTCGATCAGGTACAGGTAGGGCGCCTTCTTCTCGTGGCCGACGCGGCCCCGCTCCGTGAGCCTCTGGTGCGCCACCAGCGAATCGGTGAGGCCGGTGGTGGCCTCGATGGCGACCGCGGCGCGCGACTCGTAGGCGAGGATCGCCTGCGCGCCGCGGAACGCGACCCGCACCGGAACCCCCTCGAACATGCGGGCCAGCTCGTGGCCGATCGCGACGGTGCGCTCGCGGTTCAAGCCCCGGTAGACCGCGCGCTCGTCGGCCACGCCGCTCACCCAATGGGTGCCCGAGACCGGGGACGGCGTGGCGAGCAGGCCGGCCAGGCAGCAGGCCGCCGCTCCGGCGCGCATCCACGCGCTCGGCAGCCGCGCGATCGACCATTCGAGCAGGACGAGGAAGAACGGGGTCGCCGGAATCAAGAAGCGTGCGTACATGAAGTCGCCACCCACCCGGGCCACGTAGGCCGTGTAGGCCACGGCGCAGCAGGCGGCGAGTGCCGCGGCCCGCCCCGACGACGCGCCCGCGCGGGCCGGCGGCTCGCCGTGCGGTGCGCGCGCCACCAGGGCAAGCGGAGCGGCGAGCAGCAGCGCCCAGTACTTCCGGAAGTAGAGGACCGCGTAGACCAGTCCCTGCGACCACCAGCTCAGGGAGGCCGATTTGGCGTAGAAGGTGTTGGGGAGAAGATCCCCGTAGTAGGACAGCTTCCACACCGCGTAGGGAGCGCCGATCGCGGCGAGCGGCGCGACGTAGGCCAGGATCGTGCGCGGGCTCCCGCGCTCGGTCCAGAGCAGGAAGCCGAGTGCCACCACGGCGAAGATCACCGCGTCCAGGCGAGTGAGCGCCGCGAGTGCGAATACCAGGCCGGCCCCGAAGACGCGCGGCTTCGCCGGGGCGACCAGCAGCGCGTAGCCCGCCGTGGCGAGCAGCGCGACCAGCGAGGTCTCGAGGCCCGAGGTGGCGTAGACGCTCCAGTCGCGATGCGCGGCCCCCAGCACCGCCGCGATCGGCAGCGGCCACGCGCGCGCGCCGCGCCGCGCCCAGGCGAGGGCGGCGAGCAGCGCGAGAGTGCCGCCGTAGCATGCAATCCCCGAGAGACCGGCCCATCGCTCGGGCGCCACCCCGAGGCGGAGCCCCAGCGCGCACCACAGCGTCCACAGAAAGTTCGAGTAGCCTTCGACCCGCTCGCCGGCGTTGTAGACCAGGCCCAACCCGTGGTTCAAGTTCGCGGCGTAGCGGAACGAGATGTAGGCGTCGTCGCTGGTCCAGAAGAGCCGAGTCGCCTGATACAGGCCGATGGCGATCGCCACGCCCGAGACGGCGAGGAATGCCGTCCGCGCGAGCCGGGCGGAGGCGTCTCGCCCCGAGGCCCGCGACGTCATGCTTCGAGTCCGCTCGGTTCCTTGCCGCGCGTGAGGAGTCCCATGGCCCTCAGGATAACGCTACGAGGAAGACCCTCCAGTGCCAAGACCGCGGGCGGAGCTAGACCCTGGGGACGATCCTGAGAGTGGGGCGCGGCCGCGGTTCCTCTTGCGCGAAGAAGGCCACGCCATCGCCGCCGCGCGCCTCGAGCCCGGGGCCCTCGCGCTCCCAGGCCCTCACCAGGTCGATCAGCTCCGTCATCCGACGCTCGGCCTCCTCGCGCCACGCTTCGGGCCGATCGTAAGGTCGCGCGCACGCGCACGCGATCAGGCGGTCGTACCTCGCCTCGCGATACGCGGAGGCGAGCTGGACCAGGTGGCGCTCGAGCTCCGCCATCAGAACGCGAAAGCGTACCCAGCGGTGATCATCGAAGGAGAACTCCTGGGCCAGCTTCTTCCCGGCGCGTTCGCCTTTGTCGCGGATGCTGGCCACGGCGGCGTGCGACATCGAGAGGTTGAGACCCCCTTCGCCGGTGGCGAACCGGACTCGTACCACCCGGTCCCTGAAGCCCGGCAACTGCATGAGCATGTTTTCGTGGGAGGAGTGGGACGTCTCCCAGATCGCGCTCAGGAAGTCGAGGAGGCCATCGATCTCCGACCACTCCGGGTACATCGTCTGGTTGGCGCGAAGCAGCACCACGTCCTCGACCTGAGAGGGCTCCGGCTCATCGGAGGCATCGACCGCGGAAATGTATCGCTCGCTCAGCACTCGCCCGCGCGTCGGCGGCTCCGCGTCGGTCCCGCGCTGGCCTGCGCGCAGGCGGAACGCGTGGTCGGGCATCTCGGTGAGGTCGATTCCAAAGCCGGGCCGGGTCGGCAGCCAGCGATCGAAGAAGTGCAGTGGGAAGTTGCTCGAGATGCCGCCATCGCTGAACCAGTTCCGCTGCAGGCCATGGCGATCTTGCGGCGGCGCGCCGCCATGGCTCGAAAGCTTCGACCCCCGGGTCCACAGCGGCACCGCGCTGATCAGCACCGGGAAGCTCAGGCTCAGGCGCGCGCAGAAGACGGCGGGCAGGTCCCGGGCCGGCGGCAGGAAGCAGCAGTCCTTGGGCTCCGTTCCCGACGAGAATTCCGCAGGCTCCCCCTTGTCCCACAGGTGCTGAACGATCCGCGGCGGGAAGAGCCGGCCGATTTCGCGTCTGGAGAAGATCAACCGGGTCTCGAACGGCAGGAGGTGAGGCTGCGCGAGGCTCAGGTTGGTGGTGACCATCTGCAGCCGAATCCCGCGGTCGGCGAGGTCCCCGATCGTGAGCGGCCGGTGACCCGGCTCGAGCCCGGCGACGCGGTCGATCTCGTCCGCGAGCCATTCGGTCAGCGCGGGAGCCTCGGGTCTCCCCTGCGTGAGCCCGGTGCAGATTCCGAACGAGTGGCGCGGCACGCCACGGAAGAGGAGCGCCAGCAGCCGCACGGACGCGACGATCACGTACCCCAGGATGCCGAGCCCCAGGGCGGATCCGACGCCCCAGAGCAAGGCGGCGGATTCCCGCGCGCCGGCTCCCAGGGCTGCCAGGCGCGCCACCAGGAAACCGCCGCAGCCGATGAGCAGTGTCAGGCCTCCCGTGACCAGCAGGTCGTGCCGCCCGTAGGCGGTCGCGACTCGGCATCCTCGATGAAGCCAGGTCACCAGCCGGCCCGCCGCGGAGGGACCGCGCTGCTCGGAATCGCTGGAGGATGTTCCCCTGGGCTCGACGATCGGAGGCCGGGGCCCTTCCATCAGCGCCAGCAGAGCGGCGAACGCCGGCCGCGTGTCGCCAGAGGGCTGGAACAGCCGGAGAACATTGCCTGGATCGGCCAGGTACTCGTTCAGCTCGCGCAGCCGCTCGAACCCGCCGTTCGCACGGGCGTACTCGGCGGCCGCCACCAGCGCGGCGGCGATCGCTCCAGCCGAGGCACCGCCGATGTTCCGGAACCGGTAACGGGTCGCGAGCTCCAGGACCGCCGGAGGGTACGCGATCGCGCTCGTGAGCCCGCCTTTCATCACCAGGTCACACTCGTCGCGCGGCTTTAAGAAGCTCGACGGCGCATGACCAAGCTCAGGGCTCGTCATACGCGCCCCATTGGTCGACCAGCCGCTCATCGCGAATCGGCCGCACGTATCCCAGCACCCGCCCGATTCGCACCCGCTTGAGATCGACCGCGACGCCGGTCCGTGAGCCGCCCTCCAGGCTCGTGTTTCCCTCGACGGAGAGCAGGAGCGGGGTGGTGCGCACGACCACTCCGATGTGGGAGGCATCACCGGGGACCCCATAGACGACCGCAGCTCCGATCTCCGGCATCGCGCTCCAATGCCCGATCTCCTCGCCCCACGTCATCCAGGCGTCACACGAGGCGGCTGCGGCGGCAGGAGTGGCGGCCCCCGCCTCGCGAAACCAGGCGGAAACGGCCGCCGCGCACCAGAACGAGCCAAGCGGGGCTCCGACCGCCCTCACGTACTCGTCGATACGCCCGGAGCGGTTCGACCCTGGAGGACGCTCGCAGATGCCGACGTCGAGCAGGGCGCGCCTGGCGATCGCCAAGGCGAGGGCAGGAGTGTCCGCCGGGGCCCAGGGGCAAAGCGAGCGAGGCTTGAAACGGTCCGACACCTCAGGCCCCGGGATCGTAGACGTGACCTTGCAGAGGCGGTGTGCCCCGTTGGGGTGGCGAAGCGGGCGCGGCGGATCCGGAGTGTGGGCTCTGGGCGGCCGGAGAGCGGGTCGGCTCGAGGATGTCCCTCCACCGATCACCATTCCGGTCAACAGCACGTCGATCAGCCGGAAGAAGGTCCGTTGCGCGGGGAGGCCGGCGACCGTCGACGCCGTGGGTTCTCCGACCAGCCACGCCAGGCCTCGGAGGCCGCCGACGGCCACCAGCGTGCCCATGCCCGACGCCAGCCAGAACGCCAGGCGCTGGCTCGTGGCTCGGTACTCGGCCAGCGCCCGTTCGTGCGCGGCGCGGCTTGCCTCGTCCGCTTGGTCGAGCGCGAGCTCGAGCAGCGCCGAGGTCTTGGCCCGCCATGGCGTCAGGATCACCTCGACCGCGCGCTCGATGAAGAGCGCCGCCACCAGCAGCGTGCCGATCCTTCGAACGGCGTCGTCGAGGGTGAACGCGGCGGGAGCCAGCGCAGAATAGTGGGCGCGCGACATCAGCCAGAGCGCCGCGACCGCGACCAGGCTTGCTGCGAGCGCGACCCGTCTGTCGATGGGGCCGAGCGGATTCGTGCGGCCTCCCGAGATCGGCATGGACGCCACCCTTTCTGGGAACCGCAGTTCCCTTACAAGGATTTGAGGAAGCGCAGCAAGGCCGCGCGCCTCTCCGGCGAAAGCCGCTCGAAGCGGCGTCTCGAGGCCGCGCCCTCTCCGCCGTGGAGATGGATCGCCTCGTCGACGCTCTGCGCCTTGCCGTCGTGCATGAACTTGTCCACGAACCTCAGGCCCATCAGAGGCTCGGTGCGGAACTCGGACGGCCGGGCGAGACCGAGACAGATGTCGGCGCGTTCGGGCCCCATGTCATGGAGGAGGAGATCCGTGTACGCCTGGACCGTCTGGAAGCTCAACGCGCGCTCGGCAGCCTTCCCGGTTCTGAGCGCCGGCACATGACAGGAGGTGCAGCCAATCGTTCCAAAGATCAAACGCCCGCGTTCCCCTTCGTGATCCAGAGGGAGCTCTGGTGGCGGCGCCAAGAAACGCACGAAGTCATCGACCGCATTCATCTCTTGCTCATCGATCTCGGGCTCGGCAACCGGATCGACACCGTGGGGTATCGACTTCCCCCCGATCGACTCCTCGGTGGGAACCGCCGGGTTCGTGATCCCCATCTCGACCACCAGGGCTCCCTGGTTGAACTCCCGCAACGTCGGCACGAACGCCTTGCGCCCGAAGCGCCCCAACCGTCCGTCCAGAAAGCGATTCGGCCGGCCCGAGATACCGTCTCGGTTGCGATCCTCCGGATCGGCCAAGGCCAAGATGGTCTTGTCAGGCACGGCATCGAGCAGACCGAAGCCGAACACGTCGGGCGTGGTTCGGGCCGCGCGCGCGGTGGCCTCGGCGGGTTCCGGCTCACGGTCGATGCCCAGGGCCGCCTGGAGCGCTGGAGTCACGTGTTGCTGGATGACGGGCCCACCCCGGTCGGCGAGGGGATCGCAGACGCCGTCGGAGCGCATCATCGCGACATGAGTCTCGACTTCATCGCCGGTTCCTCCCCCCACCGGATTCTCGTGACACTCGCCGCATGCGTCGCCGTTGAACAGGGGGCCGAGGCCGGTCTCGGGCGTGAATCGCCGTTCGAACACCTCACGGCCCTTCGCGAAACGACCGAGCTCGTCGGGCGTGAGCCCGCGCAGCGGATCGCCGAGCTGCGGCGGGGGAGGACAGGAGCCGGCGGCGCCGAGCGCATTCAGCGCCGAGAGAAGGATCAAGGCGGTGGCGGGCGCCCTCATGGTCTTCCCTCCTTCGTGGGAGCCTGAAGCAGCTCGATCGACGAAGCGACCATTCCGGCGCGCGTGCGTCTGACCTCGACGCGAACGATGCAACCCGGCGTCAAGACCGGAGCCATGGCCGCCACGCCGCGGACGTTGACCCTGAGTCCGGGCGGCAGCTCGATGTGTCGGACGCGCAGCGCGTGCCCGACTCCCGTCAGGAGGTCGACCGTCTTGGTCCCGACCGACCTCACGGTTCCCGTGAACCGTTGCGTCCGACCGCTCTCCTCGTGAGCCTCGGACGGTGCAGCGAGGGCCATGCCGCCGCAGGGTGCTTCAAGGGATATCAAGAATGCGATGGCAGCGATGGTACGTGCAGCTCTCATGGGATCCTCCCCGACGTGAGGCGGCCATGGCGCCCGGCCGCGGCGCCGGGCCGCCCCGAGTTCAGTTCTTCGGCCTGCTTCCGCAGCTCCCCCAAGGCGTGCATCGCCCTCGCGTAATCCCCATGAAAGAGACCGCATCGGACCAGGCACCATTCATCGCGCTGCTCCTCGATCTCGCGTTCCAGACGCGAGATCAGCGCCGCCCGGTCGACATCGTGCCACGCGAATCTGCCCAGTGGCATGAGGGGGTCGGAGACCGGGTGCGGTGAAAAGCCGTTGCTCGCGAGGGAGTAGTAGATCAATGCGTTGAGGCACTCGAAGAGGTCGAAGGCCGCATCGTAGGCGCGTGGGCCGGAAACCACGGCGTCGAGCGGTGATCGCAGAATCTTGTGCAGGTGGAGGCTGAATCGCTTCTCGTCGCGCGTGGCTCGCGTCTCCGTCACGAATTCCATCCACGTTCCGGGGATCGTGTCCGCATGGGCGACCAAGGCCGCGGGACGTTCCTTCCCACTCACGTCTTTGAAAGGACGAGAGATCATGAGGGACACGAGCGTCTCGTATCGCTCCGCGGCGACGGCGCCGATTCCCGCCGCGTAACAAAGGAGAACCGCTGGGTAGTCGGGCCAGGGGCAGAGCCCCTGAGGCCGGCTCGCGATGGCCGCGATGCTGTCCAGCCAATGAGGCAGGTGCCGCGCGTTCGTACTGGCCCATCTTGGTCGGAAAACTCTCCCGTGTCGGCAGCTCTCCATCGGGAGAGATTCGTTCGTCGTTCAAGACCAGGATCGTGCGCTTGACCTCTCCCCTGACCAGATCCGCGAGCTCGATGCGATACCTTTCGTCGCTCAAGTATTTCTTGATCCGGGCCACGTCGACCTCGACCGACTGCGGGCTCTCCGCGCCGTCTTCCTCCAAGGCAACGACCTTGTCGAGAAGCTGAACGAAAAAGCTGTCCGCGTCCCTGATCGTGATGAGGCGGGCACGGCATTGCTCCGTGAGGCGCGACACGGTAGGAGTGGCTTTCCCGCGAGTGGCCCAATACACGCCGAACCAGCGTGCCGAGCAACGCTCGAGGGACCGGCGCAACGCGGTGTCGTACTCGGCCGACCACCCGCAGATGACCAGGCCAAACTCCTCGAACACGCGTTGGACCAAGGCCTCCAGCCTGGGGTCGAAGCCCTCTAGTTCCTCGGGGGTGTTCTTCATTCGGGTGTCCAGATAGTCCCCGTGAACCTTGATCAACAGCTGGCGAACGTGCGGCAGAGGCTGGATCCCCTCGACTTGATCAGGCGTGCTCACCACCGTGGGCGTGATCCCTCGCTCGGCCAGCGCCTGTTCGAACAGCCGATCGAAATTGGTCGTGACGACGACGCGGACGTATCCCTGGGCCATCAGGCCCGCGATCGCGCGGTGCGCGTACGTCGGCAGCTTGATGCCCCTGCCGCGCTCCTCATCGGTGGGCTCGAAATAGCCTCGGAGGAGCTGTTGGCGTTCCACGTCCGAGGCAGCGAGCGCATCGAGAAGCGTCGGATAGGCGGGGCTGACGCCATAGGTGGCTTGGAACCACGCCTCGGGGTCGGGCTCGCAATGCGCACCCTCGGCGCGGGCAATACGCCGTATGAGGTCGAGCATCACCTCGTAGCCGGTGGGAATTCCAGCGGCTCGAGAAACGCCGGACCCCGCGAGCACCGCGTATGCGCCTTTGTTGGACTGAACGGTGGAAGCGAGGGAGAGAAGTCGGTCGATCATGAGGTGGATCGGATCGACGATGGGTTTCCGAGGACGTGCGGGTC
>VBOY01000070.1:0-1641 GCA_005893295.1 Candidatus Eiseniibacteriota bacterium | reverse complement strand
GCACCTGGGTGGGGCAAGGTTCGGGCCAGCCGGACATCGCCGGTCGTGGCCTGACGGCGTGAACTCCAGGGAAGTGGGGCGAGAAGCTCTTCGCGTGCTGCCCAGCAACGAGTCACACGCTTGCCTTGGGGCGTTCCCGTCTTGCATGGTCGGGGCGGCTTCGGCGGACCGTCGGGCGGGCCCTGCGATGCCTCCCGCGGTCACTTTGCACGACGCCGCCTTGCATTCGGCAACGCAGATAGACGACCATGGTCTCACGCCGGCCGGGCTCATCTCGAGCTCGGCCGGCTCTTGCGTGGTCGGCCCGGCTCGCAACCTCCCCCTCTAGGATCATGGTCGCCGCACTCTTCTGGATCTCGCTGCTCTCCTTGCAGGGCGCCCCGGGTCGGGCCGCCACGGCGCCGGCCGACACGCTGCCCGCCGACTCCGCGCGCGCTCCATCGCGGGTGGTGCGGCGCTTCCCGCCCGTCGAGGTGCGCGCGCCCTTCTTCGACCCGCGATCGAGCGAGACCGTGCATGTCGTGTCGGGCACGGCGTTGCGCTCCTTCCCGATCGACCGGCTCGCCGACCTGCTCGCGCTTCAGCCGGGCGTGGTGGCCGAGGCGGAGGAGCTGCACGTGCGCGGCGGGCGCGCCGGCGAGACCGCGGTCGCCCTCGATGGTCTCTCGATTCAGGAGCCGCTGCGTCACCGTGCACTGGAAGTCCCGCTGCTGGCGCTGCGGGGCGCGGAGCTGGTGAGCGGTGCGCCCGGGGCCCAGTACGCCTCCGGCATCGCCGGTGCGCTCGATCTGAGCACGGCCGATCCCGGCGAGCGTCCCGCGGTCGCGTGGCGCTGGCACAGCGATGGCCGGACCGGCACCCACTTCGACCGGGTCGCGATGCGTCTCGACGCGCCGCTCGAGCTCTTGGGCCTCGGCCTCATGACGGCCGGGGAGGCCACGCTCGACGACACCGCGCTTCCCATGCTGCGCTCGATCAGCCGGCGCTCCATCGCGGGACTGTCGTTCGGCTGGCGCGCCGAGAACCGGATGCTGGGCTTGATCAAGCTCGCTCCGGTGCGCGAGCCGCAGCGCTTCACCGCCCAACTGCTGGTGGGCCGGCAGGTCCACCGTCCCTACGATCCGGCCTGGACGCTCGATGGCTGGGTGTATCTGCCTGCGAATCCCAAGGCAACGCCGGACTTCAGCCCCGACTCGCTACCTGGGTATCGGCGCTACCGCGCCGCCGATCATCTGGCGGTCACCGATCAAGACGATCTGGCGGCGTTGATCTCGGTCTCGACCTTGCGGGCGAGAGGGCATGGGACGCTGAGCCTCGGCTGGTTGCGCAGCAGAGCCGTCACCTCGCTGAGCGGTGGCCACGAGACCGGCGATTTCGTGCACCGCGCCTCGTTCGCCAACGAGATCAACGGGGACCGTTTCCTCGTCCTATGGGGCGACTATCCTTTGTACCGCGAGAGCGGCAGCGACGTCTTGACGCTGCGGGGCGACGTCGATCTCGCGACCAAGAGCGGCGGCGGGGCGCTCAAGGCCGGCCTCGGGCTCACCTATGAGTCGGTGTCGATGCTCGAATGGGACTGGCAGTTCATCGGCTGGGGGTGGACGCCGGGAGAGATCACCCCCGGGGCGACCGACTCCTTGC
>VBOY01000131.1:1316-11924 GCA_005893295.1 Candidatus Eiseniibacteriota bacterium | reverse complement strand
TGCGCCAGCAGCTCCTCAATCTCGGTCTTGGTCTTCCCGGCGGCCGCCGCCAGTAGCTCGTCGGCATTCTCGGGAATCAGGTGGGGGGCGAGCAGGCCGACTGCGGTCAGGTGCAGTCTGCCCTCGGCTAGAGCCTCGAAGATCACTGGAAACTGCCGCGCCACCCGCGCCGCCTGGATGCGCTTGTAGGCGGCGTCCTCGGACAGGCCCAGCTCCTGCACACAGTAGGCGTACATGGAAGGATGAGCCGCCGGCAGGTAGAGGCGCCGAGCATCGACCTCGGCGATGTGAGCCAGCACGGCAGCCGTGGTAGCGCGCTCGTGGGCGAGAAGGGAAACCAGACCGCGCAGCAGCTCGCGATCGCTGAGGTGGGAAAGCGAGTAGGCGGGCATGGAGCGAGTCCTTCCGCGGGGGCGGGTCCTCGATGTCTTGACTCGTCACTCATAGCATGCGTGCTTTCGGTGCTCGGAGGGCCGCGCCAAGCGCGAGAATCAGCGCATCCCGACTTGGCCGCGGTGGAGAGCAGAGAAAGCCGTAGGAGGCGCACGCTTGCGCGCGTGACCGCGTGCTGCGCACGCCTGGCGGGGCGACGACGTCCGACTCGCGACGGGCGTCAAGTACATTCGCACCGCATCCGGACGAGTTGTCACCGCCCAGCATGTGCCGCCTGAGGCTAGTGTGCTGAGTCAGAGGTTCGCTGACAAAAGCGAGCGATGCTCGCCAGAATCTCATCGGCCGTTTTGGTCCAGACGAACGGCTTGGGGTGGTCGTTGGTGTGCTTCAAGTAGGTTTTGATAGTCGTCTCAAGTTGACGGGTACTGCGGTGGGTGCCACGGCGGATTTGCTTGTCGGTGAGTTCCACAAACCAGCGCTCCACCAGATTCAACCAGGAACCACCGGTCGGCGTGAAGTGAAGACGGTAGCGTGGGTGACGGAGCAGCCAGCGGTGAATCATCGGCGTCTTGTGGGTTCCGTAGTTGTCCAAGATCAAGTGCACGTCCAACGACGGAGGCACCTCCGCATCGATGCGATCCAGGAACTTGCGGAACTCGACCGAGCGATGCCGACGGTGGCATTCCCCGATGACCTTGCCGGCGGCGACATCGAGCGCGGCGAACAGCGAGGTCGTGCCATGGCGGGCGTAGTCGTGAGTGCGGCGCTCCACTTGGCCGGGTCGCATCGGCAAGATGGGCTGCGTCCGATCGAGCGCCTGAATCTGGGACTTCTCGTCGACGCACAGCACCAGCGCACGATCCGGTGGGTTGAGGTAGAGACCGACGATGTCGCGCACCTTGTCCACCAGCAACGGATCGGTCGACAGCTTGAACGTCTCGGTGCGATGAGGTCGGAGGCCGAAGGCTCGCCACATCCGACTGATCGCGCTCTGGCTCATGCCGGTGGCTCGGGCCATGCCGCGCGTGCTCCAGTGGGTGGCGTCGGAGGGCGTCGTTTCCAGCGTCTTCGTAATCACGCGCTCGATGTCCGCGTCGGTGATGCGGCGTGGGGCTCCGGGACGAGGTTCATCGAGCAGGCCCTCCAGCCGCTTGGCCGAGAAGCGCCGGCGCCATTTGCCGACGGTCTGCTTGGTGACGTGCAGATGGGCGGCGACCGCCGTGTTGGTGTGGCCGGAGGCGCACAACAACACCACGTGGGCCCTCACGGCCAGCGCGTGGGCGGTCTTGCGACGCCGCAGCCACGCTTCCAACGTCTTCCGTTCCGCAGGACTCACAACCAGTCGAGCGATGGGGCGTCCGGTGCGCATCGAGAGGATCCTCCCTGGGTCCACATCGAATACGCAACTGCCGGTTCCTCCGTTGCATCAATTTCTGACTCGGGACACTAGCAGGCTTTTTCAGCACCCTGCTAGGAGCTCACGCCCGCTGCTTGCCCCTCACGCTCCCCGGGGAAGAAGGCCCCGTGGACCGCGCGCACCGCTTGCTCCGCGTGCTGCGCCGCCACCCGGAAGATGAGCGCGACCGGGGTGGCGCGCAGAGCCACCAGCGGCACGCGGGCCCGCTCCAGGGCCGCCTCGGCGCGGACCACTTCGGGCGCGCCGAGCCCCAAGCCCACCACGGACACGAACGCCGCCCCTTGCTCGACGGCGATTTTCCACTCGCCCCCCGGCCCGCGCAGCGTGCGGAATTCGGCCTCGAGGGTGGCGGCGTCGGCCGGGCTGCCGACCCACACCACCGCGGTGTGTCCGCCGGCTTCTTGTTCGTGCGCCACCAGCTCGAGACCGGGCACGGCTTCGGCCACCGCCTCGATCACGCCCCGCGCTTCGCCGCGACCGCCTGGGTTGCCCTCGGCCAACGCGATCGCGCAGTCGCCGCGGTGGGTGACGGCCAGGACGCGGGTTCCTTCCATGGCGGGATCCTCCACGATTCGGGTTCCGGGCCGCTCGTCGAACGAAGAGCGCACGACGATCGGCACGCGATGTCGAGCTGCCAGATCTACGCAGCGCCCGTGAAGGACGCGCCCACCCAGATGAGCGAGCACCGAGCAGGAAGAATAGCCGAGCTCGTCGATCCCGCGCGCGTCCGGCACGATCCGGGGATCCGCGGTAAAGACTCCGCTGACGTCGGTGTAGATCTCGCACGTGGCCGGGGCGAGCGCGGCAGCGACCGCCACGGCCGTGGTGTCGGAGCCGCCACGTCCCAGCGTGGTGATCTCCTTGGTCTTGGGATCCACGCCCTGGAAGCCGGCCACGATCACGACCCGGCCGCGCGCCAGCTCGGCGCGGATCCGGTCGGGCTTCACCTCGAGGATGCGCGCCGCGCTGTGGGCTCCGTCGGTGAGAATACCGCTCTGCGAGCCGGTGAACGAGATCGCCTCGACGCCCAGATCGTGGAGCGCCATGGCGAGCAGCGACATCGCCACGCGCTCGCCGGCGGTGAGCAGCATGTCGAGCTCGCGGCGACTCGGCCGCGCCGACACCTGGTGCGCGAGCGTGAGGAGATCGTCGGTCGTCTGCCCCATCGCCGAAACCACGACCACCAGATCGGCGCCCGCGGCGCGAGCCCCCGCCACACGCCGCGCCACGACGCGCAGGCGATCGGGTCCGGCGACCGACGTGCCGCCGTACTTCTGCACGATCACCGACATGGCGGCAGTTTACGAGGCTCGCGCCCCCGCGTGCACGCGCGAATCGGGATCTTGTTGGTCGCGGCGGCGCCGGCCGGTCTTTCGCACGATCTTGGGGCGCGAGAGCAACGCGCTTTGATCGACGATGCGCGGAGTCGATGTCCGCGTCTTGACGCTCTCGGGCGGCGGTGGCTATAGTCCCGAGCCCCGTGGAAACACCGAGCGGAAGTAGCTCAGCCCGGTAGAGCTCCACCTTGCCAAGGTGGCTGTCGCGGGTTCAAATCCCGTCTTCCGCTCCATGCGTGGGGCCGGTCACTGGGCCGGCCCCATGGGCGTTCCCGAGGGTCCGGCACCACCTGGAGGTGCACGTGACGACCGAGCCGCGGTGGGACAACCGGCCCGCGGTGGAGCGGGCGGTTGCCGAGCTGATTCGAGCCCTCGGGCTCGACCCCAAGGCCGAGCCCGAGCTCGAGGCGACTCCGGCGCGAGTCGCCGACACGTACGCGGAGATCTTCTCCGGCCTTCGCCCGACCCACGCGCTCGACCTGGTCACCTTTCCGCGGCCGCGCGGGATCGGTGGGGGAGCCGACCTGGTGGTGGTGCGAGACCTGCCGTTCTACTCGCTCTGCATCCACCACTTCGTGCCGTTCTTCGGCCACGGCACCATCGCCTACCTCCCGGACGAGCGCCTGATCGGCGTGAGCGCGGCGGCCCGACTGCTCGACCACTACGCTCGACGCCCGCAGCTCCAAGAGCGCATCGGCGCACAGGTGGCGGATCATCTGGAGCGGCTGGCGCGTCCCCGAGGGGTAGCGGTGATCTTGGAGGCGCGCCACCTGTGCATGGAGATGCGCGGCATCCGCACCTCCGGGTGGGTGGAGACGCGCACGCTCCGCGGGGCGCTGGTCGAGCCCCAGTGGGCCGCGGCGCTGCCCGCCGCGGGCGGGCACGCGAGCCAAGTCGCGCATCCATGAGCGGGCCGTCGATCGCCGCCATCGTCACCACCCGTGATCGCCCGCTGCTGCTCGCGGACGCGCTGGCCAGCATCGCCGCGCAGCGTGTCGCTCCGCTCGAGGTCCGCATCGCCGACGACGGTGAAGGCATGGCTCACCAAGCCACCCCCGAACTCGGCCTGCTCGAGGTCACCGTGCTGCCGAGTGACGCCGGTCAGCCGGGCGGGGCGCGCAATCACGCGGCAGGTGGGGCACGAGCCGAGTTGCTGGCGTTCCTCGACGACGACGACCGTTGGCTGCCCCACCACCTGGCGGATCTCCAGCGGGCGTTCGCGCATCCCCAGGTCGAGCTCGCGTTCCACGACGTCGCCGTGATCCGTGAGCGGGTGGACGAAAGCGGCCGGCGCGTCGAGCTCGAGCGCCGCCTGATCGCCCACGACTGGGACGACGCGTGGATGCGCCGTGACGACTACATCGCCCCGAGCGCCTGGATGGTGCGTCGCTCGTTGTTCGAGCAGCTCGAGGGATTCGACGAGTCTTTTCCATGCTCCGAGGATTGGGACTTCTTGCTGCGGGCCGCCGCCCTCACCGTGCCGCGTCGAGTCCAAGGCGTGGCGGTGGAGGTGCGCATGCGGGACTCCGGCAACCTCTCGGCGGATCGCGGAGCGGAACGCCAGGCATGCCTCGAGGCACTCGCGCGCCGACATGGATTTCCCACCCCGGCGATCAAGACGTTCTGGGACGTGGCGGGCACGCTCGCTGGCGCGCCGGGGAGTGGGGCGCCCGACCCATCCATCCGGATGCCTTCGCGCACCTAGATCCCATGGTTCCGGATGTGCTCGTGGTGGGTGCGGGGCTCGCGGGAGCCTCGGCCGCGCTGTGGGCGCGCTCGCTGGGGATCCGGGTGGCGCTCATCGAGCAGGCTCCGACGGTCGGAGGACAACTGAACAGCGTGCACTTCCAGCCGATGAATTTCGCTGGCGCGACCGCGGGGGAAGGGCCTGCGATCGCCGAGCACCTCCACCGGCAGCTGGCCCACGCGGGAATCGAAGCTCGCTTCGGCACGGCGGCGGCGAGGTTCGGAAGGCGAGCGGATCGAGGCCCACGCGCTCCTGATCGCCGTAGGGGTGCGCCGCCGCCGGCTCGAAGCCGACGGCGCCGACACATTCGAGGGACGCGGGGTGTCCTATTCGGCGACCCAGGATCGCGCGCGGTTCGCGGGCACTCGCGTGGCGGTGGTGGGAGGCGGCGATGCCGCGTTCGAGAACGCGCTGCTGCTGGCTCAGGTGGGATGCTCGGTGACGCTGGTGGTGCGCGGCGTGCCGCGAGCGCGCGCCAGCTTTCGGGAGCGCGTGGCGGCTACGGGCGCGATCGAAGTGCTCGCGAATACGCGCGTGACCGCCGTCCACGGGGACGGAACGGTGCGTGGCGTGAGCCTCGAGGGCCCGCACGGGACGATGGAGCGCGAGGTCGCGGCGGTGGTGGTCAAGATCGGCGTCATCCCGAACTCCGAGTGGTGCGCGCCCGCGCTCGCGCGCGACGCCGATGGCTATCTCGCGGTCGATAGGGCCCTGCGGACGAGTCACCCGCGGGCCTGGGCCGCGGGCGACATCACGCGTCCGCCGGTGTTCGCGATGTCGGTGGCGGCGGGGCAGGGGGCCCTCGCAGTCGCGGCCATTCGGGTCGCCCTCGGCGACTTTGAAGAGCGGGCCTAACCCGCCCCGCCGACCTCCGCCGCGGCGGGGCCCGGCAAGGCGGTGGGCGGGGTCCGGTCGGATTTCGTCGTTCGGGCTCTCCGGGCCGGCGGGCGGCACCGAGCTCCCGTGAGGCAAGGAATGTCCATTCACCTGGCCCGCAAGGAGTTCGGCCACGCTCCGCGCGTTCCCTCGCGTCTGGCGCGTGCCTTGCTGGGCACCAAGGAGGCCCACAGGGATCAGCTGGGCTTTGCGGCATGCGGGCAGGATGTCCGCGGCCAGCAATCGCGGCGCGCCGTTCGCTGTGACGGGCGGCGCGTCTACTGCTTTCGAGGCACGGGCCGTCTCGAGGCACTTCCTCAAGAGCGAGCGGGAAGTGGTCGAAGACATGATGGGGCTCGTGGCTTGGGGGCGAGTCGGCTCGATGGTTCGCCGATTCTGCCATGGCTCCTTGCATCCGCAACCGCGCCCACGGGAGCGCTCATGTCCAGGTTCAATCTTCGCGACGTTTCGGACCGCCTGAGTCGATCGCGCAGCACGGAGGCCGTGGCTTTCGAATTCCTCCGCTTTCTCGAGGGATCGCGGCCCGAATGGCGCGCCTCGCTGGCGTTCTACGAGGTGAGCCAGGATGCCTTCGTCGACGTCTACGAGCGCGACCGAGGCAAGCTGGTCCGTCGCAACATCGTGGTTCGAGTGGATCAGCTTCCGCACCGACTGGTGCGCAAGCTGTTCCATGCGAGCGCGTTCTTCAACGATGCCGACCGCAAGGCCCTGTCCACGAACGCGGGGACGACGCCCTGCTACACGGCCGATCCACGCGAGGCCTCGGAGCTGCAGCCGCTCACTCCGCTCTCCGACTGGCAGTCGTGCGTCTGCCTTCCACTCGGCTACCAGGATGACCTGATCGGGATCCTGGTCCTGGTGAGTCCGCGCAGGACGGCCTTCCCGAGCAAGGTGCTCGGAGAGATCGTTCCGCTGCGCAGCATCGTGACGGTGGCGCTCGCGCAGCACCTGTATCGCGCCGCCCGCGGTCGGGTCGCGCAGGACGAGGACGCGTCGCAACACCTGCGGCGCGAAGTCGAGATGCTGGACGCTCACTCGACGCAGCTCGGCGAGGACAACCACGCCAAGGCGGAGGCGCTCGAGGCTCTGGCGGCCCAGATCGACCTGCTCGACAAGAGTTCGGGCGGCTACAAGGGCGAGCTGGAGCGGGTGAAAGTGGCGTTGACCGCCCTCGAAGATCAATCCGAGACGGCCACCGAGCATCTCTCGGCAGCTTACTCGCAGCTCAACGAGACTCAATGGGAAGTCATGGAGCTGGAGCGCACCATCGACTTCATGAAGGAAGTGTTCCAGGTCCTGGCCGAGGAGCACGAGCAGGCGACGTTTCCCCAGCACATGATGACGTGGTTCTGCGACCGCTTCGGCATCGAGCGTTGCAGCTTGATGGTACTCGACGCCGGGAGCGAGGCGCTGCAGATCGCCGCGCAATGTGGAATCGACCCGGCCATCGCGGGGCGCGTCAAGGTGCGGGTCGGTCAGGGTGTCGCGGGCTGGGTCGCGCGCCACCGAAAGCCACTGTTCGTGCGCTTGCGCCAGGACGCGGGCCAGCTTCCCCAAGCTCCGGAGGGCGCCTACAACTCGGACTCGTTCATCGTCGCGCCGCTGTTGCACGGGGGTCGTTTGTACGGCGTCCTCAGCCTGAGCAACAAGCGCGACGGTGAGCCCTTCAACCAGACCGATCTGGACCGCGTCATCTTGGCCGCGGCGGCGCTCGCCGCTGCGCTCGCGGGCTATGACGTAGCCAAGCGCGCAGCCGCCTGGCGTTGACCCGGGGGACTGGTGCCTAGCGGTAGGTGAACACGCCGCTGGCCTTGAAGCTGGCGAACACGGGCTGACCCGGCTTGAGCCCCATCGTCTCCACCGCGTGGCGCGTCACCTCGGCCACGATCGGCGGCGTCGAGTCCACCGCCACGCGCACGCGCTCCCCGAAGGGTGGCTCGGGGGTCAGCTCGGCAATCGGCCCATAGAACGTGTTGAGCGCGCTGCCCTCCGGCCGTTCGAGGAACAGCGTCACCTCGCGCGGGATCACGAGCACGAACACGTCTTCGTCGCCGCCCGGATCGACGACCGACAACGTGGCCTCGGTCGTCTGGACCTCGGCAAGCCCCGCGAAGTCTCGATACGCGAGTGTTCCCCGGTAGAGGTTCACCCCCATCAGGTCGGCGACGTACGGAGTCCGCGGGTGGCGCAATAAATCGTCCCGGGTGCCTTGCTGAGTGACCTGCCCGGCCTCGAGCACCGCGATGCGGTCGCCGAACATCACCGCCTCGGACGCGGCGTGCGTGACGTAGATCGTCGCGCAGCGAGCTTCGGCGAGGACATGGCGAAGCACCCCCCGGGTCGTGCGTTGAGTTTGAACATCGAGCCCCGACAGCGGCTCGTCGAGGAGCAGCAGAGCGGGCTCCAGGACCAAAGCCCGCGCCAGCGCGACGCGCTGTCGCTCACCACCGGAGAGCTCGTGGGGCCGGCGCTTCGCGAGGCCCGCGACGGTCAAGCGGTCGAGCGCTTCGCCGACCCGCGTGCGTATCCAACGACCCCGCAGCCCCTGGGCGCGCAGGCCGAAGGCAACGTTCTCGAACGCGGTGAGATGCGGGAAGAGCGCCGCGTCCTGTCCGACGTAGCCGACGTTCCGTTGCCAGGCCGGCACCATGGGGCGCGCGCTGCCGCTCCCGTAGACCTGTTCATCCAGCACGATCTCGCCCGCATCCGCGCTCTCGAGCCCGGCGAGGACGCGCAGCAGGGTGGTTTTCCCCGCCCCGTTCTCCCCCACCACCACCAGAGTGGAGGCGCGGTCCACCGCTAGCTCGGCCTCGAGCCGAAAGCCCGGCCGGTTCCTAACGATCGAGGCTCGCAGCACGATTCCTCCGGGACAGCGGGCGCAGCGGGAGCGATCGGAACGCGAACAGCAGGGCGCACGAGACCGCCAACAGGAGGACGGCGAGGGTGACCGAGGCCTCGAGGTAGGACTGGAGCGCCATGTACACGGCGAGCGGCATGGTTTGGGTGACACCGGGCAAGTTGCCGGCGAACGTGATCGTGGCCCCGGACTCGCCCAGTGCGCGCGCCCAGCTGATGGCCGCGCCGGCGACGACCGAAGGCAGAGCGAGCGGGAGCATGACGCGGAAGAAGCGGGTCGCTGGAGACGCCCGCAGGGTGGCGGCGGCGTCGAGATAGCGCGGCTCGATCTCGCTCAACCCTGCGGTCACGGCGGCGACGAAGAACGGGGCGGCGACGAACGTCTGGGCAAGCACCACGGCCGCCGTGGTGAACGGGATCGTGACTCCGAACACGCTCAGCACGCCGCCGAGAAGTCCGGTCCGCCCGAACGCGAGCAGCAGGCCCACGCCGGCGACGGTGGGCGGGAGCACCATCGGCAGGTCGACCAAGGTTTCGATCAGACGCTTGCCGCGGAACGAGCGCGTGGCGAGCAAGGTGGCGAGCGGGAGCCCGAACGTGACGACCACGGCGGTCGAGCCGAGGCTGGTGAGAAGGCTCAAACGCAGCGCGTCGAGCACCACCGGCTGGCCAAGCCTCGCCACCAACGCGCGCGGCGAGACCCGCACGAGCAGCCCCGCCAGGGGGAGAATCAGGAACACCACCATCACCCCGGCCGCCAAACGGCCGATCGTCTCGACCGCGTGATTCTTCAGCCGTCCCTTGGCCATGCCCGGGTTATCGGCCCGGCTGCCCGGTTGCGCGAGCCGGGGTCGGGACGAGGCGGTTCGCCAGGGACGAGGGAATGGGGGCCGTCCTCGGGTTCTGGGGGAAGTGGCTGGGTCGGTGAAGTGGGCACGTGGGGACGAGCGCGTGTCGGCGGGCGGGAAGCTCCACGTCCCAGCCCAGCATGCCAGAGCCGCCTCCGCGCGTCATCCGTCGACTCCATGCCCGCCCGATCGGGCCCCATCGGGCGTGTGATAGGTTCTCGCCATGTCGCTCTTTCTCTCCGGCCAAGTCGGCGATCAACAGCGCGTGTGGCCGCTCGATCGGGAGCATCTCTCGATCGGACGGTCGTCTCGCAACGCGATCCACATTGCCGACGGCACGATTTCCAAGGAACACGCGGAGATCACGCGGCATGGCGAGACGTGCACGATCCGCGACTTGGGGAGCCGCAACGGTACGCGCGTCAACGGGATCGAGGCGCGCGAGCCGACCGAGATCCGCACCGGTGACCGTGTCGAGATCGGGCACGTGCAGCTTCGGGTCACGAGCGATGACCCGGGCCAGGGGCTGCGGCTCAACGAAGCCTCGATGGTTGGCACGTCGCTGCGCCTCAACGTGGACCAGATCTTGGATCGTCGCACCCGATCGGGCCCCGCCTCGCAGCAGATGGTCCACTTGCTGGCCGAAGCCGGCCGCCTGCTCGTGTTGCCGCGCCCGCTCAAGGAAACTTGCGACGAGATCCTCACCTTCGTCCAGCGGGCGGTGCCGGCCTCGCGCCACATTCTCCTGTTGCGGAACGACGACACGTCGCAACCGGTCCAAGTCGCCGCGCGCACCCAGGGGGGTCGAGCCAGTCAGCCACTCGCGCTCTCCAGTTCGATCATGCAGATGGTGCTCGACGAGCGCACTTCGGTGCTGACCGCGGATGCCGCCGCAGATCCGCGCTTCGCCGGGCAACAGAGCATCGTGATGCAGGCGGTACGCTCGGCGATGGCCGTTCCTCTGTTCGACAACGAGCGGGTCCTGGGGCTGATCTACGCCGATAGCAGCGATCTCACCGTGGCGTTCCACGAAGAGCAACTCGAGTTGCTCACGATCCTGGCCAACATGGCGGCGGTCAAGATCACGAACGCACGCCTGCTCGAGGCCGCGCA
>VBOY01000131.1:0-1303 GCA_005893295.1 Candidatus Eiseniibacteriota bacterium | reverse complement strand
AGATCCAGCGGGATCTTCTCCCGGTCACGCCTCGGGTCCCCGGGTACACGATCCACGCCTTCCTGGAGTCCTGCTACGAAGTGGGAGGCGACCTCTACGACTTCCGCGTGGGGGGGGACGGAGTGGTGCTCCTGATGGTGGGCGACGTGACCGGCAAAGGCATGGGGGCCGCACTCCTCATGTCTTCGTTCCTGGCCTCGGCGCGCGTCCTCTACGAATCGTACACGGACCCGGCCGAGTTCGCCGCTCGCCTGGGGGCGATCATCAACCGGTCCACCGATTCCAAGCGGTTCGTGACCGGGTTCGTGGGCCGGCTCGATCCCACGACCCACGCGCTCACGTACGTGAACGCAGGCCACCCGCCCCCACTCCTGATCCGAGACGGAAAGTTGCGAGAGCTCCAGAGCACCGGGATCCCGTTCGGCGTCTTGCCGCAGTTTCCCTACGAGGCCCGCACGGTCACGATGGAAGCCGGTGAAGTGCTGGCGCTGTTCAGCGACGGCATCCCGGAAGCACAACGGGGCGAGGAGCTGTTCGGCGACGAGCGCGTGCGAGAGGCCATGATCGAGGCGGCGGCGAGCTCCGACTTGCCGCGGATGCGCGAGAAAATCGTCGAGCGCGTGCGCGGCTTCGAGGGCGAGTCGCCGCGCAGCGACGACATCACGCTGGTGCTGGTGCGCCGGGACTGAGGGCGGGGCTCCGCCTCGAGCCGCACCGGCGCTGCGATCGAGCTTCGACCGGACTAGGGGGCCTCCGCTGCCGCCTGCGCCAAGAACCGCGAGATCGAGGCGCCTTCGCGCTCCTTTTCGAACTCCGCCCCGGTTCCGGCCACGCGGTGGGTGGAATCGGCGAAGAACGCGCGCGCCCGCTCGAGACGCTCGAGCGAGCACCCGGAGGCGAAGTACACCAGGTCCGGCAGGACGAACGCCGGCACTCGGGCGGCGATCGCGGCGTAGTTCTCGGCCATCCATCGATAGGTGCGATCGCGCAGCACGGGCTCGGTCCTCAGAGAATTCGCGATGCGGTTCGTCTCCTGGGGGCGGAGCGGACCGGTGAGCGAGTAGGCGAGTGCTCTGTCGACCACCTTGGGATCGCGGAAGTCCCCGAGCGCGGCGAGGAACCGCGATCGGTCCGCCGGCGTCTTGGCGCGTTCGAAGCGGACGCGGTAGTCATCGAACAGGGCCACATCGCCGCCCAGCGCGGCGAGACCGAGGGCGGTCGCGACCAACGATGGGTGGACGGCCGAGGGATCGCGCAGATACGCGCGGGCCCAGCGGCTGGCCTGATCGAGCACTGCCCGATC